>CAKZOC010000090.1 GCA_937136025.1 uncultured Bacteroidota bacterium
ACACCAATATATCAAGAACCTGAGACTCACTGCGGTTCAGAAGATGCTGAAAATGGCGGATCCTAACTTTGTAGGGGTTCAGGAGGTTGCCTATCAATTCGGTTTTCGACATTTGGGGCAGTTCGCAAAAGATTATAATCAATTATTTGGAGAAATGCCGTCTCATCGACTCAGGCGGCCTGCCCTCAAAGGCAACATCGCCCAGTGATACGCTCCCCCAAGGGAATCCTCAGGAGCCTCTCTAAATATTTGAATATTTCCTGAGATTTATCATTTTTTCTTAATTGTTGCAATATTTCGATATAATAAATGTTTATTTTTACGACCTTCCATCCTTTAGATGAGAAGCAGGTATACTTTAGATTTCTGACCCCCCTTAAAGATTTCTGAAATTCTTTTTTCGTGGAACCTTTAACTTGAAATAACACTCTAAACAATGAAAAAACTAGTACTCTTTAGTCTTTTATTTACTGTGATGGCTTCTGTAAGCGCACAGAAAAAACCGAACATCCTCGTTATTTGGGGAGATGACATTGGTTATTGGAATATCAGCCACAACAACCACGGCATGATGGGGTATAAAACCCCCAATATTGACAGGATAGCTAAATCGGGTATTTCCTTTACAGATTATTATTCACAACAAAGCTGTACAGCCGGACGTGCAGCCTTTCTTGGTGGAAATGTTCCTGTTCGTACCGGAATGACCAAGGTAGGTATGCCGGGAGCGCCCCAGGGGTGGCAAAAAACTGACGTAACCATCGCTGAGGTGATGAAAAGTCAGGGCTACGCTACCGGACAATTCGGGAAAAACCACCAGGGAGACCGGGATGAGCACTTACCGACAATGCACGGTTGGGATGAATTCTTCGGAAACCTCTATCACCTGAATGCAGAGGAGGAGCCTGAGAATGAAGATTTTCCAACGGGGATGATTTTGGCCAATGGTAAGAAATTTGAGGAAGTCTTTGGTCCAAGAGGTGTATTGCATACCTGGGCGGATGGCAAAGGAGGCCAGCGCATCGAAGATACAGGTGCACTGACAAAGAAACGGATGGAGTCCATAGATGACGAAACAGTTGCTGCTGCAAAAAAATTCATCAAAGAACAGAGTGATGCCGGGAAGCCTTTCTTTACCTGGTGGAACGGTACTCGCATGCATTTCCGTACACACGTGTCAAAAGAACGTCGCCACGAAGGAAACGACGAGTACACCGATGGGATGATCGAGCATGATATGCACGTAGGGATGCTGCTTGATTATCTGGAGGAACTTGGCATTGCCGATAACACGATTGTATTTTACTCCACGGATAACGGTCCTCACTACAACACCTGGCCAGATGCCGGAACCACCCCATTTCACGGAGAGAAAAACAGCAGCTGGGAAGGCGCCTACCGTTCGCCGGCCTTTATCAAATGGCCTGGTAAGTTTCCCGAGGGTGAAACCCGGAACGGGCTTATCTCTCATGAAGATTGGTTGCCTACTTTCGCTGCCATCGCTGGTAATGCTAATGTAGCGGATCAACTCAGGAGTGGAGCAACCCTTAACGGGAAACGATTCAAGAACTATATCGACGGGGTCAATCAATTGGATTACCTTATGGGTACGGTCGACGAATCCCCGAGAAAAGGTTTTATTTATGTCAATGATGCCGGAGAAATCGCAGCGTTACGCTACGGTCCATGGAAGGCCATGTTCCAGGTGCAGCGCGAACAACATCTTGCTTTGTGGTTTGAGCCTTTCGTAAAGCTGCGCGGTCCATACCTGTTTCATCTCAGAAGAGACCCCTTTGAAAAGGCCCTGGAGGGAGCTAATATTTATTGGGATTGGTATATTGACCGGGCGTTTGCTTTGGGTGGAATGCAGAATTATGCCGCCCAATGGCTTATGACAATGAAAGATTTCCCACCGAGCCAAGTTCCCGGAGACTGGAGTCTGACCTCATTGGAAGAGCAGATCAAAAATATGATCCCCTCGAGTAAATAAAAGATGTAACTTTCTTAAAAGCCGCCTTATCCAGGGCGGCTTTTTTTATTTTTGCATAAGTGTAGCAGCATACCCCTTTAAGAACCCTGGGGATTTGTTTCCGCATACCGGAACAAGAATGGGTAGCCGCATGGTAGTATAATTGTCTAGTTTAAAACAAGAATCATGAACAGCGTAAAAAATTATTTTCTTTCACTCCTTGTTGTCCTTACTTTTTTCAGTTGCAAGGAACAGCAAAACGACCTTTCCGAGACAGCCGCTGAAGTCGCTGAAGTTATCACAGACCCTCTGCCTTCCTGGAATGAAGGTCCTTCGAAATCGGCCATAGTAGCCTTTGTAGAAAAGGTGACGACTCAGGGGAGTCCTTCTTTTGTCCCGGAAGAGGATCGCATTGCCACCTTTGATAACGACGGAACGCTCTGGTCTGAGCAACCTATGTATTTTCAACTGGCCTTTGCCATAGATCGTGTAAAGGCTATGGCAGCTGATCACCCTGAATGGTCCGATGAGCAACCTTTTAAGGCGCTGCTTGAAGGAGATATGGAAGCCGTGATGGAAGCGGGTGAAGCGGGATTAATCAAACTCGTTATGGCATCCCATACAGGAATGACAGGAGATGAATTTGAAACCTCCGTGCTGGATTGGATTAAAACCGCCAAACACCCGAAGACGAATCAACCGTACTCGAGTATGGTGTATCAGCCGATGCTCGAACTCTTGGATTACCTACGGGATAATGGGTTTGCCACCTTTATAGTTTCCGGAGGAGGCATTGATTTTATGCGGCCGTGGGCCGAGGGTGTATATGGGATACCTTCTCACCAAATTGTCGGAAGTAGTGTAAAAACCAAATTCGATTACAACAACGGAAACCCCGTATTGCGAAAGCTTCCTGAAATTAATTTTGTAGATGACAAGGAAGGGAAACCTGTAGGCATCGATCAACACATTGGCAAAAAGCCCATTTTTGCCGCAGGGAATTCGGACGGCGACCTGCAAATGTTGCAGTACACGGCCAGCAACCCGCAGGGAGCCTTTATGCTCTATGTGCATCATACAGACAGTGAGCGAGAGTGGGCGTACGACCGGGACTCACATATCGGCCGATTGGACAAAGGTCTGGACCAGGCTATGGCAGACGGCTGGACGGTTGTGGACATGGCTAAAGAATGGAAATATATCTATCCCTTCGATCTTTGATGGTTTAAGCAAGTCGCGCAAAGATCCGGAGGGGTCCCTCGAACATTACTTATTCTGTTGGTTGATGTACTTGCCCACGACCACTCCCGTAATGATTACCAGATAAAATTGGCCCAGAAGGCCCACTAATACAGTGGCCTTCTGGGCTATTTGGGTATTAGGGATGATATCCCCGTATCCTATGCTCATAAGGGTTATATAAGCCATGTATAACAGACTCTGGCTTTCAGTAGTCGGATTGGAAGTATCCAGACCTGAGAAAGATCCGGGTTCTGCCATTTCTATTCCCAGGAATATAAAAAAGGAGATAAGGCCAAGAGCTGTAAAGCCGCCCATGACTCCAAAGATGACATTGCGTGTCACTTCCTGGGTATGCCATACCTCACGAATGATGCTTAAGGTCACCACCAAATAGTATATGGCGAGCAGGGCGAATAGAATAAGTTGCAGATAAGTATGGTCTTTGAAGCCAAAAAAACAATCCACTAATTCAAAAACAAGGGTACTTATAAAGAGTACGGTATAAAAGCGCCGCCATTTTTTTAGGGCGTAAATAATAGCAAAACCCGTACTGATATTCAGGATCAGAAAAGCAGGTTCCAGAAGATTTTCAAAAAGCCCGTGCGGAAAGAACAGACTCCCGAACAGAAGAAGGCAAAAGGAAAGCAGGAAGGCTTCGAAACGGTTTTTTTGAATAAAATCCACCACGTTCATTGGATTGGCGTAGAAAAGATACTCGAAAAATTCAATTTGAGGCTGTGCGGCGGTTCTGACGGGTATCAGAATTCAAAGTTCGTAATAAAATTTAACTGGTGCAGGTTCCCCCGGTTAAAGACAACCTCGGGTTCTGAATTATTCAGGTTGTCGCGGTACACATAGAGGAAAACCATATGGAGTCCCTCGAAGAACCCCTTAAATTCGTAATTCAGACTGAGATTTATCTGTTGATAAGCATCCAGATTGTACTTGTTGAACTCAAATGCATCGACTTCCGGGCCAAAAGTCCGGGTATAGTCAAACCCGGCAGAAAAATGCTCCACTCCAAAGGTGTGGTTCCCGCCCAATGTCAGCACCCCTGTATTTCCAAAACCATCCATACGGGATCGTGAAATGGATGTATAAAACTGATCCCTTCCCAATTCCCTTGGGAAAAGAAAGCGACCACTTGCAAATGCCTGGGAGAAGGCCGCTCTTAAGGTCCAACGATCCGATAAATACTGTACCTGTCCACTCAGCACCTGACCGCGCTCTTCGGGTTGAACGAAGCGCTGTTCGTACTGCAGGGTTTTCTGAAAACCATCCGGAATTTGCAGGACATATTGTACCCCGAGGTTCCACCCATTTTTGTCATAAGCCAGCCCTAGCCATCCGGTATAGGAGATGTTATGGAGATACCATTGGTAAACGCTCAGGTTGAAGTGTGAAATCCGGGTTCGATACTCGAGCATGGCCAGCCCTTCAGACTCGAGTTGCTCATGGTATTCGGCCTCGACCCCATCGGGTTGAAACCCCTGGTTGAATAACCCGATCCCTTCTTTGAAATCAAACCATTCCACGGTGCTCCTCGGTGAGATTTGATTGATCCATGCGAGGTTAAACCTGTGTTTTTCCAGAATGTTATAATTAAACCAAAGCCCCTGAAAGGCAAAAGGTTTCATCCTCCCATCTGATTTGTTCATGAGGGGGGAGTCCTGAATCGCCATTCTTCCGAACATGGCATAGCCATTATTGAAGATGAAGCGAATGTAAAGCTCTTCCAGCCGGTCGAGATCATTGAAATTTTCGGTATCTAATACATCGAAAAGCTGATGTTCAAAATCTGCGATTCCCCCGGTTACCGGATCCACTTTATTCAGGTCGTTGGAGAACAAATTGTAGGTGAAAATACCAGCAGCTCCAAATTCGAAGCCATAGATTCTATGTGACCTAAAGCGCATGGCACCTCCTATGGCATTCGCATAGTAATCTGTCAGGGAGCCCTGATTTATAGTATTCATGAAGTAATTTCGCAGGTGGCCGGAAATTGTACCCAATCCAAAAACATCCTTCAGGGCTTCGATCGACCGCTTGGGGTTATCGGACTCGGCCTCGAGGATATTGTCAGACCCGGAAGCTATAGGAGCCTCATGTTGGGCTTGTGTACCTGCAAGTCCTGAAAAAAACAAGAACCAACCCCATAAGAGGGTATATAATCTTTTTTTTAAGTCCATCGACCTGAATTTCAGGTCAAAATTCCGAAGTTTTTCGAAGTCAGAAAGTGATATAAGTCACATAAAGGAGCTTAGGGCCTACTTTTTTTGAGTTTTCCAATAAGGGTATCGACCGTGAGTCCCTGGCCGATAATAGAAAAAATGACTACGATGTAGGTCATCACCAGGAAAAGATCCCGGTACATGGTCTCTGTAAGACTCAGGGCCAGGGCAATAGAAATGGCGCCTCTGAGGCCCCCCCAGGTCATTATGATGTTCGTGTTGGGTGAGAACTCAAGGGGTTTTTCAAAGATTTTTATAGGCAGCGAAAGGGATAGATACCTACAAATCAGAGTAATAGGTATCATGATAAGCCCGGCAATAATGTATTGATTCTCGAAATCGAGCACCAGGATTTCCATACCGATAAGCACAAAGAGGATGGTGTTAAGAAGAATATCTACCAGTTCCCAGAACTTATCTACATAGGTCTCCGTCATTTCGGACATGGCCGCAGATCTCGCTTCTGTAGCCCCTACCAGAAGTCCCGCCGTGACCATGGCTAAAGGGCCGGAAACATGCAGGTATTGTGCTAAAACGATCCCGCCCATCACGGCGGCCAGGGAAATGATGACCTCAATGGCGTAGTCGTCTATGCTCCGCATCATCCGAAAGGTGATAAACCCTAAAACCAGTCCGAGCACAACGCCTCCGAGGACTTCAACGACAAAGAGTTTTCCGATTTCAACCACTGAAAATGCCTCAGTTCCATTGGCGATTCCAAAAATGGTCAGAAAAATTACAACCCCCACGCCGTCATTGAAAAGAGACTCTCCCACAATTTTAATTTCAAGATTTTTCGGAGCCCCTACTTTTTTCAATATTCCCAACACGGCAATCGGATCGGTAGGGGAGATCAGGGCCCCAAAGAGCAGGCAATACACAAAAGGCACTTCCATACCCAGCGCAGGAAGCAGGAAATAGGTGGCAGCTCCCACCAGAAATGTGGAGACCAAAACCCCGAAAGTGGCGAAAAATAAAACGGGCCAGCGGTGCTTTTTAAGTTTATCCAGGTCTGTATGCAGGGCTCCGGCAAAGAGCAAAAAGCCGAGCATTAGATCTAAAAGAACGGTCTTAAAATCGATGTGGGTGATGATATATTTCTCAGCCTGCAACAGGGAATTGTCGAAATAACTCAGTCCGAAGGCCGCCAGGGTAAACAAAATACTGATGACCGTAAGCCCGATAGTGTTGGGCAGCTTAAAAAAACGGACATTTAAATAACCGAATAATGCCGAAAGCAATACCAGAATGGACGCGATTAGAAAATACTCCATAAACTCAACGAGGTTATCTTTAAAGGATCCAAAAGAATCAAATCTTCGGCCTTGTCAAATATAGGCATCCTGGCGGAGGATTGCGCCTATGGATTATCCCCCATAAATTACCGCTTCTGGAATTTCATAACGCTCTTCCCCAATAGTGATGATATAGAGATCGCTTTCTTTTGAGGCCCGGAAGGAGGGATTGTTGTTGCCCTGATTCCTGTCGTACCCTACAGCCTTGCCTTGCTGAAAGTAGATCACGCGTTCCTGTCCATTTCCCCTTTTCACATACACATCGGCGTCTCCTCCGCCCCGGCGCATTACCCCAAAATCACAATTGGATGTAGGTCTTCCCCGTCCGAGCTTGCAGGGAACTACCCCTCTGGCATCATAGGTAACACTATTTGAGTGCTGGGTACGACTATTATTCCCACTGGAATTACGGGTCTGTATGTTGTGGTTGCTGTTGGAGCGATGTACCTTCAGGCTGGAAATCGCATCGTTGAATTTATCGGGAAGACAGCGAATATCACGCGTATACGTTTCGCTGGATCCCTCAAAATTATTCGATTTGTATACAGTTATAGACCATCCACTGGGCACATGGATCGAAGAGATGCGGTCGTTACCGATTTTAATGTCCCGGTCCCGGTAATTCCCTTCCCGAAGCACCTGCTTGTCTCCTTTAAGGTCGCAACCGCTGTAAATGGTGACCGCGCTGGTGTTTTTGGAACGGTATACCCGTATACTGGAAATGGCATCGTTAAACTTTTCCGGAAGGCAGCGGACATCACTTGTGTAGGTTTCATGTGACCCATCAAAATCGTGTGATTTGTAAACGGTAACAGACCATCCGTCCGGCACGCGTATGGACGAAATGCGGTCGTTGCCCACCGTGAGGTCTTTGTCATCGTATTCTCCTTCGTACATCCGCTGGCGGTCCCCTTTAAAATCACAACCGCTGTAAACGGAAACATGGTCCTGGGCGCTCAGGATTAAAACCCCGAAGAGGGTGAGAAAAAGACTGTTTAGCATCGATTTTTTCATAGCGCAAATGAATTTTAAGTGGATTAATGGCTTCTAAACTTAAGGAATTTGACTCGATTTTAAAAACATCTTTTGAAGAGAAGAACGACACCTACGTAAAGGAAGCCACCAAATTAGCAGAACAATCATTGGTAAAATAAAGAAAAATGACATTGCCAAAGCCCACTGGAATCAATGCATGGACATGCAT
>CAKZOC010000091.1 GCA_937136025.1 uncultured Bacteroidota bacterium
ATTCAACCGAAGTGCATCGATAGGAGCACCCTGGCCCTCTGGGGTAGACATATCGTAACTTTCCGTAACCCCGTCCTGAGGGTTCCATACCTGGACCGTACCGGCGAACCAGGAAGCACTAATTAGGTCGTCACCATCTGATGAGAGACTCATCACAGAATTCAAGGTGGCCACACCTACGTCAGGTTCTCCCGGAAGTATAAATGCCCGGTAACTATTTTCTGCTTCCCCGGAATTTCGGTTGAGTTGCCGTATGTTATATTGATCGGCCACAAACAATTTATCCTCGTTACCTGCACCTTCTAAAAAAGCAAGGCCCTGCGGGCCAATCATACCCCCGCGACTTATGATACGCAGTGATCCGGTCGGAAGCAATTCTCCAACCCAACCCTGATCATTATTGGACATGTACAAACTTCCATCCTCGTCAAAAACCATATTGTCCAACCCTGTATCCAGGGTGGCGAATAAAGTGGCGGCTCCGGTCAATACATCTATTTTAGAGACCTCCCCCGTCTGATCGACGACAGTAAGCAATCCCTCGGGATCAAATTTTGCAGAGGCGGGATTCACAAAACCACCGGATACAACTTGGGCCGATCCATCGGCAAAAGGGTCTGAGGCCGGATCACCCGTCCTATCCACATCTACGCTGATCACCAGGCCAGCGGCAAATAGGGGTCCGTATAAACGCCCATCTGGCCCAAAGTCAAACGCGTTTAAAAAACCTAAAGGAAAAGGATTCGCTTCGGTGGCAACGATAATGGGCCGTGGGGGTTCCACTAGATTGGGATCCAGTTCGTATAAGCCATCTCCCAAAAAGCAGAGGGCTACAAAAAGCCTTCCTTCATCGGTAAACCCAATGGGATTAACCCCGGGGGCCACAAACTGTTTGGTAATGGTTCCGTCAGGGGTCATACGCCCTACTTCACCGACCAAAATATCTGTCCAGTAAAGCGATCCGTCCGGCCCGAAAACCACATCATCAGGACCTTTTACCTGCATTTCCGCGCCCAAACGGTCAGAGATCGCACCGTTTTCCTTATCCATAACGGTAATGTTAACACCAATCACACTCCCAACGTATAAATTACCGTCAGGGCCAATATCCAGTCCATTGGCACCATTGAGAAAAGCCCCTGTGCCAATTTCAGTGACCGTGTAGGAGTCTGGTTGATCCGGATCTTTGGGATCCGTGTCATCTGAGTCATCACAAGCCATAAAAAATGCGGGAACCATGAGGATTGCTAAAATCCATAACTTTTTAAATTTCATAATTGTTTGGTTGAGGGTTAGAATTGAAACTGGTTGCTTGTTAGCAAGTCCCATACGATTCGGGGGGAACAGCGAGGAGAAAGGAGCGGCTAATAATTCTTTTAAGGTATGGAAAATAATTGATTATCAATGACATAAAATGGGTGGTATCAGAAAATTCTTATGACCTTGGATAAGGTTCAAGGTTCAAGGTTATCAGTTGGCAGTACCGGTGGGCAGCTGGACGTGGCTATTGCAGTGGCAGCCGGCAGTGTCAGTGAGAAGGGTATGTATAGATAAACACTATATTTAATGGGGATTAAACAGTTAACAGGGTATTCCGAAAACCGATAGAAAAATGATTAAAGGAATCTATGAAACTCATTTATTTGTTGAGAACCTGGAACGCTCGGTGGAGTTTTATGCTAAGGTTCTCAAACTGAAACAAGCCCATTACGACGAGGAGCGAAGAGCAGCCTTTTTTTGGGCAGGAAAACCGAAAGAAGCCATGTTGGGACTTTGGGAAAAGCCAAAATCAGAAATTGACAAACGACATTTTGCTTTTCGTTGCGATGAAGATTTTATTTTGAACCAGGCCACTGAATTTCTAAAAAGCCACGGTTTAAATCCATATAACTTTATGAATGACGGAACGGACACACCAATGGTCTTTGCCTGGATGCCTGCAATTGCCATTTATTTTTCTGATCCTGACGGCCATTACCTAGAATTCATTGCGATTTTGGATGGCGAATCCAGACCAGAATTAGGCGTAATATCCTTTGAAGAGTGGACGAAGAGAAATAGCATAATCTAAAGAAAAACAATACTTTTAATAGCCGAGAAGCATTGGCAATACGAATCAAACAAGAAACATGAAACAGCTAAAAACAATCTTGCTTACTCTAGTTGGAGTATTAACAATTATCGCGTGCAAGAACGAAAAGGGAAAGGTCAATCAAGAGCAAATTGAAAACAAAGAAGTCTTGGGTGAAGAGGACTCTGGTCAGGAAGAACTACCCATTGGATTTCAAAAAACGCTGACCTTACAGAATATAACTTTTGATATAACAACCATCGGAGAGGGGTCTGTTAGTGAGCTGATCATTCAACCGAAAGGATTGGAAATAGATAATCAAAAAATAGCACTCGAAATAGACGGACAAGTTGTTAATGCAGAAATTGAAGATTTAAATTCGGATGGGTTTCCCGAAGTGTTAATTTATACCGTTTCAGCTGGAAGTGGCAGTTATGGCAATGTAATTGGTTATTCCGTAAATAATGGAAAGTCTATAAGTCAAATCTATTTCCCGGAAATTTCTGAAAATAAAGAAGCCGGCGTGGGGTATATGGGACACGATGAATTTGCTATTGTGGAGACAAGTTTAGTACGTAGATTTCCTATTTATAAGGCAAATGACTCCAACAGCAATCCCACAGGTGGAACGCGCCAAATTCAATACAAATTAAAAGATGGTGAAGCCTCCAGGCTATTTGAAATAGATAAAATAAGTGAGTACTAACTCACAGACATATCAAAGGACTTTATGAAAAAAATTCTCTTATGCTCATTCCTCGCACTATCCGTGGTTTCATGCCAGGACAGAACTAAAATAAAACAGGAACCGGTAAGCCAGATCTCTCAAAAAGCCGAAACCGGTATAAAGGCTGCTATAAATTTTGGAAGCAATCCAATAGCGCAGCGTTACAGAACTATCATGACCGAAAAATATGATGAACTTGAGGTGAATTTTGCATCCCATTATGTGATCATTACCTGGGGTTGTGGCTCCGGTTGTGTGACCGGGGCAATGGTTGATACCCGGGACGGCTCTGTCTATTCAATGCCTGAGGATAAGGAATGGGGTGGGAATGGCACTTATATAGATTCAAAGAAAGAAAGCGAAATTCTATTGACAGTGGCAGTTGCTCAATCTCCAACTGGAGAAGTAGAAGAGACCCGGAAATACTGGGAATGGGATGAAGGTTTAAAAATGTTCGAGTTCGACAAAGTAGAATCTGTCCTTCTTGATAGCGATGAATAAGACAGAGGGCCTCAGATTATTGAGCGAGAATCCAAATGGTTTGCAGGTTCCCCAATCCATAGGAAGGCAGCGATACACTTTTGGTTTTGTGAGGTCATTCGACAAATGATAAATCAAAAACCATGGGACAAAACAATAAACAAGCGGACCAGTCAAAAGCACCAAAGGACATGATTCCCAAGGTAACGGGAATCGGGGGTGTTTTCTTCTTTTCGGAAAACCCGGAAAAGATAAAAGAATGGTATTCTCAGAATTTGGGTCTCGAGGTCAATCAATGGGGGTCAAGTTTTGAATTTAGAAATGCGCATCGGCCGGACGAGATTAACTACTTGCAATGGAGTCCTTTTACCCGGGGCAGCGAATATTTTGCACCCTCAAAAAAAGAATTCATGATAAATTACCGAGTTCAGAATATAGAGGGACTCGTTGGAAAACTTAAAGAGAACGGAGTGACTGTGCTCGATAGCATTGAAACTTTCGACTATGGAAAGTTTGTGCATATCATGGATGGGGAAGGGAACAAAATAGAACTTTGGGAGCCTGTAGACAGTGTCTTTACGGCCATGGGCGGAAAGACGACTAAATAAATTCAGGGAGAGGAAAAGGAAAAAAAGAAACCGCAGCAGCGCCTGCACATGTTGCGGAGTCTTTAGATTGCGGTGGGCAGTGGGCAGTGGGCAGATGAATTTTAGAAGGCCTGTGACTGAAAACTGGGACCGGTTACTGGGGACTTAGGATGGAGCTGAAAGTTCATTTTGAAGTTTGCAGTGTGCAGTGGCAGTGTGCACTAGCAGTTGACGGGTCAATTTTAGAAGGCCTTGGACTGCCTACTGCTACTGTGAACTGGAGCCGGGTTCAAGTTCAAGCGGGAATTAAGAAGTGTGCGGTACCAGGGGACAGATCGGTTTTAGAAGGTCATGGACTGCCTGCTGCTACTGCGAACTGCAGACTTATGATAGTGGGGCAGAATGGAAAGTGAATTCTGTTATAATCCTCACTTTCTTTTGTGCTTCCAGCGTCTGTGGGACCAAAGCCAGTAGGGCGGATTTTCCCGGATTCTTTTTTCGGTCAGGCGCGCAAACTCTGTAACGATTGCGCCCTCCTTCATGGACTTAGGATCGTCCGTGATCACGTGAAATTCCAATTCGTAATAGCTGCGCCTCACTTTTTTAATATCGAGGAAAAGTACCGGCTGATCTGTTTTTTTAGCCAGGTCTTCGAACCCCCTGTGAAAGGAAGTGTCCTGATTTAGGAAATTAACCCATATCGCTTTATCCGGCCTTGCGGACTGGTCTGCTGCGAACCATGTCAGAAACTGATCGCCTTTAAGCAAGGCACTCATAATGATTCTGAACGTCTTGGTTGTAGGAATCATCTTGGCTCCAAAACGCTGTCTTGTGCGCCTGATGTACTCATCCATGTTAGGGTTTGTAAGGCGCTGATATACAGCATAAACGTCATAAGGAATTACAGGAACCAACGAAAAAATCCACTCCCAGTTCCCGGTGTGAGGCGAAAGAATAATGATGCTTTTTCCGGATTTGTGGTAGGTGTCCAGCAGGTGTTGATTGGTGATAAAGTATCGCTTCTGAAACTCCTTTTGTCCCATGCTGGCACTTTTTACAGATTCAATCATCAAATCTGAAAAATGACGAAAAAAGTCTTTTCGGATCTGCCTGGCTTCTGCTTCTGACTTTTCTGGGAAGGACCTTTTTATATTTTTTAAAACCATATCTTTCCGGTAGCCCACCACGTAATAGATCAACAGGAAAAGAAAGTCAGAAATCCGGTGCAAAACCCAAAAGGGGAGCAGTGAAATCAGGTGGATAAAACCAAAAACAAAAGAGTAGTAGAGTTTTCTCATAACCGTGACGCGACAAAAGTAAGCTTATTTCAACGTCTTGAGTATTTTTGTTAAAGGCATGCACCCTTGGGTTTCAGAAAAAAAATTGCCATGAAGTACAAAACGATCATCTATGTTTTTTGTCTAACCTTAGCCAGCTGTGCAGAAGTTCAGAAATCGGATGCTGCGATAGAGGAAGCTACAGCGATGCCATCAGAGCCTCAAAAAATGTCTGTTTTGGGAAAGGAATCTACTGTATATACCACAGCGAGTGGAACGGAGTTACGGCTTACAGAAACCGGGAAAGCCACTTTTAGGGCTGCTTCCCAGCCATTAGAAAATGAGGTTTCTGTTTTTGTTAATCCAAAAAAGTCCTTTCAAACTTTATTGGGAATCGGAGGAGCCATAACAGATGCTTCGGCAGAGGTGTTTGCACAATTGCCCCCGGGAAAGCAGAAGGAGCTTTTAACCGCGTATTATGATAAAGACAAAGGAATAGGCTATTCACTTTGCCGAACTCCTATTCATAGTTGTGATTTTAGCAGCGGGAGTTACACCTATATCGCGGAAGGGGATAAAGACCTCAATACCTTTAGTATTGAACACGATAAAAGCTACAAAATCCCTTTGATAAAGAAAGCGATTGAAACAGCAGGAGGGGAGCTCTTACTTTATGCCAGTCCCTGGAGCCCTCCGGCATTTATGAAAGACAACAATAATATGCTCCAGGGGGGTAAGTTGCTTCCTGAATATTTCCAGTCTTGGGCACAGTACTATGCGAAGTTTATAAAGGCATATGAGGCAGAGGGAATGCCTGTTTGGGGGATTACGATTCAAAATGAACCTATGGCGGTACAACGTTGGGAGTCCTGCATTTATACGGCCGAAGAAGAGCGGGATTTCCTGAAGAATCACCTTGGACCAACCCTTGAGCGGGAAGGGCTGGGTGATAAAAAAATTGTTGTTTGGGATCATAACAGAGATCTGATCAACCATCGGGCAAATACTATTTTCGAAGATCCTGAAGCGGCAAAATATGCTTGGGGAATCGGTTTTCACTGGTATGAAACATGGGCAGGCGGAGAACCTATGTTTTCGAATTTGGGGAATATAAACGAATCCTTCCCCACTAAAAACCTATTGTTTACGGAAGGATGCCAGGAAGGATTCAGAAATGACAGATATCAATTTTGGCAGCACGCAGAGCGTTATGGCCGATCCATTATCAATGATTTCAATAATGGCACTGTAGGTTGGACGGATTGGAACATACTGTTAAATCAGGAGGGCGGACCGAATCATGTGGGTAATTACTGTTTTGCCCCGATCCATGGAGACACAGAGGCAGGTGATTTGATATATACACCTACCTATTTTTACATCGGTCACTTTTCAAAATTTATTCGTCCGGGAGCTAAACGGATTAGTACGGTGAGCAGCCGAAGCCACTTGTTGAGCACCTCTTTTGTAAACGAAGATAAAAGCATGGTCAATGTGATCATGAACCAGAGTGAGAAGGACATTGATTACAAACTTTATATCGGAAATGGCGAAGCGATTTCCATGACTATTCAACCCCATGCCATACAGACAATCGTAACACCGTTCTAAATATGTACTCCGGGCCATTGGAGAATTTACAGTCGTAGTTGTCTGTATTTTATTGCATTAAAAAGTTAGCTAAAAATATGACACAACCTTACGCCATAGCGATTCACGGAGGCGCTGGCACACTTCTAAAAGGGATGATGACCCCCGAAAAAGAAAAAGCCTATAAGCAGGCCCTTGAAAAGGCCCTCGATAAGGGATACGGGGTCTTAAGTGCCGGAGGCACGGCTACGGATGCCGTCATGCAGTCTGTAATAGAGCTGGAAAATAGTCCTTTGTTTAATGCAGGAAAAGGGAGTGTGTTTACAGCCGATGGCACTCACGAAATGGATGCGGCCATCATGGAGGGCAGTGCCTTGAATGCAGGGGCGGTCTCATTGATTTCCGGAATTAAAAACCCTGTAGTTCTCGCGCGTGATGTTATGGACAAAAGTGACCACGTCTTTCTGGCCGGGGAGGGGGCCATGAACTTTGCCAGAAGTCTGAACTACAAGCTGAAAGATGAGTCGTATTTCTTTGATCAGTTTCGCTATGACCAGTGGCAGGAGCTCAAAGGCACCGATGCGTTTCAATTGGACCATTCCACAAAAAAGGATTCTAAATTTGGCACAGTGGGTGCAGTGGCCTGCGATATCCACGGGAATCTTGCCGCCGCCACTTCAACGGGAGGGATGACCAACAAACGTTTTGGGCGTATTGGCGACAGTCCGATACTCGGTGCTGGAAATTATGCGAATAACAAGACCTGCGCTGTAAGCTGCACGGGTAGCGGAGAATTTTTTATACGCGGGGTGGCCGCCTATGACGTTTCCTGTTTGATGGAATACAAAGGCCTTTCACTGGAGGAGGCCGCTGGTGAGGTCATACAGAAGCGACTTCTGGAAATCGGTGGTGATGGAGGTCTTATCGCAGTAGATGTCCATGGGAATATCGCCATGCCCTTTAATACAGAAGGCATGTACAGGGCCAGCAAGACTTCCATGGGTAGTAAAACCGTCCAGATCTATTCGAATTAAACGAGGGGTGCGTCCAGGGGCAAAACTTTCAACTTCCTCTTTTTGATATTGAATCGGTCCCCATTGGATAAAACATGGGTCTTAAGATTGGACAGGGACATCGGTTCACCTACGGCCAGGATTTTTTGATTGTTGTGCTTTAGTTTACTGGGGTCGAATAAAAGGACCATCCCGGAACCGATAACTTCAAAAGTGCTGCCCTTTTTGATGACCAGGCCCGTATCTTCTGCAAGACCGATACCCAGGAGTTTTGGAAAGGCGGCTACGGCTTCAGCCAGCCTTCCAAAGCGACCCCGCCGGATAAAGTGAGAATCGATAATCAATTCAGGGATAAAGTCCATCCCCTTTTTCAACCCTACGGCACCTTTGAAAAATGATTCCTTGCTACTGCCACCGGTGATCATTTCAGTAGTCATACACATGGCTCCTGCACTGGTTCCGGCGATCACTATTGCATCCTTTCTATACCGCTCCAGAAGAATTTTGTGGATCGTGGTCTGTCCGATCTTTTCGATAATAAGTGCCTGATTACCACCAGAAAACATGATGCAATCCGCCTTTTTTACAAGATCGATATGCTCTTTTTTCTCTGATTCTTCACGCTTGCGGATATCCAGGACATGCACGTTGCGACACCCTAATTTGCCAAAAGCTTCTGTGTAATTCTCTCCCACTTCCACAGGGATGCGGGAAGCCGTTGGAATGATAACAATGGTCGCATCCGGACCACCACTTTCACGTACTACCCGTGAAAGAATGCTCGCTTCAATAAACTCGAGATGATAGGCTTCATGAGTCTCAATACCCTTATCCTCATTGCCTCCTATGGGTATTAAAGTTCCCTTTATGCTCATTATTTGTGCTTTAAGGCGATAAAATTACGGCTCTCCTTGGAAATATTATTATATATTAAAAGATTTAAATCCAACCCCTAAAACTTCGGGCATGAAAATACGAGAAATTAGAGCCATGCGCGGACCCAATTATTGGTCTGTACGCCGTGAAAAACTGATTGTCATGGTCCTGGACCTGGAAGAAATGGAAGAAAAGCCCACGGATAAGTGCCCGGGTTTTCTGGATCGCTTAAAAACCATGTTCCCGACCATGTATTCCCACCGGTGTTCCGAAGGCTGTCCGGGCGGTTTTTTTATGCGGGTCGAAGAGGGTACGTGGATGGGGCATGTAATTGAACACATCGCCCTGGAAATACAAACCATGGCCGGAATGGATACAGGTTTTGGCAGAACCCGGGGGTATGGCGAAAAGGGTGTGTACAGTGTCGTCTTTTCATATATCGAGGAGAACGCCGGACGTTATGCAGCCCGGGCCGCGGTGAATATTTGCCAGGCCTTAATCGACGGGAAGGATTACGATTTGGAGCCCGATCTCCAGGAGATGCGAGAATTACGGGAGGCCGAAAGACTCGGACCCAGCACAGGTTCCATTGTAGAAGAGGCCGCAAGCCGTGGGATTCCCTGGATTCGGTTAAATAAATACTCCCTTTGTCAATTGGGTTATGGAGCCAATCAAAAGCGCATTCAGGCCACGGTAACCAGCGAAACCAGCAGCATCGGCGTAGAATTGGCCTGCGATAAAGAAGATACTAAATACCTTTTAGAACAAGCCGAGATTGAGGTACCCCGGGGGGATATCATTTCCCGGGAAAGGAGTCTGAAGGAAACCTGTGAGCATATCGGGTATCCCTTGGTGATCAAACCGATCGATGGCAATCACGGCCGTGGTATTTCTGTGGATATCCGTTCCTATGAAGATGCTGTAAAGGCTTTTCACGCGGCGAAGGAAGTGTCCAGACGTGTTATTGTCGAAAATTATATTCGGGGGGAGGATTACCGGTTGTTGGTGATCAACAATACTTTTGTAGCTGCAGCACTTCGGTCTCCCGCCCACGTTATTGGCGATGGAAAATCGACCATAACAGAATTAGTAGCCGAAGTCAATAAAGATCCGCGTCGGGGATTTGGCCATGAAAAGGAATTGACCGCAATCACCATCAATGACCTCACAAAGACCATCATAACCGATGCCGGATACACGGAAGACTCTGTATTGGCCGAAGGTGAAAAACTCATCCTGAAGGATACGGCAAACCTCAGTACCGGGGGTACGGCAGAAGATGTTACCGATATTGTTCATCCGGCGAACGTCGCTATGGCCGAGCGTATCTCAAAGATAATTGACCTGGACATATGCGGAATAGATATCATGACCACGGATATCAGCAAGCCCCTTTCGGAAACGGGGGGTGCGGTGCTGGAAGTAAATGCCGGCCCGGGATTCCGGATGCATCTGGCTCCGACTACAGGACTGCCGCGTAATGTGGCCGCTCCGGTTGTCGATAAACTCTTTCCTCAGCAGGGAGATAAAGGCAGAATTCCCATCGTGGCTATTACCGGGACCAATGGCAAAACCACTACAAGCCGGCTGATCGCCCATATGGCAAAAATGTCAGGTTACCGGGTGGGATACACGACCAGCGATGGGGTTTATATACAAAACAGGCTCCTGATGAAGGGAGATTGTACGGGGCCTCAGAGCGCAGAATTTGTTTTAAAAGATCCCACAGTAAATTTTGCCGTGTTGGAGTGTGCCCGGGGTGGCATTCTCAGGGCAGGACTTGGCTTCTCGAAGTGTGATATAGCGATTGTCACCAATATTTCGGCAGACCATTTGGGGTTAAAAGGAATCCATACCATAGAACAACTGGCACGGGTAAAATCTGTAGTTCCCGAAACAGTTCTTCCCGATGGGTATGCCATTTTAAATGCAGATGACGATTTGGTTTATGAGATGCGAAAATCGGTCAACTGTAACGTGGCGTTGTTTTCTATGGATGAAGAGAATCCCCGCATAAAGGCTTTACAGCGAAAAGGGGGGATCACTGCGGTTTATGAAAACGGATACGTGACCCTTTGCCGGGGGACCTGGAAAATGAGGATCATGAAAGCAGAAACGATTCCACTGACCTATGGTGGGCGCGCCAAGTTTATGATACAGAATATATTGCCGGCTGTGATCGCTTCCAATGTCAGGGGGATCAGTATCGAGGATATGAAAGCGGCTTTAGAGACTTTTCTACCCTCCGCTTCCCAGACACCCGGCAGGCTGAACCTGTTTGAATTCAATAAGTTTAAAATTTTACTGGACTACGCGCACAATCCGGCAGGGATGCGGGCCCTCCAGAAATTCACAAATGAAATTGAGGCCTCCGTAAAGGTGGGGGTTGTAGCCGGGATAGGGGACAGGCGTGAAGAGGATAACAACGAAATTGGAAGTATCGCCGCGGAAATGTTTGATGAAATCATTATCCGCCAGGACAAGCACTTGCGGGGTCGCACAGAGAAAGAGCTCATTGCCATGCTGCGTGAGGGCATCCTGTCTAAATACCCAGAGAAAAAAATTACAGTAATTCCTTCAGAAAAAGAAGCGATTCATCATGCCGTGGAACACGCCGTGGAAGGATCACTTATTGTTTTATGCAGTGATGTCGTGCCCGATGCCCTTGAACTGGTGAAGCAATTAAAAGAAAAGGAGCAGAAGGAGGCAAACTTAAGTTAGTCCCATGAGGGCAATTAAAATTTTTAGGTGGGCAGTACGGGGTCTAAGCGGCCTTCTTATTCTGTTTTCATTATTCATGTTTATCGGGGAGACCTTTTTTCCTCCGGAATCATTAAACTCGGAGCCTTTGAGTGCGGATTCGATTGTGCAACTGGTGCTATTCGGGATCGTTCTGCTGGGGCTCGGGCTCGCGTGGAAATGGGAATTAACAGGAGGAATCGTGGCAATAGTTGCTTTTCTTGGGTTGGCTAATGTTAATCCGGGTATTGGACAGTTTCCTTTACTTTTTTTGTATCCGGGAACTGCCATACTATTCATTTTACTTTGGGCCATTAGCAGGAAAACAGGTAAATAGGAACCTGGCCTTACCCTTTTGTCTTCTCAATCATATGATTGATGACATGGGTATGCTCACGTTGCGGGCTGAACATAACAATCTCTGCATCGGAATCCACCTTAACATTGTGCCCAGGGGGCCAGTAAAATAATTCATGGGCATTCACAGTTTCCTGTACTCCCATGGCATCTGTGGTTGTAAGTACACCACTCAGGAGAAAGCCCCAATGCGGACACTGACATAAATCCCCCTCAAGTCCTATAAACAGGGGTGTTGTATCTACTCCTGCCGACAGGCTAAAGTATTCTCCACTCATTTTGCCCAAACCCGTAGCGTCCCCAAAACCAGTTTGCTGGCGGATTACAGCTCCAGGTATTTCCATTTTGACCTCAATATCATCTTTTGCAATTTTCATAACAGTTTGTTTTAT
>CAKZOC010000092.1 GCA_937136025.1 uncultured Bacteroidota bacterium
GATTAAAGGAGGTGTTTTTATCATACCCACAGGTGCCGATCACTACCTGGCCGGAGCGACCTACAGCCGGAGCTATGAAGGTGCGGAGCCTACTGCTGAGGCCCGGGAGAAACTCCTGAAAGGCTTGCATAAATTCGTTCAATGCGATTTTGAAGTAACCCAACAATGGGCGGGCATTCGCCCTACAGTACCGGACAGACGCCCGTTGGTGGGGGTGCATCCGGAGTATTCCTCCCTTTATGTCATCAATGGTATGGGCTCCCGCGGAGTACTTATAGCTCCATATGCGGCCCGTTGTTTGGCCGGGCTTATCTTAAGAGCAGAACCCCTGCCCGAAGGATTGGATTGCATTCGTTTTGCCCACCGATATCAAAGTTCTGAAAAGCAAGCCTGAGGGTTTTCGGGGAATTTTTAAGACTTTTGCAAACTGTTAACCCGCAGGCCCGGGTACTGTAAAGGAAGAAGATCGATGTTAAATGTCCATAATTTATCGGTGTCGTTCGGAGGAGAAATTCTCTTTGAAGGCATCTCATTTCGATTAAACCCGGGGGATCGCGTGGGTCTCATCGGTAAAAATGGGGCGGGAAAATCCACGCTGCTCAAACTTCTGGGCGGTGAGATGCTTCCGGAATCCGGGACCGTCTCCAAAGATAAAGGGATGTCTATTGGCTACCTGAAACAGGACCTGGAATTCCGCAAAGGGATTACGGTGCTGGAAGAAGCCTATCAGGCATTCTCCGAAATCCGGAATCTAGAAAAGGAACTGGAGCACATCAATACGGAACTCGCATCCCGCGAGGACTATGAAAGTGATAGTTACCACCAATTGATGGTTTCTCTAAGCGATATAACACACCGATACGAACTCATAGGAGGCTATCAGTACGAAGGGGAAACGGAAAAGGTGCTGCTTGGCCTGGGTTTTCGGAGGGAGGACTTTACAAAATTGACGGATACGTTTTCCGGGGGCTGGCGCATGCGAATTGAACTGGCCAAACTGCTATTGCAAAAGAACGACCTGCTCCTGTTGGATGAACCCACCAACCATCTGGATATCGATTCCATCCTGTGGCTGGAGGAGTTTTTACGGCAGTTTTCGGGGGCCGTACTTATGGTTTCTCACGACCGGATGTTTCTGGATCAGGTCACCAACCGGACGATTGAAATTTCCCTGGGCAGGATCTATGACTACGCCAAGCCCTATTCCGAGTTTCTGACCCTGAGGGAAGAAATTCGTCAGCAACAGCTCAGCGCCCAGAAAAATCAGCAGCGGGAAATACAACAAGCCGAACGGCTGATCGAAAAGTTCAGGGCGAAGTCCACAAAGGCGTCCATGGCCCAGTCCCTGATCAAAAAATTGGATCGCATGGACCGTATAGAGGTAGATCAGGCAGACAATCAGGTGATGCGGGTGCGATTCCCCATTTCGGTACAACCCGGCAAGGTAGTACTGGAGTTGAATAGAGTTTCAAAGCGATACGGGGAGAAATCGGTTCTTAAAGATGTGGATTTGCTCATTGAACGCGGTAGTAAAATTGCCTTTGTCGGGCAAAATGGTCAGGGCAAGACCACCCTGGCGCGTATTTTGGTTTCCGAACTGGAGCATGAGGGGAAATGCAAACTCGGGCACAATGTTATGCTCGGCTATTTTGCACAGGACCAGGCGGACCACCTGGACGGAAATTTGACGGTATTGGATACCATGATGGATGCAGCTACGGAAAGCACGCGTCCTAAAATACGGGATATCCTGGGTACATTTTTATTTCGGGGAGATGAAGTGGACAAAGCGGTCAAAGTACTCTCGGGAGGGGAGCGAAACCGATTAGCGCTGGCCAGGATGCTGCTGCAGCCCTTCAACGTGCTGGTTATGGATGAACCCACCAACCATCTGGATATTCCCTCTAAAAAGGTCTTAAAAGAAGCCCTTCAACACTTTGAAGGTACCCTTATCCTGGTATCTCATGACCGGGATTTTTTGCAGGGGCTTACCAATATGGTCTATGAATTCAGGGATCAGAAAATCAAGCCTTATCTGGGCGATATAGATTTTTATTTGGATCAGCGCAAGGTCACAGATTTCCGAGAGGTCGAAAAGAACGATGTTCCAACGGCCTCTATGGCGGATAAGAAAGCGGACACTCGTTCAGGAAAGGCAGGAGATTACAAGGCTCAGAAGAAGTTAAAATCGCTGAAAAACCGCCTGAGCGGCGTGGAAAAACGCGTTCAGGAGCTGGAGACTCAGCTTGCGGACATCGATCATCAACTCCTGCTGAACTACGATCAAACCATTGCTGAGGATGGTTTTTTCGACCGGTATCAGGGCCTTAAGGACCAACTGGAGGAACTCATGGAACAATGGGAGACCCTCACCGGGGCTGTGGAGGAGGCCGAGCGATAGCACCCTTTCGAAATTCTTTAGGGACACTTGCCCCCTTCAGCGATAGTGATGGGCGCCTTCCTGAACGAACAGTTTGAGGAAGGTGTAAAGACTTCATCTTCAGACCCGGTGATCGGCCGTGTACCGGGCTTTTATGATATATTTAACGAGGGCTGACTAAACTTATGGATAGTTTTGCAGTCTTACTCTCTAATTAGCTGAATCAAGGCTTTATGCGGAAAATTATACTTTATATTTTAGGCGTTTTGGTACTCGGTCTGGCCGTTTGGGTGTCCTATTTGCTGGTATCCAGAGAAAAGGTTAAACGGCCGGCTCCGGTTAGGCAGGTAAAGACCGTATTTGTCGATACGGTGCGCAATGCTGCAGTGCCTATTGCAGTCAAGGCCAACGGGAATCTCGTGGCGAAAGAACGGGTGGCACTTTTTGCCGAAGTACAGGGTGTTTTTGCGGGAAGTTCAAATCCGTTTAAACCCGGTCAGCCTTTTCGCAAGGGCGAGGTATTGCTTCGTATTGACGCCTCCGAGTATCAGGCGAGTGTTCAAAGTGCTAAAAGTAATCTCTACAACCTCATTACGGCGGCCATGCCAGATCTGCGGCTGGACTACCCGGACATCTACCCGAAATGGCAGTCGTATCTGGATTCGTTTGATGTCACCAGCAGAACTCCGGACCTCCCGGAGATGATTTCAGAACAGGAGCGTTATTTTATAAACGGCCGGAATATTGTAACGACTTACTACAATGTCCGGAATCTGGAACAACGCCTTACTAAATATATCATCCGCGCCCCTTTTTCAGGGGTGCTTACAGAGGCTGAGGTAACCGAAGGCACCCTGGTTAGACCCGGACAATCGCTCGGGGTCTTTATCAGTCCGAGGGTTTATGAACTCGAAGTGGCCGTAAATAAGAGCTACAGCGATTTTTTGCAGCTCGGCAAGGAGGTTGCACTCAAAAATCTGGAAGGAACCCAGACTTATAAAGGAAAAGTATCCAGAATCAATGCGGCGGTGAATCAGCAATCCCAGACGGTTTCTGTTTTTATAGACGTGGCCGACGAAAGTCTGAAAGAAGGTATGTACCTGGAAGCTACCATACAGGGCAGGCAGGAAGAAAATGCCATTGAAGTGCCCCGGAAACTCCTTACCGAGGAAGGAGAACTCTTTGTGCTCCGCGACAGTATTCTGGATCTGGCACCCGTGGAAGCCGTGTTTTACACAGACGAAACGGTCATACTCAAGGGGCTTGGGAACGGAACGGTTTACCTTTCGCGATCGGTTCCGGGAGCCTATCCGGGTATGCTGGTGCGACCTTACAGGGATACAGCAGCAAAGAAAGTAATCAACCAGAATATCGAGAATCAATAAGGAGATGCGGAACATTATCAGCTATTTTATCAGATTCGATGTGGCGGTTAACGTCATAATCCTCGCGTTCCTGGTATTTGGGATTGTGGGTGCTTCCCGCATGACTTCTTCGTTTTTCCCTTTGATCGATTCTCAGATCATTACTATCAATATCAACTACCCGGGAGCGGCCCCTCAGGAAATTGAAGAGGGTATTGTTCTGAAAATTGAAGACAATCTCAAGGGGCTGGTGGGTATTGAGCGCGTCACCTCCCAATCTCGTGAAAATGGGGGGAGTATTACGGTGGAAATCGACCAGGATGAGGATATCGACGTCATTCTGACCGAGGTAAAAAATGCCGTGGATCGGGTTCCCAATTTCCCGGGGGGGATGGAACCCCTTGTTGTGGCAAAGCAGGAAGCCATTCGCCCTACTATCAGTTTTGCCCTCAGTGGGGAAGGCGTTAATCTGAGTACGCTGAAACAGATCGCACGTCAGATCGAATACGATCTGCGGGCTATGGACGGGATATCCCAAATCACAATATCGGGTTACCCGGAAGAAGAAATTGAAATTGCGGTCCGGGAAAAAGATTTACTGGCCTATGAGTTGACGTTCCAGGAGGTTGCCCAGGCCGTGGGACAGGCTAATATCCTGGCTACCGGGGGTAATATTAAAACGGAAGAAGAAGATTACCTGATCCGGGCTAAGAACCGATCTTATTACGGAGACGAATTGAGCAATTTGGTCGTACGGTCTGATCTTTCGGGAAATACCATCCGCCTGAAGGACGTAGCCGAAATACGGGATCGTTTTTCAGAGACGCCTAATGCGAGTTATTTCAATGGGAATCTGGCAGTTAATATCGAGGTCAGCAATACCAATAGCGAAGACCTGATTCCAACAGCCGATAAAATTAACGCCTATATCGCAGACTTTAACGCCACGCGCAATAATGTGCGTCTGGATGTCGATTCGGACCGTTCCATCACCCTTAAACAGCGGACGCAGTTGTTGATGGAAAACGGGGCGATGGGTATCCTGCTGGTATTGCTCTTTCTCTCATTCTTTCTCAACACCCGTCTGGCTTTCTGGGTGGCCTTCGGGTTGCCGATCGCTTTTTTGGGGATGTTCATTTTTGCGGGATCTCTGGGGGTAACCATCAATGTGCTTTCCCTCTTCGGGATGATCATTGTTATCGGGATTCTGG
Organism: uncultured Bacteroidota bacterium; assembly: GCA_937136025.1. Lineage (GTDB taxonomy): Bacteria > Bacteroidota > Bacteroidia > Flavobacteriales > Flavobacteriaceae > Robiginitalea. Next base: position 4,956 of record CAKZOC010000092.1, read on the forward strand.
TAGATGACGGGATCGTGATTTCGGAGAATATCTATCAGCACTATGAAATGGGGAAATCGCCGGTCCAGGCAGCCATAGACGGCACCATGGAGGTAATTCCCCCGATTATTTCAGCCATTATTACCACGGTGCTCGCCTTTTCGACCTTCCTCTTTCTCGATAGTCGTATAGGGGAATTCTTTGGGGAGGTATCTGTTGTTGTGATTCTTACCCTTGTTGTGTCGTTGGTGGAGGCGCTTATTATCCTTCCGGCACACATCGCCCATTCCAAGGCGCTGGTCCGGGAAACAGAGGAGGAAAAAAAGAAGGAAAAAGGTTTTTTTGATAAAATATTTGGCCGTCTGAGAGGGTTCAACGTCGTAGGGGATCGCATCATGTCGTATCTGCGCGATCGGATGTACAGCCCCACCCTGCGGTTTACACTCAAGCATCGCTTCCTGACCTTTTCCATATTTCTGGGACTGCTTTTTATCACCTTTGCCTCCATAGCAGCAGGTGTGATCCGAGTGACTATATTTCCGAGTATCGCCAGTGACCGGGTTTCGATCGATCTGCTGATGCCGGAGGGAACCAATCCGGAAATCACAGATGAGATTATCAGTCGGGTAGAGGCGGCAACCTGGAAAGTAAACGAGGATTTCAGCAGCCGTCAATCTTCAGGTAAACCTGTAGTCGAGAATATCATTAAACGAGTGGGCCCCGGTAATAATAAAGCTTCACTCCGTGTGAATCTGCTGCCCGGTGAGGAGCGTGATTTTCCCAGCCCGGTCATTACCAATGCCATTCGGGAAGAGGTTGGTGAGGTTTATGGTGTAGAACGTCTCACCTTTGGCTCCGGTGGAAATTTTGGAGGCAGCCCTGTTTCTATCGCCCTCCTGAGCAACGATAACCTGCAATTGGAGGCGGCGAAAGACGAATTACGCACGTACCTGGAAAACAATCCAAAGCTGACGGACGTCACAGACACGGATCCCGAAGGAATCAAGGAGATCGATATTGAACTCCGGGAAAATGCCTACGCCCTGGGCTTGAACCTTCAACAAGTGATGACTCAGGTCCGTTCCGGCTTTTTTGGGGCGCAGGCACAGCGCTTTCAACGCGGACAGGATGAGATTCGGGTCTGGGTGCGTTACGACCGCCTGGATCGCTCTTCCCTTGCGGATTTGGACGACATGCGTATCCTGACTCCTACCGGCCAGCGGGTTCCTTTTTCTGAAATCGCTTCGTATTCTATTTCCAGAGGGGATGAGTCTATCAGCCACCTGGATGGGAAGCGGGAAATCCGGGTAGAGGCCGATCTGGAAAACCCAAATGAGAGTGCGACGGAAATCCTGCTGGATGTGCAAACGAATTTTATGCCGGATTTGCTCTCCCGATATCCGGGCCTTACTGTAGCCTATGAAGGTCAGAACCGGGAGGCGCAAAAACTCTCCAGTTCTGCGAATAAAGTGTTCCCGGTGATTTTGTTTTTGATTTTTGCCGTGATAGCCTTTACCTTCAGGACATACAGCCAGCCGATTCTTCTGATTTTGATGATCCCCTTCAGTATTATTGGGGTGGGTTGGGGTCACCTGATTCACGGCTTTCCAATTAATGTACTCTCTGCCCTGGGGATTATCGCGCTCATCGGGATTATGGTCAATGACGGCCTGGTGCTGATTGGGAAATTTAATTCCTTCCTCAGGCAGGGGATGAAATTTGACGATGCCCTTTTTGAGGCAGGTCGTTCCCGGTTCCGGGCTATCTTTCTGACCTCTTTGACTACCATTGCCGGACTGGCTCCTTTATTGCTCGAAAAGAGCCGTCAGGCGCAGTTTCTCAAGCCTATGGCGATTTCGATCTCCTATGGCATCGCGATCGCCACCGTGCTTACACTCATAATGCTTCCGTTATTGCTCTCCGTGGTGAACAATGCAAAAACCCGGCTTAAATGGTTGTGGTCCGGTCAGGTAATCGATCGGGAAGAAGTGGAGCGCGTGATCAAGGAGATGAAAACCCAGGAGAGCCTGGACGGTAAACTGGCTGAGGCCAATGGGTTTGAAAAATCTTCGGCCCCACCCGCTCACAGAAAGCGTAATAAATCAACCCAATTAGAAGAACAGTCTTGATGAAGCATTGCTGCGCCATCCTTTTGTGCTGTGCATTTTCTCTGATGCCCGTTTTGGGGCAGGAACCTGCACTCGAAAATGAAGGACCCATCCTCTCCAAAGAGGAAGCCATCGCCTATACCCTGGAAAACAACCTGGGGATTCAAGTTTCTGAAAACCTCAGGGAAATCGATCAGAATAATGCAGATATCCTGAACTCCGGCTTTCTCCCGACTGTTACAGGACTTGCGGGAGGCTCTATAGATCGGCAGAACACGGAAGGTCAGTTAGCCAACGGGGATACAAGGACGGCGGAAAACGTGGAAACGAGAAGGTATAATGCCTCTCTCAACATGAATTACGTCCTGTTTGATGGTCTTGGGCGCTATTATAATTATAAGGCGTTTCAGGAGCTTTCAGACCAATCGGAACTCGAGGTGAGGCAGACCATTGAAACCACCCTGTTACAGCTTTTCTCAGTGTATTACGAAGTCGCCCGCCTGGAGGAAAACACGACCAATCTTCAGGAAGCCCTGAACATTTCCCGCAACCGGCTGGAAAGGGCGCGATTCCAGTTCGAATACGGACAAAATACGGGTTTAGACGTCCTTAACGCCGAGGTGGACGTCAATACAGACAGTGTGAATCTCCTCAATGCCAGGCAGCTCCTCCGCAATACCAAGCGCGATCTGAATCTCATCCTGAACCGGGACCTCTCTCAGACTTTCCGGGCGGATACTACGGTGACCTTTGTGCCTTCCCTGCATATGGATGAAATTCTGGAGGAAGCCAAAACCAACAATGTACGGATGATGCTGGCGGAAAAGGATATTCTGATATCGGAATACGATATGAAAGCCGCCCGGAGCGGATATTTACCTACAATAGGGCTGTCCGGGTCTTATGGTTGGAATGAATTCTCCAACAACAACCCACTGGCCTTCTTGTTACAAAACACAACAACCGGCTTGAATGGAGGTATTAACCTGACCTGGAACCTCTTTGACGGGGGTCGTACCATTACCAACAGCAGGAATGCCAAAATCAATTTTGAGAACCAGGAATTGTTTAAAAAACAAACAGAGCTGGAGGTCGAACGCGATATTCAGAACTCCTGGGGCAATTACCAGAACGCCCTTTTTGTTCTGGACGTGCAGCAGAAAAACCTGCAAACCAATCAGGATAACTTCAATCGATCCAGAGAGCGGTATGAATTGGGGCAGATCTCTTCCATAGAATTCCGGCAAGCCCAATTAAATTTGCTTTTGGCCGAACTCGCCCGCAGCCAGGCGAAATACAATGCCAAACTTGCAGAACTGCAGCTGCTCCAGGTCAGTGGTGAGTTGCTCAATGTTGATTTCTAAATACCCATGTTCGAGTATTTTTTTCAATGCCCCTATTGTTGGGAGTCCATTTCCATACTTATAGATACCTCCATACCGGAGCAAGATTATGTGGAGGACTGTGAGGTTTGCTGCAATCCGATCGAATTCTATGTCCGCTCCGGGGATGCGGATGTCCCCGCCGTAGAAGTCCGGCAACTCGGCCAATAGCCTTTGTTTCCTTAAGTTGTACAGACGCTTCTCTTTTTTAAAGACGTCTTTTTCGCGGTGTCATTCCCTGCAATTTTCAAATAAGTCCACAGGTATGAAGAGGTTGTGCAGTCTATGCACCTAGTTTTGCCTCTGTTAACGCTGAGGTCAGACCTTTTTTTAACGGGTTCATGGGGCTACAAACAGGCTTCAGGGATCTTCCTATCTATTCATCTTTTAAACCTGAGAAAAATGAGAAACCAACTTTTAAGAGTAGGGGCCTTTCTGGTCCTTCTGATCAGTATCTCCTGTGAAAAACAAGAGCAACCCGAAAATGTGGAGGCGAAGTACTTCGTGACAAAAGATTTGTCATTCCTCCTGGACGACCTGCCTGATGCGGGCGCTAAGGGCTGGCCGGCGAATGGGTGCCAGAGTTTTGATGTCACCGTGAATTTGCTCGGGGCAAAAATTAAGACAACCATTGAGCACTGTTGTGTCAGGTATGCCTGTACGATTATGCCGATCAATAACATTATCGATAGTTTTTTAGGTGATAAATCCGGAAAAACCCCTGCAGAAATTGAGATTATATCCTCTGGAATGATTAATTTTAAAGGGTACGATATAAAAATTCATCCCGGGAAGTACGCTCTGGATGCGAAAACAAAAGGCTTGAAAGGCCTTGAGTATGAAGTTTGGGTAAATACACCATAAGCATGGGAACTATGAATGAACGGAACCTGAGAAGATGCGCAGCACTTGTTATAGACTTTTTTCTAATCAGTATTGTCTATTCAGTACTCATAAATATAGTGCCTGAAAGCCTGCCACCCCATCAAGGGGGTGATTTTCAATGGAGCTTTGCATTGATTCCTGACAGCTTTGCTTTGGTGAGTTTAGGATACTTCATCGGATGCGATTTTTTGAACCGGGGAGAATCCCTCGGAAAAGATATTCTCAGACTCCAGACCCGTAGCGTGGACGGGGGCGTTTTGGACTTAAGACAAAGAGGCTACAGGACCCTGTTAAAATGGGTGAGCCTGATGGTGTGGCCCCTGGCTTTCTTCGCTTTTTTCTGGAAGGAAAAGGGCCTGACCTTGCAGGATTATTTCGTTAAATCCTCTGTGACATTGGCCAGGGGGTTCAATCCAACCCTTTGATCCTCCTCCCCGAAGGGTATACGATAAATTGGGTCCTTATTTATAAGGATCCAATTTTTTTTACGGGTTCTCCAATGAAACAGCAGTGGTGTATAGTAGGGACGATGGCCTGTAAAGAATCAAGGGTTATCTGCAGGTATGGATAGCGGCAGGGTCCCGCTGTTTTTGAGGATTCCCTCGAGCTTCAAATGGGTAATAACAGGTTTATCGGCCATCCGAACCAAACTGATGTGGTCAAATGCATTGGGGTCTTCCGGATTCTGTGCGCCTCCGGTTGTCCCCAGCATATAATAGTCCATTCCCAGGCGATTGCGATGTGAAAAGGAGTGAAAATGCCCGTTGATTACCGTATAGTTCCGCCCTTTTAAAACAGTTTCAAGGGCTCCCAACCCATTGTTATCCTCCCGCAACCAAAGGGGTTTATGCATCAGGACGAAGGTCCAGCGGACGTCTTTTTGCGCCTCGAGAACCTCCTTGAAGTACGCTAATTGTTCGGAGCCGAGGCTCCCCAACCTGCGTTCGGGCATATGGTAATAGGTAGATTCTTCGTAGATGCCTTCAAGCTCCCCGTTGATCACGCGCAGGGCGGTATCCCGGGCCTGGTAGATTTCATACATGCGTTTTTCGGAGTAATCTTCGGAGTCCATCATCAGGAAAAGGACATCCCTGTACCGGAAATGATAATAGCGGGGGCCATACCTTTTGTTCCAAAAGGATCGCATTTCCGGATTGGTGAGGTCGTGGTTTCCGCCCAGGTGGAAAAAGGGCATGGTGAGTTCAGAAGTGCGGGCATCAAAGGAATCCCACTCTTTTTTTAATTGCAGGGTATCCTCCGTGCCCCCTTCGATCAGATCGCCCACACTGAGCACAAAAGTAGGGTCCAGTAAATTGAGTTGTGCTACGGCCCGGCTGTATATCCCGGGGCGCTCGCCACCGGTCAGATCGGAGATGATGGCAAAGGTAAAATCGGACTCTGTAGGTTCAAAAACCTCTGAGGTCCACGGTTTGGGCCCGACGGAGATCTCGTGATAAAACTCTGCAGGCTCAGGCGCTTCACTCTTGCAGGCCCATAATGAAATCAAGAGTAAGAGTATATACATTGAATCCTTCATGGTTTGAAGTTACACTTTTTGGGGTTTAGGTTGAAATCGCAGGCGCGGTTTTACGGTATCGGGCTTAAATCAGAACTTTAGAAGGAAATCAGCACTTCAAATGTCCGGATCAAAACAATTAAAATTGGAGTTTAAGAATTATCCTAATTCTAAACAGGCAGAAAGATACATCGGCAGGATATCGAGGCTAGATCCCTGCCAGATTTAATTCCGTGCCGGATTTTTTCAGTCCGAGCAGGGTTTGTTTCAAACCTTCGGGATTCTGGGTCCCAATAACATATCGGGAGCCGCTTTTCAAGGTAATGGCCAGTCCCTTATTTCCGCTGGCATTATAAACCGTGCCGTATTTTCTACTAAAACGAAGCCCATATCCTACAAAACCATAAGTGATGAGTTCGGCCTGCTCAATCTGATCCCAGGTAAAAGCCTCAGAGCTGATAGGACGCAGGCGCACCCGAATGCCGCCTTCATCGATCTCCGTGCGCAGTTCCAGATACCAGAAAAGACCTATGATCAACAGGGTTCCTATAAAAAATAGAACGAGCCCAGGGTCAGACATGGGTTTGCTGCCGAAGGGTTCATCCAGGATTAATTGCTGAAACATACCATATACCGGGACACCCAAAACGGCCAGTAGGAGGATCCATAACCACCATTGGTTAAATTTCTGTACTTCAGTGTAAGCAGGCTTCAAAACGTCCTAAAATTCAATTAAATATGTTTAGGGAAGCGGATTAGTTTTTTTAACTTACCCCCAATATACTTCAAGAAATTTATTTAATAACAGAATGAGAATAAAAACATTTCTGCCCGTCATATGTTTAGTTTTGATCGGGGTTTACGGTTGCAGAGAGGCGGAAAAGCCTATCGCACAGAATACACTGGAGGCCCCTGAGGGTATGGTGTATATTCCTTCGGGGAGCTTTATGATGGGAGGGAAGACAGATCAGGCAGAGGCGGACGAGTTTCCACGCCGCAAAATTGGAGTGTCTGATTTTTTTATGGACCAAACCGAGGTCACAAATAAAGAATTCAGCGCTTTTGTGGAGGAAACGGGGTATGTAACTACGGCAGAAATGGCCCTGGACTGGGATGAAATGAAAAAGGAGTTACTTCCCGGTACGCCCAGACCGGCCGATTCAGTATTACAGCCTGGGTCCCTGGTTTTCCGGCCCACCGAGGGGCCTGTGGATTTGAGAGATCTCTCACAATGGTGGGAATGGAAAATTGGTGCCAGTTGGAAACATCCAGAGGGACCTGGCAGCACGATTGAGGATCGGATGGATCACCCTGTGGTTCATGTTTCTTTCCGGGATGCCCAGGCATATGCCAGGTGGGCCGGGAAACGACTGCCGACAGAAGCCGAATGGGAATGGGCCGCCATGGGAGGGTTGGAAGATGCCGTATATCCCTGGGGGAACACCCCGGCGGAACAGGCCGCCGAAAAAGCAAACTTCTGGCAGGGTATTTTTCCGTACCGCAATGAACCTATGGATGGGTTTGTAGGTACGGCTCCTGTTCGACATTATCCCAAAAATGGTTATGGGTTGTACGACATGGCCGGAAACGTTTGGGAGTGGTGTCAGGACAAGTACAGGGCAGATGCCTATGCCCAGGAACTCTCACCTACC
>CAKZOC010000093.1 GCA_937136025.1 uncultured Bacteroidota bacterium
CAAGAGTGCCGAACTGCTGGAAAGCCTATATGCGGGACTTACTCCGTGGCAGAAAACGCAGGTCGCACGCCATCCTTCGCGGCCGCATTTCCGGGACTATGTCGAGCATGCCTTCGAGGAATTCGTGCCGCTTGGCGGTGACCGGAATTTCGGTGATGACGAAGCCATTTTGGGCGGATTTGCGAAGCTCAACGGCCGCAAGGTCATGCTCATCGGCCACGAAAAAGGCAACGATACCAAATCCCGGATCGAGCGTAATTTTGGCATGGCGAGGCCGGAAGGGTATCGCAAAGCCTTGCGGCTGATGCGTTCAGCTGAGAAATTTGGAATTCCCGTGGTCAGTTTTATCGATACCCCAGGGGCCTACCCGGGTATTGAAGCCGAGGAGCGCGGGCAGGGGGAAGCCATTGCCCGGAATATTCTGGAAATGACACGTCTTAAAGTGCCGATCATCGTTGTGATTATCGGAGAAGGGGCTTCCGGGGGTGCATTGGGCATTGGCGTAGGGGATTCCGTATTGATGCTGGAGAACACCTGGTACTCCGTCATCTCACCTGAATCCTGTTCTTCTATCCTCTGGCGGAGTTGGGAATACAAGGAACAGGCGGCGGATGCGCTTAAGCTCACCGCCACTGATATGAAAAAATTAAAGCTGATCGATGAGATCGTGAGGGAGCCTGCAGGAGGTGCACATACGAACCGGGAAAAGACTTTTGAGATCGTCCGGGACAAAATTGCAAAGCATTATCAGGACCTCGAAAAGTTATCACCAAAGGATTTGATTGCCAAACGGATGGAAAAGTACACCGGAATGGGAGTGTTCAAAGGGTAATCCTTTTGTAACTAATCATTTAGAAAAAATCCGGAGGAATGACCTCTGGATTTTTTTGTTATCAACATTAAGTTGTAACTTATTAACAGCAGTATTGTGAATGAACGGTGAATATCCGGACCTCACGTGCAGGATTAACTTAATGTTAATTTTCTACTTTTGAAGCTATGGAAAAATCGAGAGCATTAGTGGGCCGAAAAATCGGAACTCCCGGGATTATATCTCTGGAGAAAGGAAAAATACCCCCGCAAGCTGTTGATTTAGAGGAGGTTGTGCTTGGAGCAATGATGATTGATAAAAAGGGTGTCGATGAGGTTATCGATATTCTTCACCGCGATGTTTTCTACAAAGAGGGGCATCGTTATATCTACGAGGCGATTTTTAAGCTGTTTGAATCTTCTCAACCGGTGGATTTATTAACCGTTTCGGCCCAATTAAAGACCGATGGAAAACTCGAAGTTGCCGGAGGTGATTTTTACCTGATAAAACTGACGCAAAAGGTCGCATCCTCAGCCCATATTGAGTTCCATGCGCGCATCATTCTACAAAAATACATTCAGCGCAGCCTGATTAAGATTTCCAGTGAGATCATTGAAGAGGCGTATGACGAGGCTACCGATGTCTTTGATTTGCTCGACAATGCAGAATCCAAACTGTATGAAGTCACCCAGGGCAACCTGAAGCGATCCGCAGAAACCGCGCAGAACCTTGTCATTCAGGCAAAGAAGAAAATTGAGGAAATATCGAATAAAGAGGGTCTGAGTGGTATTCCCTCAGGATTTGACAAGGTGGACCGGCTCACCTCGGGCTGGCAACCCAGTGACCTGATCATCATCGCGGCCCGTCCCGGGATGGGTAAAACAGCCCTTACGCTTTCTATGGCGCGTAATATTGCAGTCAATGCAAACATTCCCGTGGCCTTCTTTTCTTTAGAGATGTCTTCGGTTCAGCTGATTACCCGTCTGATTTCTTCGGAAACCGGTCTTTCCTCTGAAAAATTGCGAACAGGCCGATTGGAGAAACACGAGTGGGAACAGCTCAACGTCAAAGTAAAGACCCTGGAGAAGGCCCCTTTGTTTATAGATGATACACCTTCCCTGTCTATTTTTGACCTCCGGGCCAAGGCGCGCAGACTGGCTTCTCAGCATAAAATAAAACTCATCGTTCTGGATTACCTGCAGCTTATGACCTCCGGAGCGAGTCAGAAAGGGGGGAACCGGGAGCAGGAAATTTCCATGATCTCCAGAAACCTCAAGGCGCTGGCCAAAGAATTGGACGTGCCGGTTATCGCCCTCTCCCAGCTCTCCCGAGCGGTGGAAACCCGGGGAGGGAGCAAACGCCCGATCCTCTCCGACCTTCGGGAATCCGGGGCTATTGAACAGGATGCCGATATCGTTTCATTTATCTATCGTCCGGAATACTATAAAATTGATGAGTGGGATGACGAAGAGCGCACTCCCACCCAGGGCCAGGCTGAGTTTATCGTGGCTAAACACCGGAACGGGGGATTAGATAATATTCGGTTAAAGTTCATTGCCAATCTGGGTAAATTTGATAATTTGGATGACTTTGACTCTCCATTCGAGTTTCAATCGAAAATGAATGCAGAGGGAGAGAATCCGTTTATTACCCGGAATCTTCCCGACGCCGAACAGGCCTTTGGCAGCTCTATGAACGATCTGCCGGGAGCAGATCCGGATGATGATGTACCCTTCTAAGCAAAAAAACACCTCCCGACGTTTACCTTCTTTTTGGATTTATCTGGTTTTGGCCTTCCTGCTGGGATCCGTTTCACTCCAGGCCTCAGTTATTTTAATTCCCATGGATGCCGAAGGGCAGGAAAACCATCTGAAGGCCTATGGCATCACTTACTGGGTGCTGACAAAACAACAAAAAGTACAATGGCTCCTCAATTATCGGGGGGGATCCTTCCTGGTTCCCGATGGAGAGGCGATTCGTAATGAATGCAAGATCCGTGGGGTTTCTTTTGAAGTGCTCTCGGACGCTCAGGCCACAGAAATTCTGGAGACTATAGCCAGTCCGTCCCAGAACATGGAAGCCGTTATTCTGGAGAAAGCCCCCAAAATTGCAGTGTATTCACCGAAAGGCAATCAGCCCTGGGACGATGCGGTGACCATGGTGCTGGCCTTTGCAGAGATTCCATACGTCACCCTGTATGATGAAGAGGTTCTCGACGATAAACTGGCTATCTATGATTGGCTGCACCTCCATCACGAAGATTTTACGGGCCAATACGGTAAATTTTACGGCGCCTATCGGACAGCACCCTGGTATATCGAAGGAAAACGGGAAGCCGAGGCCCTTGCGACCCGATTGGGGTATCAGAAAGTTTCTGAGGAGAAATCGGCCGTGGCTCAGAAAATCCGGAATTACGTGATCGGTGGCGGGTTTATGTTTGCCATGTGTTCGGCTACAGACAGTTTCGATATTGCCCTGGCCGCAGAAGGTGTCGATATTTGCGAACCCATGTTCGACGGGGATCCTTCAGATCCGAATTATCAGCAACAACTGGATTACAGCAAAACGTTCGCTTTCACGGATTTTATTTTGGAGCGCAATCCCAGAAGGTATGAGTTTTCTTCCATCGACATGACCAACAAACGGGAAGACATCCCCAGGGAATCGGATTATTTTACGCTTATGGATTTTTCCGCCAAATGGGATCCTGTGCCTACGATGCTCTGTCAGAATCATACGGCTCTGGTCAAAGGCTTCATGGGCCAAACCACCGCTTTTGCGCCTTCAGAGGTTAAACCCACGGTTCTCGTTCTCGGCGAAAACCGCCTTAACGGAGAAGCCCGTTACATACACGGTATTAAGGGCAGAGGCTTTTTTACTTTTTATGGAGGACACGATCCGGAGGACTATCAGCATCGGGTGGGAGACCCGAAAACCGAATTGGAATTACACCCGAATTCACCGGGCTACCGCCTGATTTTAAACAACATACTCTTTCCTGCTGCCCGGAAAAAGAAACAGAAGACCTAGGAGAGTTGTTCGAGCAAGCGGGTGAGGACCGATTCCACACCTTCCTGGTCATTGCTGCCTGTTTGGTAGCGCGCTGTTTTCAGTACATTCGGATGGGCATTGGCCATGGCAAAACTGAATGCAGCCTGGCTGAGCATTTCCAGATCGTTGTTGTAATCCCCGAAAACCATGGTAGCTTCCGGCGGAATCCCCAGGTGTTCCTGAACGAGTTTCAGGGCGTGACCTTTATGTGCCAGAGGGTCTGAAATATCTACCCAATGCGCTCCTGAGACCTTCACTTTTAACTGATCTTCAAAGGGTTGTACTTTCGGATAGATATGGGCTTCCGAGCTTTCAAAATGATAAACTGCGATCTTCATGATTTCCTCGGGGAAGCCAATTAAGTAGTCCACATATTCGTACGCCCCGTAGTATTCTTTCAATAGGTTTTCAAATTCAGGAGTTGGGGGTTTCAGGTAAGCCGTATCTTTTCCGCATAAGATGGTATGGGTTCCGGGGATTTCTTCAAGCCGGTGCAATACGCGGTCCCTAAGTTTGGCATCCAATGGAGTGGAAAGCAGTTCACGTCCCTGTTGACGGACCAGGCCTCCATTTTCGGCGATTATAACGAGCTCGTCCAGAATAGGGGTCAGTTTTATGGCGATACTCTCGTACTGCCTGCCGCTGGCCGCGGCGAAGCGCACCCCACGACGACTCAGG
>CAKZOC010000094.1 GCA_937136025.1 uncultured Bacteroidota bacterium
TATTTTCATGTGCGGGCAGATTGAGTGCCCTCGGGCCCATGGCCCAGCAGGAGAATGAAGGTTTACATGAGATCTGGGAGGTTCCCATGGCTGGTTTTTACACCTACGGGGAATTCGGGAAGGCCGTGCACGGGGAACACGAATTTCACTCCACAACCAATAGCTGGGTCGTACTGACCGAAAAATAAAAAAATGCGCGTATGAAAGCTAAATCCATAAAAGGGGTGTCTCTTGAGGAGCTCAAAGCCAGACTTCAAGACAGTATTCAGGATGGGTTTTCCCCTACCCTGGCCTTCGTCTTTGCTTCGGTAATGCTGGATCGGGAAGCCATAAGAACCCTGTTTTCAGAGGCAGACATTTCGGTGTTCGGGGCCACGACCAATGGAGAGTTTATCGATGAGGAGACAGAAAAAGGTTCCGCCGCGATCCTGCTCCTGGACCTCAATCCGGATTTTTTTGAAATCTTTTACGCAGATTTCGAACAGGACAATTATCGAGAAACTGCCCAAATCCTCGCTGAAAAGGGCAAAGCAAAATTTCCTGAAGTCGGTTTTATGCTGGCCACCAGCCATGCCGCGACAGATGGAGAGCAGGTCCTGGTGGGATTACGAGATATATGCGGTGACCAAATCAAGGCCTTTGGGGGGGCGGCAGGAGACCAATACGCCTTTAAAGAAACTTTTGTGTTTTCGGACCATTGGGAAAGCGACAGGGGAATGGTACTCCTGGCCATTGATGAGACCAAAGTAAAAATGGAAGGCATAGCTACCTGCGGCTGGAAAGCCATAGGCACGGAACGCACGGTTACCAAAAGTGAGGGCAACCACGTGTACACCATAGATGATATTCCCGCCCTGGATATCACCGTCAAGTTTGGCGGAATTGAAAATGCGACGGAAGAAAATGCAAACCTTATGGTGGAAATTGCAGCCAATTTTCCCTTGCAACTCCAGCGGGAAAAAGGAGATCCAGTAATGCGGCCAGGGTTGGTCATCGATTGGACGGATCGCTCCTTTTATACCAGCGGCACAGTCCCCCAGGGCTCAAAGGTCCGTTTTTCACTACCTCCCGACTGGGACGTCATGGAAAAAGTAGTTCAAGGCGTCAGGACGCTGAAGGACACTACAATGCCTGAGGCGGATGCCCTTGTAGTCTTTAGTTGTGCCGGGCGTATCCTATCGCTGGGTCCGCTGATGTCTGAAGAACTGGAAGGCATTAAAAATGTCTGGAATGTACCCATGGCCGGGATGTTTTCGAATGCCGAATTAGCCCGGGCCACAGGCGGAGACCTCGAAATGCATAACCTTACCACCTGTACTGTTGCCCTAAAAGAGATTTGATGGATAAGAACCTGAATCACATAGCTGATTTTATCAAGGCAAGCCAACACGTACCCGAGGGTGAAAAGCAGGGGCTTTTAAAGGCCCTCAAAGGTGTGGACAAGGAACTTCAGATTCTGGTCTTTAAGCTGGAGCGGACGGAAAAAGTAAAAAGGACTACTTCTATCTTGCTGGAAGAGACGATCTCGGAACTCGAGGAGAAAAGAAAGGCTGTGGAAGCGGCCCTTTCCGAGCTGAAGGCCACCCAAAAGCAACTCATACATGCCGAGAAAATGGCTTCCCTCGGGGAACTCACGGCCGGCATCGCCCACGAGATCCAGAACCCCCTGAACTTTGTCAACAATTTCTCAGAAGTCAGCGCCGAATTAATCGACGAGATGCAGGAGGAAATTGAAAAAGGAGCCTGGGAAGAGGTAAAAGCCCTTGGGGCAGATCTCAAGGAAAACCTCAGCAAAATAAACCACCACGGCCAGCGGGCGGACGGAATTGTGAAGGGGATGCTTCAGCACAGCCGCAGCAGTGATGGCGAAAAGGAATTGACCGACCTAAATACCCTCGTAGAGGAATACCAACGGCTGGCCTATCACGGCATGCGGGCCAAAAACAAGTCCTTCAATACCAGCATGCGGGTGGATCTGGACCCAAATGTGGGCATGGTGGACATGGTGCCCCAGGAAATAGGACGCGTCTTGCTGAACCTGCTCACCAATGCCTTCCATGCCGTCATCGAAAAAAAGGAAGAGGGTTCTAAGGGATATCAACCTGAGGTTACCGTACAAACCCGGAAGGCTGGGAAAGGGATTGAAATCCGGGTTACGGATAACGGAAACGGCATCCCTGAAAAAGTGCGGGACAAGATCTTCCAGCCCTTCTTCACGACCAAGCCTACCGGACAGGGCACCGGGCTGGGCCTGAGTCTGAGTTATGACATTATAAA
>CAKZOC010000095.1 GCA_937136025.1 uncultured Bacteroidota bacterium
AACATGATTCCAACAACCGAAGATAGGGCAATAGACAACTGCGATTGTTGCAGGTACCCAACTTGAGTTGTTGGAATTTGAATAGCTGTCCGAATCAACGACTGAAATTGCTTGCATGAACCAGCCTTAAAAAACCCATTTATCTTTCACAGGTACAACTTTTTTGATAGGGTTGTAAAAGCGATAAACAATTTATTGTGTTACCCGCCGGTGGTTTTTCTGTTGCCAGCCAGGGACTTTTCTATTAATACCGCGAAAAATGAAGTTCAGGCCCACCTGGAAATTTGAATGGACTTCGCCGATGTATATCCCTGAGCATTAAAAATATAACCCTTAAAATATCGAATTTTGCCGTCATTTACTAGGAAAATAAGACAAATGAACCGTTTTCGTACTTCCTTAGCCTTGGGATTGGAGACGTGTTGCAGAAACCGGGTAGTATTCAAACCCTGATAATCTCATACGGGGTTGGCCCTCCGGTCTACCCCTTCTGTCGGTACTTCTCAAACCACATCAAGACACTGGTGATTTTAGCAATCAGGTTGCTGGGCCGATTGGCAATCCCGTGTGAAGCCCCGGGTATCCGCACCATTGCCGTTTCCACTCCCTCGAGTTTTAAGGCGGCATAGAACTGTTCTGATTCTGCGATGGGGGTTCGGTAGTCTTCCTCCCCGGTCAGGAGCATGGTGGGGGTTGTGACGTTTGCGACATAACTCAGGGGTGATCGTTTCATATAATGTTCCGGGTCTTCCCAGGGTTTTGTGGGAAACCAGTACTTGTAGAAAAAGGCCGGATTGTCTGCATACAAGACGAAACTGTACCAATTGATCACGGGTTTTGCGACAACCGCGGCCCTGAAACGATCGGTTTTGCCGACAATCCATGCCGTCAGCACACCTCCTCCGCTACCTCCGGTTACAAATAGGTTCTCTGAATCTATGTAACCCCTGGCGATCAGGGCATCCACCCCCGACATCAGGTCCTCGTAATCGTGATTGGGGTAGTCGTGGTGGATCAGGTTTCCGAATTCTTCTCCATACCCACTGCTTCCCCTCGGATTTGTATAGAGCACCACATACCCGGCAGCGGCATAGAGTTGGACCTCTGAGGAGAAGACGGATCCGTAACTGGCAAAGGGCCCCCCGTGAATCTCCAGGATCATGGGATACTTTTTATTGGGATCGAAGTTCGGGGGTTTTACGATCCATCCCTGCATTTCTCTTTGGTCAAAAGAGGATTTCCAGCGCAATTCTTCCATTTCCCCCAGGGCACGGAAGTCAAAAAGGTCTGCGTTTAATTGGGTAATTCTCCGGGCTTCTTTCCGAGTTTTTACAGCGAGATCAGCCGGCAAACCGGTATTTCCCAGCGTATAAGCCATGCTTCCGTCGGAGGCTACGGAAAAGTCACCCGCATTGTAAGGGCGTCCCAGGGACAATCCCCCCAGTCCTTCCAGTACCGTCTCAATCTTGCCGGAGGATACACTGAGTTTTCCCACCTTGGTGTCCCCGTTGTCGTCGTATTGAAAATACAGGGCGTTACTGTCACCGGACCATTGAACATTGCCTATGGAGCGATCGAAGTCCCCTGAGACTTTCCTTGGATTGGAACCGTCAGGGTCCATTACGTATAACCGGCTTATCTGGTAACCCTGGTAGCGGTCATCGTATCCAACATAGGCGATGTGCTTGCCATTTGGAGCGACTATCGGACCGCTATCCGGACCATTCCGGTCTGTCAGGGTTGCGATCTCCCCGCTTCCCAGTTCCAGTCGGTGGACCTCTGAGTTGGCCGGGTTGTAATCGGCGTCGTCCCTGAGATTGGCACTGAAGTAAAGTGCCCTGCCGTCCGAACTCCATGAGGGTGTACTGTGGTTCTGGGATGCTGTGGTAAGCTGTCTTGGGGTACCCCCGTCTGTGGAGAGTACAAAAATTTGCCGGTTCCCCGATTTCAGATATCCCGCTCCGTCTCCCCGATACCGCAAGGCATCGATGTATTTCGGAGGTTCATTCCATTGGGCTCCTTCGGGTTTGGAAGGCAACTGAATCGGTGAGGCATTTTTTTCAGGGACAAACATAGTAAAAGCGAGGTGCCGGTCATCCGGAGACCATACGGGAGTTCCCGGGGATTGGGGGGTATTGGTCAGGGCAGCCGCCTGTCGGGTGTTCAGCCATAGCGTATAGAGCTTCATCTTGTCGTCTTCAGCATTGGAGAGGTAGGCGATCTTTGTGCCGTCATGTGACCATCTGGGCGCACTGAAATTGTGATTTCCCGTTGTCAGAGGCCGGTTGTCGCTCCCATCTGCATTCACAATCCAAAGGTTGGAAAGGTTCCGGTCCGTCATGATGTCCTTAAAATTACGGACATAGACCACCTTCGTTCCGTCCGGAGAAATCTGGGGTTCCGAGACGTACTCCAGATTAAAAATGTCCGTAAGTTCCAGAGGACTTTTTTGTTGGGCCATTCCAGTAAACAGGAATAACATTAAGACCACGGCAGGGAAGAGGTGTTTTTTCATGTCAAGTGTATTTGATCTGAAAAAGTACGAAAAACTATGCGGAGTACCTATGGACCTGCGAGTTTTAGATCGGACGCGATCTGAATGGACTTTGCCTGAATAAGACCGGGGTCCCCGATACTCTCAGAATATCAACTACCCCCATTCCCGTCCGGCACCATTAAAGGGACTCCCTTCCAGCATTGAGTCACAAATCGCTCAGCGTTCTCCAGGGTCAATTTTCGAATAACCTGCTCCGCAGATAGGTTGCGGTTTTTCTCTTGTTTGAGTTTTCCGGCCTGCAAGTAGGTTTTGGCATACGTCATAAGGGCGTTGGCCAGGATGTTGAATTCTCTCACAGACCAAATACGTTCCAGGGGATCAATCGTTCCGTCGAAATCGCTGCCAATGCACAGGGTATCCCAGGCAGGAAGATTATGAGCATCCAAAACCTCAGCGGCATGTCGGATCTGATTCCAGAAGATACCTGCAGATTTATACACCTGATCTTTTGCTTTCCCCGAAAAGACAGATTTGCGTATGTCTGCTTTAGGCGCCAGACGCTTGGCATCCAACTGCAATCCGAAAACCCCTCCTGACCGCGCCAACAGGACGAGTTCTTCATCGTAAAAATTGATTTCGTCCTCGGCAAATAAAGGGGAACGTTCCCCGGATTCGTTTAATGAGAGCCCGGTAAAGGCCCCATGGGAAACCAAAAATGGAGCCGCGCATTGCGTATCGCGATGCCAGGCGTAAAACTCTTTACGGGCCTTTAGGCTCATATGCTTCAGGTCTATGTATATAGGCCGCCCCCATTCGGGGTCCATCAGATGGCGAATGACCTCCCAACCGAGCTCAGTAAAGCCTGTACCCATGTTTTCGGACTGATCCAGAATTCCGCCAAGACCATTCAAACTCGGGGCATGGCCACAGAGATCATTATTAAAATTATGCGCGAGGGTTATAAAAAATGGGGCATTCTCGAGCTTCTTCAGTTGCCGTATGTTGTCCAGTACTTCCCCATGCGACGCTTTTCTGCCGTATTCCCGGAGTCCAGTATTCAGAATGTGGGCACCTTCAATAGTGGGAATGACATAGAGGTGATTGGGCCGTTTCTCAATGGAGTACGTTTTCTGGCCGGGTTTGAGAAAACTCCAGGAGTATTTGGTGCCGTTTAGGTAACAGTTTCGGGGGCTTTCCTCGAGGAATCTGAGTTCTCCCATCAGGTCCTCAAAATAGTTCTTGTGCCTTTGCAGGTAGGTTACTCTGTGAAATCCAATAGAGGTCACCCAGGCCGCAAGTCTGGCGGAAATGTGGTCGGGCAGCCAGGGGGTGAAGAAAAAGCCTTTCTCAAAAGGATACAGGGATACAAAGGCAAAGCGCACCCGGCTGCTGAGCATACTGCTGAAATCGGCCTGGGAGAAACGGGTAATCCCGGTGAGTCTTTGCAGGAACAAGGCATGGAATGTCGGTTTTTTCTGGTGCCAGATATCGGATTTACCTTTTGAGGAAGACCCCTTGTCAAAGGTTCTGCCATAGGTCTTGAGGGTCGGATGACAATGCAGGTCAGCAAATTCAAATTCTATCATGTGCGTTGGGTTTTTAGCGTTACATATCTTCTTCCAGAATGTCGACAGCCTCTGTATTGCGGCATATCAGTTCATAGTGAAGTTTCAGGCAGATCCCCAAAGGATATTCTTTGTACGGAAAACCATGACGGCTGGCAAATTCACGAATGCAGGCAGTCACCTCCGGCGCATACGCCGAATGTATCTGAGGAAAGAGGTGATGGGCCAGGTGATAGTTGAAATTCCCCATAACATGTTTTGAAAACCAATTACATACAGAAAGATCATTGGTAGATCTGAATTGGTGTTCGAGCCAGCTGACGGGAAGATCTCCTTCATCACCTACTTCAGGAAAGTGGTTTGCTGTATTGGCATGGGGCGTAAGTAAGGCGAGCATTGCGACGATACTGCCCGTGACCATCAGGCAGGCTATCGCTCCCACGACCCGCAGTACAGGAATGCCCATGAGTGCTGGAACCAGGAAAATATAGCTAAGGAAGATCCCTTTGAAAATAATGAGTTTCAGGTACTCTTTACCCGGAATGCGGCAAAACTGTCGGATCGTTCGTTTTGGGGAGAAAAAATCTTTGAAATCCCTTAAAAGTATCCAGTTAAAAAGAAACAGAGGATAGAGCAGAAAAACGAACAGGTGTTGGTACCGATGAATTTTTTTACCGGGTTGATGTGGAAAAATTTTGATGGGCCCGGATTGTTCAATGTCAGCATCAAACCCGGCTACATTGGGATAGTTATGATGCAGGATGACGTGTCTTTTTTTCCAGATAAAGCTGTTTCCACCGAGCAGGTCAAAGAGCAGGAGATATAACTGGTTGTGAAGTTTTTTTGAGAACACATGATTGTGTACGGCATCGTGAAAAAGGTTTATGAACATCAATACCGACACGATACCCATAGTCGAAAAAAGTAAAGGGAAGAGTATCGGATGCTCTCCTAACTTTAAGGCCAGGATATAGAGGCCGAAATATACGAGGGGCATTACCCATGCGAAAAGGCGCTTCACTTTCCGGGGGGCTTCTGGCCGATTGCGCAATCGTTTCAGGACATCGGCGTACAATTCCCTGTAGAGCTGTCTATGATTTGGGTTACGGAGATACCTTGCTTTTTCCATCTGGGTGTATGTTATAGGTTGCTTTATCATTTGTTCAAAGCGTTTGGACGCTGCATGGAAGGATCCGGAACCAGGCGTACTTTGTAGAAACTCCCCCGGGAAACCACTGAGGTACACTTTCCATTTTCATAGGTAAATATGTTGTGATTCCCGTTGGGCAGCTCTATCTCATACTGGTGCTTTCCCAAACGTTTTAAGGGAATCCACGTCGCAAAACGATCCGAAAATACCTGCTCCTCTGAAGACGGTTCCTGAACAAAGAGTCGCGTCATGTTTAACCTCACGGCAGATACGGGAAGAATTCGGTAGGACTCTGGATCGGAATAGCGATATCCTTCAGGATGTTTGACCAAGGTCTGCTGAAGACTGATATGATCATTGACCTTTCGGAACACGTCCGAATGGATCAGGGTATCATTTCTGTATTCATAGGTTTCTCTTCCGATCGCGGAATATCTAAAGAGAAACCGAGCCTCTACCTCGCTAAATACCTGAATTCGCGATTTCTCCGCACCCCGGGTATGAACAATATTGAGGTACCCCACCTTCTTGCGACCCAGGAAAATTTGAAAGGTGCG
Source organism: uncultured Bacteroidota bacterium (assembly GCA_937136025.1). Classification (GTDB taxonomy): domain Bacteria; phylum Bacteroidota; class Bacteroidia; order Flavobacteriales; family Flavobacteriaceae; genus Robiginitalea. The sequence continues at coordinate 5,770 of CAKZOC010000095.1, forward strand.
TTCCGTGCGGACATCCGATACGTTATGATTCCAGGACCCGGTAATGAGGAGAAGAATTAAGAGGAGCATGACATTTATGAATCTAAGGGTGACTCTGAGGTGATGATGAACTTTCATTCGGCATAGCTTTTAAGGGGATAATCTGATTTGTGGGGGGTGCTATTTTGATATTCTGAAAGTATTTGAAAGCCATTTAGGAAGGTTCCGGATTTATGATTTTCGCACAATTCCGGAGGTCCGGATCAGAATCCGGGACATCCGGTCAAAATATCGGACAGGAAATGGATGCCGGCTGAATGATAATTTGTTAACTTACAGTGCAGCAGGAGATCTGGGGAACGGAAAAAGCCAACCGAACCATGACCGTTGATTCATTTATCAATTATTTAGTGATCGCTGGGGTCGTTCAGGGATTTCTTTTTAACCTGATCACTTTATTCTTTGGAAAGAAGTACGGGCCGGTCGTATTATACCTGAACCTTGTGGTCCTGTTCATATCCCTGAACAATTTACAGTCCTGGCTTCCGGCCATGGGATACGGGTCCAATCATTTTTTTATCAAGAGCATGGTCGTCCCCTGGTATTTGCTCATATTCCCCAGTTTTTACAACGTCTTCCGTCACTACCTGGGCGTACTGACCAGAACCCGGAATTACATGCCTTTCGTGTTGGGCCTGTTCCTGACAGAGGTAGTTATTCGGGCAATCGTGGTCCTTATGAACAGTTCCCGGGGCTCCGAAGCCTTAGCTATTCGCGTGGAGTCCTATAATGTGGTGGAGGAAATCATCAATATTTGTGTTTGCATATTTATTTATCTGAAGGCGGCCCAGCTGGTCTTCCGGAGACAAGATTGGTACCGCAAATTCCTCACCTTTGACAGTATCGGATGGATTAAAGCCTTCATTATCCTGGGGCTGTCGATTATGCTCCTCTGGATGTTCGGGCTGTTTTTAAGGGCGACCGTGGGGTACAATATCTCGGTCTACCATCCCCTCAGGCTAGCCTCCTCATTCCTGCTGTACTGGATTGGATATCAGGGGCTCTACCGATATAAGATTGTTCAGGACAGAATCCTTATTCGAAAGTCCCTTCAGGAGGATTCCAAGAGACTGCCCACGCGCCATACCGAGTCCAATGATCGGTTGTATGAGAAACATCTGAGCGAATTCAATCGGATTCGTGAAGATTTGGTTCAGAACCGCAAATACCTTAATCCGGACCTGACCCTTGAAAAACTGGCCAAAGAACAATTGGTCAGCAGTGGTCACCTTTCCCGGATTATAAACCTCTACGGCAACAGAAGTTTTAATGATTTTATCAATGAACTGCGTGTGGAACAGGCTAAAAGCTTTCTCTCGGATACCGAGTATAGCCCATATACCATTGTCTCTATAGGGCTGGAATGTGGTTTTAACTCCAAGTCTACATTCTATAGCGCTTTTAAGAAATTCACCTCCCAGACGCCTTCTGAGTATCGGGAAGCGCAGGCAAAAAGTTTTATTTAATCAGGATACAGTATTTTTACCCCCATGGAAGAATGGTACCATTACCTGCTTTTAGTTGGGGTAGGCTTTGTAGTCGGCTTTATAAACACCGTGGCGGGAGGAGCTTCCCTCATATCCCTTCCTGTATTGATTTTTCTGGGCCTTCCGCCCGCCGTGGCCAACGGGACCAACCGGGTCGCCATCGTTTTGCAGACAGCGATCGCTGTAGCAGGCTTTAAAAGTAAGGGAGTCAGTACTTTTCCATTTAATATCTATCTCGGTATTTCAGCTTTAGTGGGCTCTGTTATAGGGGCTTATATCGCCGTGGACATCAAAGGGGAAACCTTCAACAGGATTCTCGCCATCATTATGGTGGTCGTGGTGCTGATCATTATTTTTAAGCCCAAGGTCAATGTAGCAGAACTGGAGGAGCGCATCACCGGGAAATACCTTTGGATTGGTATACTCGCCTTCTTCTTCATCGGTATTTACGGGGGCTTTATCAATGCGGGCATCGGCTTTATCATCATTATTTTCCTGCACTATGTTCACAGGCTTTCCCTCGTTCGTACCAATGCCACCAAGGTGGCTGTGGTATTTATCTATACACTGGCGGCCCTGGTTGTTTTTGCGCTGAACGATAAGGTGATCTGGAAGGTAGGTCTTGTCCTGGCCCTGGGCAATGGACTGGGCGCCTGGTTTTCCAGTCGGATTTCGGTGGACAAAGGGGATGGATATATTAAAATATTTCTGGTAGGTATGGTCCTGGTCATGGCTGTAAAACTTTGGTTTTTTACTTAAAATTAGGGAGAGATGGAGCAAACCTTAGATTCTCTGTACTGGCGATACGCCGTTAAAAAATTTGATCCCGATCGGGTATTGCCCGCGGCTAAAATCAGGCAACTGGGGTTGGCTTTTAACCTGACGGCCACTTCTTACGGCCTGCAACCCATACGATTGCTGATCGTGCAGAATAAGGAGGTTCAGCAATCCCTGGTATCCAGTGCTTACGGCCAGCAACAGGTAGCAGATGCCTCGCATTTGCTGGTTATTTGTATCGAAAAGAAGATCACGGCAGCGTATATTGAGGCCTATTTCAAAAGGGTGCAGGACATCCGGGGGACGGAAGCTGACGTTTTAGAGCCGTTTAAAAATGCGCTAATGGACTCCTTCTCCAAAAAGACCCCGGAAGACATTCGAAACTGGGCTATAAACCAGGCGTATCTGGCGCTGGGGAACCTCCTGACCGTTTGTGCCGTGGAGCGCATAGACTCCTGCCCTATGGAGGGTTTTGTACCCGCGGCTTTTGAAGAAATCCTGGAGTTAGGCCCTAAGGAACTCGAGCCGGTTCTCTTGTTGCCTGTGGGGTATCGCGCGGCAACGGACATGTTTTCGGATTTTGCAAAAGTCCGCAGGGCTGAAGCTGAGTCTATCCTCTATCATAAATGAATTAAAACAAAATGAAATATGCCTGGATTTGAACGCTTTGGAGCAGCTGAACGCGAATCAGCAGGGGAAGTGCTGGAGTCCGGCGTACTTATGCGCTATGGATTCGATGGGATGCGCAAAGGGCGTTGGATGGCCCGGGAGATGGAACAGGCTTTGGCCAGGCGTATGCAGACGCGGCATGCACACCTGGTGAGTAGTGGTACTGCAGCGCTGACGATCGCACTGGCCAGTGCAGGGGTCGGGGCAGGGGATGAGGTGATCGTACCCACCTTCACCTTCGTCGCGAGTTTTGAAGCCGTGCTTTCCGTCGGGGCGATTCCCGTACTCTGCGATGTAGACGATACCCTTACCCTCGATCCCCGGGCCGTGGAGAAGGCGATTACCGCCAAAACCCGGGTGATCATGCCCGTTCATATGTGCGGCTCTATGGCTGACTTAAGAACGCTGAAAGCGATTGCAGATGCGCATGATCTAATCCTCCTTGAAGATGCCTGCCAGGCGATCGGCGGAAGTTATGAGGGCAAACCCCTGGGCAGTTATGGCCATATAGGATGTTTTTCCTTTGACTACGTCAAGACGATTACCTGTGGGGAAGGGGGCGGCCTGATCACAAATTCTGAAGAGATCTATGAGAGGGCTCAGGCCTATAGTGATCACGGGCACGACCATATCGGGTCGGATCGCGGAGCTGAAGGGCATCCCCATTTAGGTTACAATTACAGAATAGGGGAGGTCAATGCCGCCATTGGCCTGGTGCAACTCGGGCGGCTCGATGAATTTCTGGATGTTCAGAAAGCGCATTACACCCGGCTGCGTGCAGTTTTAGAATCGCTTGAAGATGTGCAAGTGCGAAGGGTTCCGGAAGGGGGAGTTGAAAATTATTCTTTTCTTAATTTCTTTATGCCGAACGAACATAAGGCGCGTTATACGGCCAAAGCCCTGGGTGAAGCCGGTTTTGACGGCGTTTTCTACTGGTATGATAATAACTGGCACTACCATCGCAAATGGGATCATCTGAAAAACCTGAAATCCCTTTCGCCTCTCTCCGAGGCTTTGGTCCATCAGTTTCAAGCCAACCCCAAATCCTTTGAAGCTTCGGACCACTGGATGGGGAGGAACCTCTCTGTTTTGGTGAAGCTGTCGTGGGACGAGAAAGAGCTGCAAAGCCGATGCCGGATATTGAAAGAAGTGGTGTCCGCGGCTTTGGATCAATAGGGAACATAGTCGATGATCTCCAGCCCATAGCCCACAATACCCACACGTTTGGATTGGGTGTTATTGGTCATCAGACGAAGCTTGTGAATCCTTAAATCGTGCAGGATCTGTGCGCCAATACCAAAATCTTTGTTGTCCATGGGAATCCCCGGGGCCTTCATAATACCTTTATCCTGGTTTTCTTTTAACCCCTTCAGGCGTTGGAGAAGGTTAAAAGTTTCACTTTGCTGATTGATAAACACGATCGCCCCGCGCCCTTCTTCGTTCAGGGCTCTGAACATATCGTCCAGTTTCTTGTCGGCGTCATTGGTTAAGGTTCCCAGAATGTCATTGTTGACGAGGGTTGAATTTATCCGGGTGAGCACCGTATCTCCTGTTTTCCAGCTGCCTTTGGTCAGGGCAATATGGACCTGATCATTGGTGGTTTGCTGATAGGCGTGGAGCTGAAATTCCCCGAAGCGGGTCTTCAGTTCAAAGGACTCTTTTTTATGGATCAGACTGTCGTGCTGCATACGGTAAGCCACGAGATCTTCGATGGATACCAGTTTTAGATTAAACCGCCGCGCGACTTCCTGTAATTGAGGAAGACGCGCCATGGTTCCGTCTTCGTTCAGGATTTCCACCAGAATACCCGCTGGGGCGAATCCTGCGAGCCGCGCAAAATCTACTGCTGCCTCTGTATGCCCGGTACGTCTGAGGACGCCTCCGTTCTTCGCCCGAAGGGGGAATATATGCCCGGGCCGTCCCAGGACGGACGGTCGGGTTTCCGGGTCTACCAGGGCCTTTATAGTTTTGGCCCGGTCGTGTACAGAGATTCCTGTGGTACAGCCCTGTCCGATAAGGTCCACGGATACTGTAAACTGGGTATGGTGCAGAACGGTATTGTTCTCCACCATCATATTCAAATCGAGGTCCTCACACCGCTCTTCGGTCAGAGGGGCGCAAATCAACCCGCGCCCGTGCGTGGCCATAAAATTGATCATCTCCGGGCTGACTTTTTCAGCAGCAGCTATAAAATCCCCTTCATTTTCACGATTTTCATCGTCCACCACAATAATCACTTTACCCTGGCGAATGTCTTCGATGGCCGATTCGATAGAATCGAGTTTTAATGTACTTTCCATAATCCTTTCTGGTTAATCTGCTTCTTTAGTACGGGAAAAACGTTCTTTAATAAAGTCTAAAAAGTGCCCGAAACTCATCAGGCCCCTGTCTGCCGTGGCGCGCCGGGTAAGCCAGATGCCCAGGGGCAGCATAATCAGGGTTGGCAACCAGGCACCCAGGACGGGATGGATATTTCCCTCCTTGGCGTAATTACTGGAAAACACCCCAAAGAAATAATACGCCAAAAACAACACAATCGCTATGACCATGGGCAGGCCCAGGCCCCCTTTACGAATAATGGCACCCAGGGGTGCCCCGACAAAAAAGAGGATAATACACGAAAAGGCGAGTGCAAATTTTTTGTGCAGACTGAGTATATGCAAATTGTAGCGTTTATAGCTCAGCTCCAAATCCTCACCTTTCCCCCTTACGGAATTCATCAGGTTCCGGACGGAATTTTTTGAAGCGTCGAGGATCTGGCCTTGCTCCCAGGTTTTAAATGGGCTTAAGGCATCGCCCTCTACGTAGGGACGTTCCGCTTCTGTAAGGTTAGCCGTTTTTTGCGCCAGTACCTCCTGGGGTATAGTCCCGTCTATATCGGATGAATCCGTAGTTTTGACTCCCAGGCCCTCAGCTTTAGCCACTGCATAAGGCGTTTTAATCATGGAGCCCGCGGTATTGCGTAAGGAATCCGGTAGACTGAGAATAGAATCTGAAACGGCAGGCACGCTATCGCGATCGCGCAGCGGAAAGGCTCCCATCCGACTCGAGATACTGCTCGAAAAGGCTGCCACCAGGTTTCGGTTATGTTCTTGAATAGAATCGATATCGGTAATCAGACGCCTGACATTTTTCATTTTGTCGGTCTCCACATTCCGATCCGCTTCAAGGTCTTCCAGGTTATCGGGAATCTCAATATTCATAAGGTAGACATCGAAATCCGCTTTGGTAAAAGGATGGGAATTTCCTGCAGTTCCTGATTTCTGAATAAGTTCTTCGTAATAATGACCATCCATGAGTTTGAGCTGGATGATGTCCGAACCCGAACCGCTGACCAGTTCTCCTTTCTCTGCACGGATGACTGTAGTGTTGCGCTGAAGCCTGGATTTCATGTGGATGATCACATCTTCCAGAAAGCGGTCATTCTCCCCGTATTTTCGTCCCACTTTTATATTTCGCCCTTCGAAATCACTAAAAACGCCTTCCACGATTACAGCGGCAGGCTTCATGGTGGCGATATTTCTCCTGAGGTTATAGATTTTCTGTTCGGAGATGGGGATGACTGTATTTGCAAAATAAAAAGCCACACCGCCGAGAAAAACGACAAATACGATGAGGTAGAGCATGGCGCGTTGCAGGGAAATCCCGGAGGCCTTCATCGCGGCAAATTCATAGTTTTCCGCCAGGGCCCCAAAAGTCAGGATGGAGGAAAGCAGGACGGTAAGGGGAAGCACTTTTTCGGTGAGGTTGGGAAGGAGGTAGAAAAGGAATTTCCCGATAATGACAAAATCCAGACCCTTACCGGCGAGATCATCGATAAACAACCAGATCGTCTGAAAAATAAAAATGAACATCAGGATCACAAACGAACTGAAAAAGTTCATCAAAAACCTCTTCAGAATATATTGATCTAGGATTCTCAAAGCCTTAGTTCCTGATGATATAGTATCCCTCGTCCGTGTATTTCTTTTCGTCGAAGGTGAACAGCGTTTTTGGCAGGGGTTGGTTTGTTTTAAACGAATTGACGGTTATGGTGGTTTTTGTGCCGTTTTTACCGGTTTCGATGAGCTTGTAGATATGACGGGTTTCCACGTCTATGCCCAAAAGGATAGACGCTACTTCGGAATTTGTGTCGATAGGCGTGAGCTTAACATACTGAATTTTACGCCCCTGAACATCCTGCAGAATATCCCAGTCCAGTCGGTGGCCCTCCCGGTAAAAGGTCAGCATTTTAGAAGGGCTTACTGAACCGCTTTCCGCCGATTTGTCTTCAATAGTTACTTCTTCGTTTTCCGGAACAATCGTGTACACTTTCTTTCCGTCGTACAATTGTTCGGCCCCCATATAATTCAGGTAGTACTTCTCTCCGTTCAGACTGACATTACCACGGGTTTCCTGCCTTACATCGGCTTCACTGTTGTAGAGGTCAAATTTAAAGTCCACTACAATATTGTCGTATCCCTTTACTTTGGTGTATACCTCGTCCAGTAAGTTTTTGGCTTTAGCGGCATCCTGGGCGTGTAAGAGCCCAAGGCAGCAGCACATCAGCAGTAACGTTAAAATTCTGGGTTTCATGCTAATCCGTTTGTTTCGTTGTTAAGCAATTCGTTCAGGGCGGCCAGATCTGTAACCAGGACCTGTCTGGCTTTACTGCCTTCAAAAGGGCCTACAATCCCCGCGGCTTCTAATTGATCAATAATCCGTCCGGCCCGATTATATCCTAATTTTAATTTTCTTTGAATAAGGGAAGCTGAGCCCTGCTGGGCGGTGACAATGACCTCTGCGGCATCCCGAAACATGGCATCCCGGTCCTCGATGCTGTAATCAATTCCTGTGCCAGAGTCTTCCCCAACATACTCGGGTAACAAATGCGCATCCGGATAAGCCCGCTGTGATCCGATATATTCCGTGATTTTTGCAACTTCAGGGGTGTCTACAAAGGCACATTGCAGGCGAATGATTTCATTGCCCTGGGTGTATAGCATGTCTCCCCGCCCGATGAGCTGGTCTGCTCCCTGAGTATCCAGAATGGTACGGGAATCTATTTTCGAAGTCACCCGAAAGGCGATACGGGCCGGAAAATTTGCCTTGATAAGGCCCGTAATTACATTCACAGACGGGCGTTGGGTCGCGATAACCAAATGGATACCAATAGCTCGCGCCAACTGCGCCAGACGGGCTATAGGTGTTTCCACTTCCTTTCCAGCAGACATGATCAGGTCGGCGAATTCGTCGATAACCAAAACGATATAGGGAAGAAACCGGTGCCCATCGTTCGGATTGAGTTTACGGCTCTTGAATTTGACGTTGTACTCTTTAATATTTCGTACCATGGCCGCTTTGAGTAATTCGTAGCGGTTGTCAATTTCAATACACAGGGAATTCAGGGTATGGATCACTTTGGTGTTATCCGTAATAATCGCCTCTTCGCTATCCGGTAGTTTTGCCAGGAAATGACGCTCAATCTTATTGTAAAGCGTCAGTTCCACTTTTTTGGGATCTACCAGAATAAACTTGACCTCTGCCGGATGTTTTTTATATAACAGGGAAGTTAGGATGGCGTTGAGCCCTACCGATTTACCCTGCCCTGTGGCCCCTGCCATCAGTAAGTGCGGCATTTTAGCCAGATCTACGACAAAGGTTTCATTGCTGATGGTTTTTCCGAAGGCGATCGGCAATTGCATCTCGGCATTCTGAAACTTTTTGGAGGCAACCACAGATCGCATGGAGACCACTGTGGGATTTTTATTCGGAACTTCAATCCCTATGGTTCCTTTACCCGGAATAGGCGCAATGATACGAATCCCCAAAGCCGCCAGAGAAAGGGCGATGTCATCTTCGAGGTTTTTGATTTTCGAAATTCGCACTCCGGCCTCAGGCACAATTTCATAGAGGGTCACTGTGGGGCCGATCGTGGCCTTTATCTGGGCGATACCAATTTTGTAATTCTTAAGGGTATCGACAATTTTATTTTTATTTTCCTCGAGCTCTTCCTGGTTAATGGTAATTCCCCCGCTTCCCCCATGGGCGTCCAAAAGGTCTAAATGCGGGAACTTGTACTTTGGGAGTTCCAGGGTAGGGTCAAATTCCCCGAAATCCTCTACCAGTTTATCGGCCAGGGCGTCCGTTTCCTCTACCTCGTCTACTGCATGGGACACCTCCATTTCAATTTCCATTTCATCCGAAGCTTTTTCCTTATTTTCAACTTTGGGTTCTTCTTCAATGACCGGGATGTCCTTTTTGTGTGTATAGAGGTCCGTAGGAGGGGGAGCCGGCGGGGTTTCAACGGAATTCGGATCTAATTCCAAACTTCCGTATCCCTGGGAATCCTCGGCAACCGGAGACCGGCTTGGGATCAGGGTTCCCAGACCCGAAAACCCCTTGGCGACTTTTTCCGGAGTGAAATCAAAGAGGCGGACCATTATAACGACCAGGCCTAAGATAAGTAGCAAGAGCACTCCGATTTTACCGGCGTAATCCTGCAAAAACAAATTCATTTCATATCCCACCTGCCCGCCGAGAAGCGGTTTTTGAGCCGCAAAGAATCCCAGGGCGATCGAAAACCAGATTACCAGGACAAGACCCCATACCCAACGGGAAAGGAGGCCTTTAGCAGGGATACCCAGAAAAAGATAAATTCCGGAAATACAAATCAGGACCGGAAAAATAAAGGAGGCCAGCCCAAAACCCTTATACATTAAAAAATGGCTGATGGCGGCTCCAAACTTATTTAACAGGTTTTCAGCAGATTTATCCCTGTTGGCAAATTCGGTTAACAGGCTTTGGTCTTCCTGCCAGGTGAAGTAAAATGAAATGAAACTAAAGAACAGGGCAAGACTGAGCAAAATCAACAGGCTTCCCAGGATGATCTTGTTTTGCCTGGAGAGCCCGCGGGTTTTCTTTTTGCTGGCTGCCGTAGTTTTGCGTTTTGTTTTGGCCATGCGGTTGTCTTAACAACGGGGCTAAATTACGAATTTAGAGGGGAAGCCAACCCCGGGAGGTCAGCTAAAAATCTTTGGGAGATAAATGATCAGACCGGCAATGCCTGCTGCCACAGCTCCAATCAGTACAGCTCCGGCGGAAATGTCCTTGATATGCCCGATTCGGGAATCCCGTTCCGGTTGCACGTAATCTGAGAGGGCTTCGATAGCCGTGTTGACGCCTTCAAGGCCCATAACCATTCCGATGGCAAGCACCTGGACCACCCATTCCATAGGGCTGAGCTGGTAGTACCACCCGGCCAGACACACGGCCAGGGCGATGGCAAACTGCACTTGAATACTCGCTTCGGATTTAAGCAGTAGCCAGGCGCCTTTTGCGGCAAATCCGATACTACGGAGCCTGTTGCGGAAATAGGAGGTGTCAGGCATTCCGGATCGCTTCCAAAGCAGCACTGTAATTGGGTTCCTGTCCGATCTCTGGGACCTGTTCAGTGTATAGCACCTTGCCGTTTTCATCGAGGACGATAACGGACCGGGACAACAGTGCTTCGAAACCACCATCGGTCATTGTAAGATTATAGGCCGCCCCAAAACGTCCATCCCGATAATCCGATAGCATCACGACGTTTTCGATTCCCTCAGCGGCGCAAAATTGATCTTGTGAAAAGGGGAGGTCCCTCGAGATACAGAGTACTTTAGTATTCGAAAGGGCTGCAGCCTCCTCGTTGAATTTTCGAACTGAATTGGAGCAAACGCCTGTGTTCACGCTGGGAAAAATATTCATCAGGACTTTCTGACCCCTGAATTCGCTAATTCGCCTTCGGCCCAAACTGATGTCTACCAATTCTACATCGGGCGCTTCCGTGCCTTTTTCAGGTAGGGTGCCTAATGTGTGAACAGCCTTACCTCCCAAGGTTATTTTAGTCATAGTGATTTTATTTTTTGCAAAATTAAATAAATGAAACTTGGCATACGGGAATTTCCAAGTGATTCCTGTTGATTTGTAAAATTCGCGCTGTTTCGTAAATAACTGAGCCCTATCCGGTAGCTAATTTTTTGATTTTAATCCCGAGGGCAGCGAAAACAAGCGTCATCATCGGACTGAGCCAGTTGAAAATCGCAAAGAAAAAGTAATCCGCCACCGGAACACCCAAAACACCGCTGTGGTAGGCCCCGCAAGTATTCCAGGGAATCAGGACGGACGTTACGGTTCCGGAATCCTCCAGGGTACGACTGAGGTTTTCGGGAGCAAGCCCCCGATCTGCATAGGCTTGGGCAAACATTTTTCCGGGAACTACAATGGCGAGATATTGGTCCGAGGCCGTAATGTTCAGAGCCAGACAGCTTCCCACCGTACTGGCAAACAGGCTGAAGGTGGATTTGGCCATACTTAAGAGTCCCTTGGTGATTCTCGATAGGGCACCGATCCCATCCATGACACCCCCGAAAACCATGGCGCAAACAATCAGCCAGATAGTGCCGAGCATTCCCGTCATCCCTTTGGCGGTAAACAACGCATTCAGGGCCGTATTATCCGTTTCAATGGCTGTCGATATGGTGATCGCGTTCAGGATCCCTTTGTAACCCGATTCAAAATTCAGGGAATCGGCTCCTGTAATCCCGGCAACAACACCGGGTTGGAAGAACAGGGCGAACAGCCCTCCCAGCAAAGTGCCGACAAGCAGCGCCACTAATGGGGGCGTCTTTCGGATAATCATAAAAATAACGGCCAGAGGCACCAGAAACAGCCAGGGTGTAATATGGAAAGCGGCTTCTATGGAGGTGAGGATGCCCGCGGTATCAGCATTGCCTGAAGTCTCTATCGAAAACCCAATGATAATAAAGACCGCAAGGGTAATCAGAATGGTCGGTATGGTGGTATAGGTCATGTACCGAATATGAGCGAAGAGCTCTCCGCCGGCCATGGCAGGTGCGAGATTGGTCGTATCGCTTAAAGGAGACATTTTATCTCCAAAATAGGCTCCGGATAGGATGGCTCCAGCGGTCATTCCCAGAGAAATGCCCAATGCCTCACCGATTCCTACGAGGGCGATTCCGACGGTTGCAGAGGTCGTCCAGCTGCTTCCGGTAGCAATGGAGATGATCGCACTGATAACCACGCAGGCCCCCAGAAAGATGGTGGGATTCAGAATTTGAAGACCGTAATAGATCATTGCGGGAATAATACCACTGATCAGCCAGGTTCCTGCCAGAGCACCCACCATAAGAAGTATCAGAAGGGCGCCTGTGGTGGATTTGACATTTTCAGCCACCTCGGCCAGCATCTGCTTGAAAGTTACTTTATTGTAAAATCCTACTACCGCGGCTACGGCGCCACCCATTAACAAAATAAACTGATTCGAGCCGCTAATGGCATCATCCCCAAAGACATACACGTTGTAAGCCAGCATCCCGATAAGTGCAATAACCGGAATCAGGGCTTCTAAAATGGATAATTCAGTGTTTTCTACAATATGTTCGTCTTGCCGGAACTTATTCCCACTGGATTTTGACATGGATTGAATTTAGTTGGAAGGTAATAATACGACAATGTGCGTAATCGTGCAACCTCCCCCTTTCTGCCCATGAAGCGGAAACCTTTTGCAGCACCCTGATTATCAGTGTAAAAAGGATGTGAAATTTGGGTAGTGGTAGAAAAATCACTGCGCACAAACGCAATCTCAGGTTGAAAGATGCACCTCAGACCTCAGTTAAGAGTAGAAACCAGCCTGCAGCGTGCGAAGGATCTGGTTGTCGTTATAGCGGAGCTTTCCCTAAGAAGAAACGGCGGGTTCAGGAGCGATTCCAAGGGTATGCACACAGGCTTTCATCCGTTCGAAGGTACGTTCGATGTTACTGTCTAGGCCAATGGAGAAGCGAATCAAACCTTCGCCAAGACCCATGGCTTTTTGCTCCTCTTCCGGTATTTCGGAGGATGTGGAGGCGCCCGGAGCACTAAAAAGCGTTTTGTAGAAGCCCAAACTTACCGCGAGATACCCCAAACTTTCTTTTTGCATAAGCTCCATCAGCGCGTTTGCTCTATCAAGAGTCTGGACGTCCAGGGTGAGGATGCCGCCATAACCAAAAGTGGGTACATACTGTGCTTTCATAAGCTCGTGTCCGGGGTGGGAGGGCAACCCGGGATATACGACCCGCATGCCCAGTTCTTCAAACTTATTGGCCAGATACATGGCGTTCTCACTGTGCTTTTGCATCCTGAGATGGAGTGTTCGCATATTTTTTAAAATCGAAGCCGCGCGCAAACTGTCCAGCGTACTGCCCAGTAACATCCCGGCCCCGTCATTAACATCTTTAAGAGCCAGACAAAATTCAGTAGAAGCACAGACAGCTCCAGCCACGGTATCACTGGTGCCATTGATAAACTTAGTCAGACTATGAATGACGATATCAGCCCCAAGTCGTGCAGGCGCAATAGAAAGGGGGGTAAAGGTATTATCGACCACCAGCGGGATATTCTTTGATTTCCCAAGATTGGACAAGGCGGAGATATCTGCAACTTCCAGCAGTGGATTGCTCACAGATTCGCAGTAGATCATACGGGTATTCGGGCGTAGGGCCGAAGCCACAACTTCGGGTTTGGTGATATCCACAAAACTCACCTCAATAGAAAAGCGCTTGAGAAAGTTTTTCATAAACGCATACGTTCCCCCGTAAATAGTCCGGCTACTCACTATATGGTCGCCACTGCTGCAGAGTTGGAGGATAACGGCCGTAATCGCACCCATACCGCTTGCTGTTACATTAGCACTCTCAGTCCCCTCCAGGGCGGCCAGTGCTTCGCCGAGGTAGAGGTTGGAGGGCGAAGAATGTCTGCTGTAGAGATAGCATCCTTCTGTGTTCCCCTCAAAAGTATCGAACATGGTTTTGGCATTCAAGAAGGTATAGGTGGAAGAATCTGAAATCGAGGGGTTTACTCCTCCGTATTCTCCGAAATACTGTAAATCCTGAATAGAATCGGGTGCGTTATAATCCATAATAGTGGTGATTTTACAGTAAAAATAACGGAATACATTAAAAATGTCAACATATATTAAAATATGATTTAAAAAAATCTATATATATTTAAATTATATGATATATAATCTATATTGTGCGAGGATTATCTCTTCAGATAGAAAATATACCGGATTCCTATGGACCTTATTGATAAAAAAATACTCAAAGAACTCCAGCAAAACAGTAAGCTCACAACCAAGGCGCTCGCCACGGAACTGGGCTTGTCGGCAACGGCTGTTTACGAACGCATCAGGCGCCTGGAGCGGAGCGGTGTCATCCTGAAGTATGTCGCCCTGCTCGACCCGGAAAAAGTAGCCCTGGATTTTCGGGTATTTTGTCAGGTAAAACTAAACCAGCACGTGCAATCCCAGATCGGTGCCTTCGAAAGGGAGGTAGGGCGTCTGGAGGAAGTGGTTAGCTGTTATCACTTGGGCGGGGAGTATGACTACCTTCTGGAAATTTGCGTCCGCGACATGGCGGCGTATCGGGAGTTTATGGTTTCCAAACTCACGGCGAGCAATCACATCGGGAGTACGCATAGTTCCTTTGTGATCAAATCGGTAAAACAAACCCACGAGCTCCCTCTTTAAAATAAAAGATAGGGGTACTTTTCCCCTGGAATGACCGCATCAACCAAAACATTTGTATTTTTGTCACCCCGATTTAAGTTTCGGAATTCGGGGGTATTCTTAACGTAAATCTCATTTTATGAAATCATATGATGTTGCAGTAATAGGATCAGGTCCAGGAGGTTATGTGGCCGCTATACGATGTGCACAACTTGGAATGAAGACGGCGCTGATCGAAAAATACAGCACGCTTGGCGGAACATGTCTCAATGTGGGTTGTATCCCCTCCAAGGCCTTGTTAGATTCCAGCCATCACTATCACGATGCTGTAGCTCATTTTGAAACACATGGGATTGAAATTCCCGGGGAGGTTCGGGTGAATTTGAAAAAAATGATCGAGCGCAAACAGGGCGTGGTCGATCAGACCACCAAAGGAATTGAATTCCTGATGAGTAAGAACAACATCGATGTCTATCATGGTCTTGGGAGTTTTAAAGACGCCACCCATGTGATAATAGACGGGGAGGAGAAGACTGAAATACAGGCGAAACACAGTATTATAGCGACGGGTTCCAAACCCGCCTCACTACCCTTTATCGATTTAGATAAAGAACGGGTGATTACCTCTACAGAAGCCCTGAGTTTAAAGGAGATCCCGAAGCATATGATTATTATTGGGGGCGGTGTAATCGGACTGGAGCTCGGACAGGTATACCGACGCCTTGGGGCTGAGGTAAGTGTTGTGGAGTATATGGATCGTATTATCCCGGGGATGGATGCCGCCCTGTCTAAGGAGCTCACCAAGGTTTTCAAAAAACAGGGGATGAAATTTTACCTCTCCCATAAGGTTACAGGGGTATCTCGAAAAGGGAAGGAAGTTACCGTAAAGGCTTTGGACAAAAAGGAAAAAGAGATTCTTCTCAGTGGAGACTATTGTCTGGTTTCTGTCGGCCGCAAACCCTATACGGAAGGGCTTAATGCAGAAGCAGCCGGGGTTACCCTGAATGGAAAAGGCCAGGTAGAAGTCAATGATCATTTGCAGACCACGGCGTCTAACATTTATGCCATAGGCGATGTTGTTCGCGGGCAGATGCTAGCGCATAAGGCCGAAGAAGAAGGCGTGATGGTGGCGGAACTACTGGCAGGTCAGAAACCCCATATAGACTACAACCTTATTCCCGGGGTGGTTTACACCTGGCCGGAGGTTGCAGCTGTGGGAAAAACGGAGGAAGAACTCAAGGAAGCTGGGATAGCCTACAAGAGTGGACAGTTTCCCATGCGTGCTTTGGGACGTTCCAGAGCAAGTATGGACACGGATGGGTTCGTAAAAATTCTCGCGGATAAAACGACAGATGAAGTCCTGGGTGTGCACATGATAGGCGCACGGGTGGCCGACCTTATTGCCGAAGCTGTGACAGCCATGGAATACCGGGCCTCAGCCGAGGATATTGCCCGAATGAGCCATGCGCACCCTACATACGCTGAAGCGGTTAAAGAGGCTGCATTAGCGGCTACGGCAGACCGGGCACTGCACTCGTAAGGAAACTTCTCAAAAATTTGTGGATCAGGTTCTTTCCGCACTGCTCAGGAGGCGACTCAATCGTCCCCAGAGCATTCGGACCTGATGAGAGCAGAGGTCTGCTATTCGAAATACAAAGGCTTTCAGCCATCCCGAAAGATGTCCCAGAGCCTGCCGGATGGCGTCTTTGTGCTGATTGTATGCCAGGGCGGCCCAGGTGCAAAACAGCATAAAGAACAGGGCCCCTGCTATAGCCTGAACCGGAGTCAGTGCGTGATGCCAGTATGCGTATAATCCTATCCCGGTAAGACTCCCGTACAATACCATAAAGTGGATGACATAGATGGAGAGGGTATGCTGCCCGATACTGAGAAATAGCTTTCGCTGCATCAGGCCCCGGAGCAAGATAAACACCACAAAAACGAGCAGCACATCGCCCAAGCGGATAAAGAGATAATTATTCGAAGCAATTTCCTGAAAAAGGGATACCCCGGTTTGCGCTCCCATCCATTCGAAAAAAGGAGAGGAAAACCAAATCAGCGCGATTCCCGCCAGCAGGAAAAGCAACATACTTTTCAGATATAAATAATTCAGTTGGCGAAACCTGTAAAAGAGGGAGGCTATAAATCCGCCGGTAAAGGCATAACCTACCCATGGAATGATGGTGAAGACGGAGCCATTATCTTTTGTAAAGTAGTTCGCCAGCGCCACCGGCATAAAGGAAAGGTTCCATGTTTTGTAGAGGGGTTCAAACAAAAAAAGCAACACCCCCATAGCCAGTAAAATCAGGCCAAACCTTATTGTTTTGCCTCTCGGAACCGCCAGATACATTAGGGTTAGAAGCAGGATCGCGATCCCGATACAGTGCAGGACATCCACAAGGAAGAAGGAGGGATATATCACTCCTTTAAGGAGGCCGAAAAGATTGGAACGCAGCAGATATCCGATGGCGATGAGTTCCAAACCTCTTTTGATTCCCTTTCGCAGGCGTGGATTGTCCTTTCCCTGTTTAGGGGCGCGCAGCAGGAGGTAGGTGAATATAAAGCCGGATACCGTAAAGAAAACGGGGGCGGTAATTCCCCTGAAATACTTCCATACCGTATACACCAGATTTGATGGGTCGCGGTAAACCGGGTCCAGTAAGCCATCTATAAAGTGCCCCTGCAACATCATAAGGATCGCCCAGGCGCGCATGGCATCTATAAAATAGAGTCGTTTTGTTTGATCTTTCATAAACCGGATACCATATATACTACTGAACTGCCTTTTCCGGATGTTTCAGGCTGCAAAATTATCAAAAAACACTGCCCACTGCATCTAAATTCCTTTATTTTCGCTGAAAATCAGGTGTTATGTCGGTAATTTTGGCCACTGCAGGTAGTAATTCATCTACTTCCATAAACTACAAATTGATTCAATTTACAGCGGATTGTGTTGAGGAGCGTCCCGTAGAATGTGTGGAATTGGCCGGATTTGATTTTCCCATGTATAGTGAGGACCTCGAAAAGTCTGCAGGAATTCCTCAGCAGATCACCGAATTCAGAATTCGTTTGCAGCAAGCCGGGGGGCTGGTTCTTTCGGTTAATGAGCACAACGGCAATCCCTCAGCCTTTTTTAAGAATCTTTTGGACTGGCTTTCCAGGGATGAGCGGCGCTTTCTCGACGGGACTCCTGTTTTTCTGATGTCTGCCTCAGGGGGTAAACGCGGGGCCATTTCTTCGCGTAACGTAGTGGAGCAAATGCTGGAGCGATTCGGAGCTGAAGTGGTTTCAAAATTTTCTCTTTCAGGGTATTATGACAATTTTATCCCGGAGAAAGGGATTACTGATCCGGACATGGCTGCGGAGCATTTGGCAGCCCTGAACACGTTTCTTAGAAGCGTTTCTCCAAAATCCTGAATTCTGGGACTTCTTTCGTAAATCCATTTTCTATGGCCGATATTCGATATGAGGAATTCAAAGAAGACTGGGTGGGCGTACCCATTCATGGCTTCATATCCGAGGTGGAAAACCCCGGGGCCGCTGTCCTTTTGGTACACGGTTTCGGGGAGCATTCGGGGAGGTACCTGAATGAGGTTATTCCATTTTTTAACCAACAGGGCTTCAGCGTGCTTGGGTTCGATCTGATCGGGCATGGCAAAAGCGGGGGTAAGAGGGGCCATTGTGAAGGATACGAACAACTTATGGCGCTCCTCGGCCAGGCGTTCACCCGGCTTCGGACCCGTTTTCCGAATATTCCTGTCCTATTATATGGCCATAGCCTTGGGGGAAACCTGGCTCTGAATTTTGTGTTGCGCGGGTATGGGCAGCCCGACGGCCTCATCGCGAGTAGTCCTTACCTTCGCCTGGCTTTTCAGCCGCCGGCCTGGAAATGGCATCTCGGAAAGCTTCTCGGGCGAGTGGCGCCTTCGATCACAGTCCCTTCCGGACTCGATCCTAAAGGTATTTCAAAAGATGAACAGGAAGTAAAGGCCTATATGGCCGATCCGCTGATCCACGACAGGGTAAGTCCCACCTTTTCCTTTCCGGTCATTGAAGCCGGGGAATGGGCTATCGAAAATGCCGGGAAACTTCATGTTCCGACGTTGATTCTGCACGGCACTGCCGATCCGATTATCGATCCTGACGGGAGTCGGGCATTTTTTAGCGCGGCTTCTGTGGTTCAGCTGGAAATGATTGAGGAGGGTTACCACGAGTTGCACCACGATCTGGAGCGCAAGCGCTATTTTAAGGCCATGGAAACCTGGTTAAAAAAGGGAGTCTTTCAGCCTCGGTGAAGCATATGAACTTCTCGTTCCGGGGCCTCTGTTGACTATTTTGTTTCTACCTTTGCCAGGTGAATAGACGTTTTAAAACGCATATCAAAACTCATTTTCCCGAACTGCTCGACTCGGCTTTTTTACTGGCGTGCAGTGGCGGTATTGACAGTATGGTGCTATGGAAACTCTGCAGGGATTCCGGGCTGCAGTTTGAAGTCGCCCATTGTAATTTTGGACTCCGGGGTGCGGAAAGCGATGCAGATGCTGACTTCGTACAGGAAATGGGTGATACATGGAAAACAAAAGTACATGTAAAAAATTTTAAAACAGTTAGTTATAGCAATCAGAATAAACAATCACTTCAAGAGTCTGCCCGGGTGTTGCGCTATGCCTGGTTCAGCCAATTGCTCGACAAACATGGACTGGCTTATACCGTTACAGCGCATCAGGCAGATGATGTATTGGAGACTTTTCTGATTAACCTGATCCGGGGTACCGGGCTGGAGGGCCTTTCGGGAATACCGGAGCGGGCGCAAGGTATCCGGAGGCCCTTTCTGCCTTTTGAACGCAACGAAATTGAAGCCTTCGCCCGGAGTCTGCAAATCCCCTGGCGGGAGGACTCTTCGAACGCAGAAGAAAAATATCTCAGAAACCGATTGCGCCATACCGTAATACCAAATTTAAAGCATGCAGATTCGCGGATGTTTGCCAATTTTCAAAAGACTTTAGGTTTTTTAAGCGGCAGCCATGCGCTGGTTAGAAACCATATTTCCGATATCCGGCAGGAAGTTTTTCACAAAGAGGGAGAAGTTATACGGATTCCTTTGGATGCCTTGCTTGAGTTAACGCCTCTGGACACCTATTTGTTTGAGCTTTTCAGGCCGTATGGCTTTTCGGACTGGAAGGCACTGCATCGACTCCTGGACGGGGTGAGTGGAAAGGAAATCCGATCCGTGAGCCACCGCCTGCTGCGGGACCGGGATGCGCTGCTTTTGCGGCCCCGACAGGCTCCGGATTTAGGCATATACCCGGTATATCCGAAAGCTCAGGAAAGGGGTGAGCCCATTCCTTTGGCCATACACAACGTAGCGGCTTTAGGAAAGGCAGGACGTAACGTACTATATGTGGACGCAGAAACGTTAAAGGAGGGATTGCAGTTGCGAAAATGGAAAAAAGGCGATTACTTTTACCCTCTCGGAATGATGGGCAAACAAAAGGTGTCCAAGTATTTTAAAGATCATAAATTCAACCTGTTTGAAAAGGAGGATCAGTGGATTCTATGCAGTGGAAGCGAGATTGTTTGGCTGGTCGGACATCGGCCGGATGAACGGTTTAAAGTTCAGGCGGGGACAAGACAAATTTTGAAAATTGAATGGATCGGTTAAAAACGATTTTACTCCTGTTTTTTTTCTGTTGCCTGAGTCCCGGGCCCACGATGCAGGCACAGGCGATAACCGATCCTGTGCAATGGTCTCAGGAGCTCATTCGGGAATCAGACAGCGTTTATGTCCTGGTGCTTGAGGCACGAATCGAACCCGAATGGCATTTGTATTCACAGTATACCCCCCCGGGAGGAGCCCTTCCCACGGAGTTTACCTTTAAAAATGAAGGTACAGGCTATAAGACGTTGGGGCCGGTTCAGGAAAGTGAGACCCATACCGCTTTCAGCACTATTTTTGAGGTAGAGGAGACATTTTTTAAGGGGACCGCCCGTTTCTCCCAGAAAATTCAACTTACAGACCTGCAACTGAAGGGCGTTCAGGTCGATATGTTTTATCAGGTCTGTGCGGAGGTTTGTATAGGAGCTGATAAAACCTTCTTATTCTCCTTCTCGGACCAACCCTACATCCCGGAAGCTGCAGCACTCGATACGGAATCCCTGGCCAAAGGGGATGCACTCTTGTTGGACCTGAAAAACAAGGACCTCCTGAGTGAGGACACGGGATCTGGCAACGTTCGAAGACAGGGCATTTGGGTGATTTTTGGTCTTGGTTTTATAGGAGGGCTACTGGCCTTGCTTACGCCTTGTGTATTTCCCATGATCCCGCTTACGGTATCTTTTTTCACCAAACAAACCCAAAGCAGGTCCAAAGGGGTGGCAAGAGCCGGATTCTATGGATTCTGTATTGTGCTGATCTATTTTCTGCTCAGTCTGCCTTTTCATTTTTTTGATTCAGTCGATTCGCAAATCCTGAATACCATTGCGACTAACATCTGGTTAAACCTCTTCTTTTTCGCCGTCTTTGTGGCCTTTGCGTTTTCTTTTTTCGGATACTATGAACTTACCCTTCCTTCCTCATGGGCGTCCAAGGCGGATCACGCTTCTGACCGAATTGGAGGGGCAATCGGTATCTTTTTTATGGCCCTGACCCTGGCGATCGTATCCTTCTCCTGTACAGGTCCTATTCTCGGAGGCTTGCTGGGGAGTACGGCGCTCTCAGAAGGAGATGTGGCCTCAAACCTGACGGCAGGGATGCTCGGATTTGGGGTGGCCCTGGCATTACCCTTTACCTTATTTGCCCTGTTTCCTTCCTGGTTGCAGCGTCTCCCGAGTTCGGGGGGATGGATGGAAACCGTTAAAGTGGTCCTTGGGTTTCTGGAACTCGGACTTGCCCTGAAATTCCTTTCGAATGCAGACCTTATCGGCAATTGGGGCATCCTTAAACGGGAGGTCTTTCTCGGCATCTGGATACTCCTGGCCCTTTTGCTCGCTGCCTATTTGCTCGGTCTTTTCCGCTTTAAAAAAACTGGGGTATATGTCCGTCGCTCACCCTGGAGTATAGGAGGAGCCCTTATTTTTCTCGGTTTTGCTGTGTATCTCACCTATGGACTGTTTACCGGTGCGCCTTTAAAAACACTAAGTGGTTTCCCCCCTCCCGATTTCTATACCCTGAGCGATCAGAATTCGGATTGCCCCCTGGGACTGGAGTGCTTCAAGGATTTTGAAACAGGATTGGCAGAGTCACGCGCCAGCGGAAAGCCTATCCTCCTTGATTTTACGGGATGGGCCTGTGTGAATTGCCGTAAAATGGAAGAACAGGTGTGGAGCGATCCCGAGGTTTACCAAAGACTTCGGGATGACTATGTGCTGATATCCCTCTACGTGGACGAACGCCGACCGCTCCCTGCAGATCAACAGTTCGTCTTTGCCTATGAGAATGGTACACGGAAAGATATCGAGTCTGTTGGAGATTACTGGAGTACTTTTCAGAACTTGAATTTTGGCGCCGTATCGCAACCGTATTACGTAATGCTCTCTCCATCTCTTGAGATTCTCGCCCCCCCGGTCCAAAACACGGATGTGGACACCTATCGCACCTGGCTGGATTCGGGAATCCGGGCCTATGAAGATCTGGCCGTTCCAGTACCGGATCCCTTTGCGCTTCCGGAAACCGAACCGGTTCAAATGGATTAGCCCCGAATTTTCAGTTATTCAGAAAGGACTTATCTTTAGAATTCAATTCTGAATGTACGTCCTTGAAACTCATCAAACGCCTACTGGTCATACTCGGCATTTTCCTCGCCCTTATACTGCTTGCCGGGATTCTTTTTGTGCAACATCAAAAACCTGAATACGAGGGAAACAAAGAGCTGGTTAAATTGCAAGATTCCGTATCGGTTTACTTCGATACGTATGGTATTCCGCACATTTATGCCCAAAATGAACCGGATGCCTTTCGTGCACTGGGTTATGTGCACGCCCAGGACAGGTTGTGGCAAATGGAAGTCTTGCGCCGCGTAGCTCCCGGAAAGCTGTCCGAAGTTTTTGGGGCGGAGGCCCTGGAAAACGACAAACTCTTTCTGGGTTTGGGCATCGACGAAGCCACTAAAAAAGTAATATCGAAGGTGGATTCGGAAGACCCCGCTATTGTGTTGGCACAGGCGTATCTCGATGGGATCAATCAATTTATCGAAGAGGGGCCGACACCTATTGAATTCTATCTTACAGGGCTTGAAAAACAGCCATTTACACTGGAGGACGTGTACAATTCAGTAGGCTATATGGCTTTTAGTTTTGCTATGGCCCACAGGACGGACCCTTTCCTGATGGAAGTCAGCGATCGGCTGGGACCCGAGTATGTGGCTGAATTGTTGGGGACCTCTCCCTCAAACGGCACTATGATAAGGACGTACGACTCCAGGTTCCCGGCAGATTCGGCACATTTGCTTTCGGCCAACATTCGGAAGATCCTGGAACAAACCCCGCTGCCGGCCCTTGAAGGCAGTAATTCCTGGGTGCTAAGCCCGGACAAAACGAAAAACGGCAGCGTTATCCTCGCCAATGACCCCCATATTGGGTTTGCACAACCTTCTGTCTGGTACGAGGCGCATATCATCACGCCTCAGTACGAAAAGTACGGGTACTATCTGGCAGGGGTACCCTATCCTTTGCTGGGGCATGACCGCCGAATGGCCTACGGACTGACCATGTTCGAGAATGACGATATTGATTTTTATTCCGAGACACCGGATCCCGCAGACAGTTCCCGGTATAAAAGACCGGAAGGCTGGGGGTCTTTTGAAACCATTGAAAAACAGATCGGTGTCAAGGATGCAGACCCCGTTACCTTCAGCTACAGAAAAACAGATCGGGGGCCTGTACTGAATGGAGTTCTGAAATCTCTTAAAGGGGCAAATCCCGTGAGTATGTCATGGGTCTATACCCAGGGTGCTAACAAGGTTCTTCAGGCACTGCACGGTATAAGCCATTCCACAGATGTCACCAGTTTTGAAAAAGCGGTTGAACATATTCACGCTCCCGGCCTTAATGTCATGTACGGAGACGCTGAGGGGAACGTAGCATGGTGGGGAGCCGCCCGATTGAATACCCATCCGGACAGTTTGAACACGAAACTCTTTCTCGATGGAGCTGCTATTCCGGAGCCCGTGCAACAGCCTTTCCATAAAAATCCGCGGACCATTAACCCCCCCTGGGGATATGTTTATTCTGCCAACAATCAGCCGGATAGCAGTCAGTATGGGGTAATTCCCGGGTATTACCTCCCCGAAAACCGGGCCCGCCGGATTGAAGCCCTGCTGGAGCCGAAGGATGACTGGGACCGGGAGGGTGTGATGGAGATGATTACAGATGTCACCTCAGATGTGAATCCGGAAATCGTCGCCAACCTGGCCGCTGTATTGCCTGTGCATAGCTTTGAAGCAGAGACTCAGCGAATGCTCGAGGCCTTAAAGGCCTGGAATGGCACCGCTGATTTGGATAGTAAGGAAGCGGTGCTTTTCCACCGCTGGGTCTACGAATTTCTCAGCGCCACTTATAAAGATGAGTTGGGCGCGGACGGCTTTGAATCCCTCCTGAGCACCCATTTGGTCAAAAGATTGATTTCCCCCATGTCCGGGAAGTCAGAATCCGTTTGGTGGGATGATATCCGCACCTCCGAAATTCAGGAGGGGCGTCAGGATATTGTTACAAAGTCATTTCTGTCTGCTGTGGCATCGATAGACTCCGATTTTGGAGGCTATGAAGGAGACTGGGGGTGGAAGGATGTGCATACCGTTGAATTCAGCCACCCTTTTGGGAGGGTGGAATCCCTGAGGTCTTATTTTAATGTCGGTCCATTTCCGGTTCACGGAACCCGGGAGGTGATCAATAATCTCATGTTCCCATACGATTCGACAGGGTATTACAAGGTAAGTGCGGGACCTTCGACACGAAGGGTCATTGATTTTTCTGATATCGAGGCGAGTATGAGTATTTTACCGACGGGCCAGTCCGGTAACCCTTTTAGTCCGCATTACGACGATCAGACAGAGCTTTATATAGCGGGGAAGTTTCGAAAAATGCTCCTCAATAAAGAGGAGATCAGGGAAAATTCCAATTCTATCCTTATATTTAGCTTTGAGCATTAACCGACCCATGTTCATTTATCCGGTAATTCCGGTATCTGACAAACCAATCCATCCAACCTTTCGAAATGCAGAGGCCGCTATATATAATATTTATACTTGTTTTTATTTCTACAGGCCTGTTAGCCCAGCAGCCTTCTGAGCGCATTCAAATTCAATATCAGGACCTGACCATTCCTGAGGTGTTACAACAAGTACAGCGGGAATCCGACCTGCAATTTTTTTATCTGCCGAATTGGTTTGGAGACGACAAGGTGTCCGGGTCCTTTTCGGATATCACTCCTGAGGACTTCCTGGCTGAATTGCTTCAGGATACTCCTGTCACCTTTTATCCTTATACAGAAAAGACCTTTGTTCTTTCGAGAAACAATCAGATCTACGAGGCCCTGCCCAATGGCTTTTTTGGACCGCTTCCGGACTCGCTCCAACCTCCTGGGGTAGCTACTTCGGCAGATCCGAATCGGGCACCTATGCCCGTATTCGTAAATCAGGAAGAATTAACAGCCCGCCCCGCTCAGGTGGAAACGGTGCGCATTGGAAAACAGGATCGATCCGCTTCGGGAAACACCTTTACCCTCTCCGGATTCGTAAGGGAACAGGAAAGTGGCCGGCCGATCGCCGATATGGTTATTCTGGATAAAACCAACGGAACAGGCACGACTACGGATGAAACCGGATACTATGAAATCAGGCTGCCCGCCGGACTCAGCGTGTTGCAGGCCCGATCCGTCGGAAAAGAAAGCACCATTAAACAAATGATTATCTACAACAACGGAACTTTTGACTGGTATGTGGAAGAAGGGGTAGAGCAATTGGAAGAAGTGGTTGTAGAGGCCGAGCAGGAGCGAAATGTACAGGCTGTAATCTCGGGCACCGAAGTTATTAATGTGGAGGACAGCAAGGATATCCCTCTGGTCTTGGGAGAACGCAATATTCTGGACGTCGCCGCCAGCCTTCCGGGAATTTCAAGGGCGGGTGAGGGAGCGGTTGGTCTGAATGTCCGGGGCGGGCGAACGGATCAGAATATGTTCCTGCTCAATCAGGCGGTCGTGTACAATCCCACACATTTTTTTGGCATATTTCAGGCATTAAACCCATTTGTCACCCAGCAGGTTGAAATTTTTAAAGGGGTGATCCCTGTGGAATTCGGAGGCCGGTTGTCCTCTGTATTCGATATTTCAACGGTAGATGGGAGTACTGATGGGATTAAAGGGGAAGGATCCGTGGGGCCGGTGACGGCCAATCTGGCATTGGAGGTTCCGGTGCGAAAGGGAAAGTCTTCTCTGGTAGTAGGAGGCAGGGGGGCTTATTCCGATTGGATCCTGCGGGCACTGGACGATGAAGATTTGAGTAACAGTACAGCTTCCTTTTACGATATCATTGCCACGTATACCGACCGGATAAATGAGAATAACCGGATCAAGGCTACGGGCTATTTCAGTAATGACCGCTTCAGCCTGACGGCGGATTCCACTTTTTCTTATTCCAACCGGGCGGCATCCGTGGTATGGAATCACAAATTCAGCGAACGCAACAACGCCAACTTTTCAATTTCCAACAGCCGCTACGCTTTTGATATCGGGTATGATGCAGAATCCAATACAGACTTTACCCTCGGCTACGCCGTGGAAGAAACGGAGTTCAGGGGCTTTAACCGATTTCGTATTAACGACCGGCATCGCCTGACTTTCGGGCTCGCCGGAAAACTCTATAACGTGCGCCCCGGAACCCTTGAACCCGACGGATCCGAGTCGGATGTGGTAGGCCAGGACCTGCCCAAAGAACAGGGCGTAGAAGGAGGAGTGTTTATAGCGGATGATTGGGACGTGACCGACCGGCTCAGCGTAAGTGCCGGGGTACGTCTTTCTGTCTTTGCTGCCATCGGCCCTTCCGAACAGAAGGTTTACGCACCCGGTCAGCCCAGAAATGCTGGAACCGTCATCGATACCCTGACCTACAGCAGTGGGGAAACTATTAAGACCTATGGCGGACCGGAATTCCGGTTTTCCACCCGGTATCTGTTTACTCCTGATTTTTCGATCAAAGCGGGCTTTAGCAATATGTATCAGTATATTCATACCCTGTCGAATACGACCACCGTTTCTCCCATCGACACCTGGAAACTGAGCGATTTGAATATCCGGCCTCAGACTTCCCAGCAGGTGACCCTGGGGTTGTTCAGAAACTTGGAGGAAGGAGCATTTGAGGTAAGTGTAGAGGGTTTTTATAAGTGGGCCCAGGACGTTCTGGACTTTAAAACAGGAGCCCAGATTCTGTTGAACGACGCCATAGAAACTGAGGTGATACAGGGAGATGGCAGAGCCTATGGGGTCGAATTTCTCTTTAAAAAAACACAAGGCAGACTCAGCGGGTGGCTGGGGTATACGTATTCCAGGTCTCTTATTCGTTTTGACAGCGAATTTCCCGAAGAGCGGGTCAATGACGGGAAATTCTTTCCCTCCAATTACGACCGGCCGCACGACGTCAGCCTGATCGCCAATTACAAATTTACAAGACGCTACAGCGCTTCCCTGAATTTCGCTTATCAGACCGGACGCCCGATAACCTATCCGGTCGGCCAGTTCAATTTTAACAATTCTGATTACGTTTTCTACAGTGACCGGAATGCGTTCCGGATACCGGATTACATCCGATTGGATCTGGGAATCAACATTGAGGGAAATCACAAAAAGAATAAACTGGCCCATAGTTTCTGGACTATTTCAGTCTATAATGTATTGGGGAGGAACAATCCCTACTCCTTATTCTTTGTTTCGGAGAATGGAGAGGTCAAGGCCTTACAGAGTTCCATTTTTGCGATTCCCGTACCTTCGATCACCTATAATTTTAAGTTTTAAATACCAGAAATGCAGTTGCCTCAGAACATATGGAAGTATATCCCGTTTCTTTTCTCAATGGGCGCTGTGGTGGGATGTATTGATTCCTTTGAAGCGGAAACTACGGACTCTGGTAATATTCTGGTCATCGATGCCCGAATCACCGATAAGAATGCCTCCCAGGTGGTATTCCTCACGCGGACCGTTGGTTTTGGAACGGACACCCTGTTGACAGAGTCAGGGGCTGTGGTCTCCCTGGAAGCAGAATCCGGACAACTAGTCGATTTTCTAGAAAAGGAGAAGGGGGCGTATCATACGAATCAACCTTTGGAACTTATTGGAGGTAACCGTTACAGGCTCAGGGTCCAAACAGCTGATGGAAAGCAGTACCATTCCAATTTTGAAACCATGCCCGGGCGGGTCCCGATATCTGAGGTCAGAACCGAACGCAAATTCAATGCATTGCAGGAAGAAGGCGTGGAAATTACAGTGAGCAACCGGGGCGGCCCGGAGGATTCAGGGGCGTATCGGTATGGGTATGAAGAGACCTATATGGTCATACCTCCGTTTTACAACCCTTTTAATTGGGGGGAAATAGATTATGAATTTAACGACGGCGATGGTTGGGATGTGCCGGTCGCACCTCGTACCAAGGATGTAAGTATTTGTTATACTTCCAATGAATCCAGGGATATCATATTAGCGAACACCGCAGGACTGACCGAAAATTCACTTATTGATTTTCCGGTGCGTTTTATAGGTAGGGAGGAGTATATGATTTCACATCGGTACAGCATTTTGGTGCGTCAGTTTCATCAAAGTCCGGAGGCACATTCTTTTTACAGCACACTCGACGATTTTTCGAGTACGGAAAGTATCTTTAATTCCATACAGCCTGGTTTTCTCGAAGGGAATATCCAGGCTGCGGATGGAGGGATGGTGATCGGATATTTCGAACTGAGTTCGTATAGCGAACAAAGGGTCTTTTTTTCCTATGAAGACTTGTTCCCCGGGGAGCCCCTGCCGCCTTACTTTATGAATTGTGCTACCGGAGCGCCCCCTCTGTATCCAGTGGGATTTCACATAGGTCCCGGAGGGGTACTCGATGGAGTAACGGGTTCTCCACTTATCGATGCGATACTGGCGGGCCTGATTGCTTACCATGCGGAGAACGAGGACTATGAAGACTATATTGAGCGGGAGGGCCGTATAGGGGGAGCGGCTCCCTACCTGACAAAACCCTTGCCCTGTGTGGATTGCACGGCTGTGGGAAGTACATCAAAACCTGAATTTTGGATCGAATGACAGCGCGCGCGAACCATATGCAGTTTACCAGGTTGTGGAATAGTTCCATAAGAACGGGTCTGTGGAATACCTGGAACGGATTGAGAGCAGTCACTGTCCTGCTTGTCCTCATACCTTTACTCTTCTTTTCCTGTGTGGAAACCGTGGAGTTAGAAGAACAGCGCACACCAGATTTACTGGTTATTGAGGCCTCGCTGACCGATGAGCTAAAGAATCAGCAAATACGCCTGACGCGAAGCTTCGGTTTTGAAACCGACAGTGTGCCCCCGGAAACGCAGGCCCAGGTAGCTGTGGAATCTGACCAGGGGGAAACTTTTGCCTTCCGACATTCCGGAAATGGCGTTTACATATCCGACAGGGTGTTTGCTGTGGAGCCCGGGCGGACCTACGAATTGGTCATCGACGCAGCCGATGGTGCCATATACCGATCGACCCCGGAAGAGTTGTCCGGAACGGCCCGCATTGATAACCTTTACGCAGAACGCGAAGCCAATGACAATGGTACGGACGGGGTATTTATTTATTTGGATGGCACCCCGGAATCTGATGGTGCCTTGTACTACAGGTACGAGTATGAAGAAACGTATAAAATAATCGCTCCGGAATGGACATCGAGGGATTTCCTGCTCACGGATTACGACCCGTGTCCCAGTCCCATTGAATATACCTTAGAGATCGTGCCGCGGATAGAAGAACAACAGACCTGTTTTAAGACCCTGCCGTCTACCCGGGTGCTTCAGAACGACGTCACCACCCTGGCCAATCCGGAGATCCTTAGGTATCCCATCCGGTTCCTTGGAGCCACAGATTTTATGATCAGCCACCGCTACAGTATCCTGGTGCGTCAGTTTGTGCAATCTGCGCAGGCCTATTCTTACTTTCAAAGCCTGAACGATTTTTCGGCTTCCGAATCGGTTTTTAACAGCGTGCAACCGGGCTTTTTGAGCGGAAATATCGAAGCTGTCAATCGGAATGAAGCCCCGGTTATAGGATTTTTTGAAGTTACTTCCGTGCGTGAACAGCGCCTCTTTTTTAGTTTTGAGGAACTTTTCCCAGATCTGGAAAAACCTCCATTTGTGACCAACTGTGTGCCCACTTCCTCTCCGGAGGCCCATGCTTCTTTTTGTGAACCCATGCCTCCAAATCCCTGCCCGATATCTATTGTGGAACTGGTTAACCTCGGTCGCATTGCATACATTTCTCCCAATTCAGAGAATCTGGGAGCCTGCCCGGGTACATATGCTTATGTTAAGCGTGAATGCGGGGACTGTACGGTACTGGGAAGTAATGTAGTCCCTGAATTTTGGATTGAATAAATGATATGCGAATACACCTAAGAAATATCTGTCTCCAATTCGCCCTGTTTTGCAGTCTGCTGCTGAGTGGACAGGTGCGCATTTCCAGTGAGGAAGAGTTAGGCCTCCTGAAGGAAACCCCTATGGAGGCCCTTTATCTCCATACCCCGGGTACGCTTTATATGCCGGGAGAATACCTTTATTACAGCGTGTACTGTGTGAATATGCAAACCTACAAACTCAGCGAACTCAGTGAAGTGGCTTACGTGCAACTGATCAGTGAGGACAATATGGTTGTATTTACCCAGAAGATAGATATTGAGGACGGGCGGGGACAGGGTGACTTCTTTTTCCCCACCGACCTGCCCTCGGGAAATTATAAGTTAGTGGCCTATACCCATTGGATGAAAAATGCAGGTATTTCGCAATTTTTTCGCGCCGATATTACATTTATAAATCCGTACCGTGCGGATCAGAATGTGTTTCTGAATCCAGGGGATATCCGGGAGCGAACCCCTATTGAGGGTTCGGACTTGGCTCACAGGGATTCAGGCACTGGAACTAAAGATCTGGGGCTGGAAGTAGACAAAGCGGTATATGCCATGGGAGAAGTGGTTACGCTCCAGGTCAGGAATTTCAGGGGGGTACGCGGGAATGGTACTTATTCGCTTTCGGTCCGCAAAACAGATGATCTCCCCGGGCCCCGGCCCGTAACTGCTGAAAACTACGGGAACGCCTATTCTGGGCTTCTCAAACGGATACCTCAGCGTGTTAATGACATCCTCGCGGTTCCTGAACAGCGGGGGGAACTGATTTCGGGACGCATCGCGAACCCGGCAGGGGAAGCGCTGCCCGGCCGCAGTATAGCCCTTTCGCTTCCGGGTTCCGATTTTCAAGTGAAGAAGGTACGGACCGATGAGGAGGGTAAGTTTTATACCTATCTGACCCGTGCTTACAATGAAAGGACGGGAATAGCAGAGGTATTGTCGCCAGGGCCCGAGGAAGCCAATGTGCAGTTTGACTGGTATTCTCCCTATACATTTGAGGATGAACTTTCTGATTTCTATCAGTTTGAACTCCAACGAGATATGGCGGAAGCAATCAGGAAAAGAAGTATTCACAATCAGATTGAAAACAACTACTTCGAAGTGAAACCGGACACCTTGATTTTCAATGAAACTTCAGATCCGTTTGAAGGCGAATTGCCACAGGTCTATGAACTGGAGGATTACACGCGGTTTAAGACCCTGAGGGAAACAATTATCGAATACATAGAATACGTTTGGATCAAAAGGGATGATGATGGAACGGATACATTCTATGTCCGTGAGCCCATGTCCCGTGAGGGAACCTATTACACTACAGACCCTCCGTTGGTTGTAGTTGATGGGATACTGTTACCGAATCATAAATCGATGCTGGGGTATGACGCCCGAAAGATTAAAACTATAAAAGTGCTTCGCAACAAATATCAGTTAGGAGGGCAGAACTATCAGGGCATGGTAGCTATTGAAACCATAGACAATACCTATATGGAGAATTGGGATTCCGAGTATGGTTCCCGTTTTTCTTTTCTTCCAACGAGTCCGCGTAAAAATTATTTTCGCCAGACAACCTATTCAGATACCATACCGGATTTCAGGTATCAATTGCTTTGGGAACCCACCCTCGCCATAGATGAGGTAGCTCAATCCTACACGTTCTTAACTTCAGGGGTACCGGGCACGTATGAAGTGCGCCTGGAAGGGTTTACTACTTTTGGAAAACCGATATCCCTGACGACCTCGTTCCAGGTAGAATCCCCATAACTGTTTCAAACTTGTCAGACGTCCGGGTTGTACTGCAGGGGGGGCGGAGGGAAGCCGCAGGGGGCAGGTTTGATTCCTTGAGAAGCTCAATTTCCCACGTTTTTAGTCCTGCAAGAGCTTTGCATCCTCGTAAACGATCTTTGGATTTGATTTTCAAAGGATGCTCTCAAAAGTCAATGGCAGCGCTGTGTATGGGATTGAAGCCCTGCCCATAACAGTGGAAGTCAATATAGACCCCGGCGTTGGATACCATCTCGTAGGCCTGCCCGATAATGCGATACGGGAGAGCAATTACCGCATCGCCTCAGCGCTATCCCAGATTGGATACCGCATCCCCGGTAAAAAGATCACCATCAACCTTTCCCCTGCGGATCTGAGAAAGGAAGGGGCCTGTTACGATTTACCCCTGGCCCTGGGAATATTGTTGGCCTCGGGCCAGCTGTACTCAGATATCCTGCCTGATTACCTGATTATGGGGGAGCTCTCCCTGGATGGACAACTACAACCCATTAAAGGAGCCCTTCCTATAGCTTTAGCTGCCTTTAAGAATGGACTGAAGGGTGTTGTGCTTCCTAAATCCAATGCGCCGGAGGCAGCTGTTGTTCAGGGACTCGAGGTCCGCGGGGCGTCAAGTCTGGGTGAAGTGATCGAATTCTTCAAAGGCAATATGGAACTTGAGCGAGCATTTTTTCCAGGGATACCCACCCAGGAAGATTCTGTTCTCGACTTTCCGGATTTCAGTGAAGTGCGTGGGCAGGAAACTGTAAAGCGGTGTATGGAAATTGCGGCCGCTGGCGGTCACAACCTGATCCTGATCGGACCACCGGGATCGGGTAAGACAATGATGGCTCGCCGTCTGCCGGGTATCTTGCCGCCCATGAGCCTGGAGGAAGCGCTGGAGACCACAAAAATACACAGCGTATCAGCTGGGGCCTCGCCTGACGGCCTGATTTGGGAGCGCCCCTTTCGCAGCCCGCACCATACCATTTCAAATGTAGCACTAGTCGGGGGAGGGAGTTATCCCCAGCCCGGTGAGATTTCCCTGGCGCATAACGGGGTCTTGTTTCTCGATGAATTGCCTGAATTCAAAAAACATGTCCTCGAAGTATTGCGTCAGCCCCTTGAAGACAGGCAGATTACGATTTCAAGATCCCGTTTTACGATTACCTATCCCAGTAGTTTTATGCTTGTGGCCAGTATGAATCCGAGTCCCTCGGGTTATTTTATACCTTCTGAGCAGGGGGCCTACCGCAATTCTGCCAATGCAATGAGGCGGTATATGAGCAAAATCTCGGGGCCGCTTCTGGATCGGATTGACATTCACCTGGAGGTAAGCCCTGTGCCTTTTGAAGAAATTTCCTCAGGCAGACAGGGTGAGCCCAGCCGACTTGTCAGGAATAGGGTAGTGGCGGCCCGGACACTGCAAGTAAAGCGCTTTACCGCCGAATTCGGAATTCACTCCAATGCCCAGATGGGCCCGCGTCAAATCCGTCAATACTGCATCCTGAAGACCGGGCCGAAGAATCTGCTAAAACATGCGATGGAACGCCTGGAACTCTCCGCCCGGGCCTATGACCGGATTTTAAAAGTATCAAGGACCATTGCAGATCTGGATGCGAACCTAAATATCACTGAAAAACACCTTTCGGAAGCTATTCAGTACCGGAGCCTGGACCGTGAGGGGTGGTTGGGGTAGGTGTTTGAACAGTTTTAACACTTATTGAAACCCAAAAATGTATAATAATTGTAGCTTTCCTATGTTATTAAAGTAGTAATTCCCAAATCTTACCAGGTTATCAGTATGGGTAACCTGAACCTGCACGATGAAGCGACTTAAAATTCTTATTACCTCAGCCCTTTTTATTTTCACCTTAATTGCCATTGGCATAGGCTCCAATCATTCGGTTTCCGGTTCCGAGGCTAAACAGCCCATGGCTCTGGATCACCCTATAAAGAGTGCCCTGGAGCGGGAAGCTATCGAAACGGCGGAAGCACAGCAGGCGGCCCTGGGAAAGGCCCTGGATTTATATTTTAAGAAAGCCATCGCCTCAGGGGACATCGTCGGGGCAGGAGTGAGTATCGTTAAAGAGGGTACTACTGTTTACGCGGGTGGTTTCGGCAAAAGAAACAGCAAAGAGGCGGATCCGGTAAACGAGGCCACTATTTTCAGACTGGGATCGCTATCAAAGGGGTTTACCGGGATTTTGGCGGCAAATATCAGGTATGAAGGCAAAGTCAATTGGGAAGATAAGGTTACCGATTATATCCCGGGATTTCAGTTAGGGGACCATGCGAATACGAATCGCATCACACTTTCCCATTTATTATCACACACCTCCGGGGCTCCCTATCACAGTTATACCAATCTTGTGGAAGCCGGTTTGCCCGTTTCGGAAATCGCAGGCCGCTTTAGCGAGGTAAAGCCCATTAGTGAGCCGGGCGCAATGTATAGCTATCAGAATGCTTTGTTTGCGCTTTCGGGGGAAATTCTGTGCAAAGCGTCCGGAGAGGAGATCGCGTCTTCCCTTGAAAACAGACTCTTCAAGCCTTTGGAGATGTGTTCCACAAACATGGATCACAACACCCTGATGGCATCTGAAAATATCGCCTTACCCCACTATCGCAGCGGGAAAAGCTGGAGACCCCGAAAACTCGTTGATAACTATTACAACGCTATACCGGCCGGAGGCATCAATGCCAGCGCCGGGGATATGGCCCGTTGGATGCGTTTTTTACTGGGATATAACCCTGAAGTGATGCCCAGATCGGCTATTGAAGAGGCATTTACGCCTTTTGTTGAAATCCCGGGCCGCAGTAAATACTATCAGCGGTGGCCGGGGCATATTTCCTCCCACTACGGATATGGATGGCGGATTCATAAATTTCAGGAAGCAGGGGAGCCGATTGAAAAAACCATTTGGCATCACGGAGGAAGTGTGAATAATTTCAGAAATGAAATTGCACTATTTCCCGAAGCCGATCTCGGAATCTGTGTACTGCTGAATTCCAATTCCAGGCTTTCCCGAACGGTTATACCTGATTTGTACAAAATTGTGGAGGAAGTCTATGCCTCAGAGAACCCTGCAAATACTTCGGGAGGGGCTTCCATAGCCTCCAGAGGCGAATAATACATCTCCTTGTCAGAAAAGGGGAAGACCAGTTCTAATGGTTAAATCCACAGTCCGATGATCTGAGGATTAATCCACAGATTTACGGGGATTGCCGTTAAACTAAAGGGGGTTCGCATTAAAGGTATCTCCCTGCTGCAGGTCCCCGGTATCGTATCCTTTTTTGAACCACCGCATTCGCTGCTCCGAGGTTCCGTGAGTGAAGGAATCGGGTACTACCCGACCCATTTGAGTTTTTTGGAGTCGGTCATCCCCGATGGCATAGGCCGCATTCAGGGCTTCCTGTAAATCGCCTTCATCCAACATCATCCGGGTCATTTCCTGACTATGATGAGCCCAGACACCGGCCAGAAAATCGGCCTGCAATTCCAGACGCACGGAATACTTATTGAATTCTGCCGTCGACATCTGACCCCTCAGACGGTCTACCTGACCGGTGATGCCCATCAATTTTTGCAAGTGGTGCCCCACTTCATGGGCAATAACGTAGGCCTGGGCGAAATCTCCGGGCGCATTCATCCGTCGTTCCATTTCGTCGAAAAAACTCATATCCAAATAGAGCTTTTCATCCCCTGGACAATAAAAAGGACCCGTAGCACTTGACGCCCTGCCACAGGCAGAGGCTACTGTTCCGCTGTAAAGCACCAGGGTGGGCTCCCGATAATTGTCAATGAGA
Source organism: uncultured Bacteroidota bacterium (assembly GCA_937136025.1). GTDB lineage: Bacteria > Bacteroidota > Bacteroidia > Flavobacteriales > Flavobacteriaceae > Robiginitalea. The sequence continues at coordinate 41,460 of CAKZOC010000095.1, forward strand.
TTATTCCAAACATCTTCCGTATTAGCCAGGATCGTTGAGCTGAAGGCTGCCATTTCGGTCTCTTTGGCACTTCCCTGGTAAGGGCCAGAGGCCGATCCGGACACCGGACCGCCACCGCCTGTGATAAAACTCAGCGGGTTTATACCCGTGACCAGGCCGAGTAGCAGGAGGATCCCTATAATAATAAGACCTGTTTTAGAAAAAACAAATCTAAGTAAGGGAGCAAGTAACAACGGATTGATACCTCCACCGCCCATTCGGGGGCCGCGTTGCCCCCTGCGATCTTCGACATTAGAACTCTGCCGATTGCCTTTCCATTTCATACTAATAAAAATTTACTTTTTATGTCTTCCTAAATATAAGGGAATTATTTCATGAATTCCCATGCTTCAGATATGATGGCTCCACTGGATTACTCTGTTTTTTCATAGACGATCTTCCCGTCAAATATGGTCATGACCACTTCTGTATTGAGGATGTCCTGCTCGGAAACCGTCATTAAATCCTGATTGTAAATCGTGAAATCGGCCAGTTTACCAGGGGTTATCGAACCTTTAATCTCCTCTTCGAAGGCACCGTAAGCGGCGTCCAGGGTGTAAGACTTCAGGGCCTGCTCACGGGTCATACGCTCTTTGGGTTCATAGCCGCCTTCCGGCATGCCTTTGAGTGTTTTACGGCTGACGCTGGCGTAAAAGCTGGGAATAGGGTCCAGGGGCTCTACAGGTACATCCGTTCCATTGACCACCGGAATTCCGCTTTCCAACAGGGTTTGCCACATATAGGCCCCTTCCTTGATGCGCTTTTCACCCAACCGGTCTATGGCCCAGGGGCGATCGGAAGACAAATGAATGGCTTGCATAGCGGGGATTACTCCCAGTTCGGCAAATCGGGGTATATCCTCAGGATGCAGGTGCTGGGCGTGTTCAATCCGAAACCGGTGATCCGAAGTGCGTTCGGGCATTGCGGTAAAGGCAGCTTCGTATCTATCGAGAATTTCACGGTTGGCCCGGTCTCCAATAGCGTGAGAGCAGACCTGGAATCCGTGTTCCAGTCCCTTCAGGGCAGTTTCTTCGACCGTTTCCATAGGCAGGGTTTCATGGCCGAAGTGCCCGGGCCGGTCGGAATACGACTCCAAAAGCCAGGCCCCACGGGAGCCCAAAGCCCCGTCGCAGTTGAGCTTAACCGAACGAATGGTCAGCAGATGATCCGGATCTACAAGGGGCCCGCGGGCATACCATTCCTGAAGCAATTCCGGATCCCAGCCTGTAAGCATCGTGTAAAGGCGCACATTCATTTTGCCCTCGGCTTTCATCTCTTCAAAAAGGGCGATAGCCTCCCGGCCAATTCCCGCATCGTGAAATCCGGTAATTCCGTTTCTTTGGCAGGCGGCCACAGCCAATTCAAACGCTTTTCGGTCGGTTTCCGGAGTACTTTCCGGGATATTCCGGGTGATTAAGGTCTGCGCACGTTCATTAAAAACCCCTGTCGGTCTTCCCAGTTCATCCCGAATGACCTCTCCTCCTTCTACTTCGAAGGCATCAATTCCTTCCTGGGGCAGCAGGGTAAGGCCCGAGATTTCCATGGCCTTAGCATTGGCAAACCCGGCATGCCCGCTGGCATGTCTGAGATACACAGGATTGTCGGGGGATACGGCACTCAACAAATCGTGGGTTTGAAAACCCTTTACAGTTTCCTCGGGCATTTCGTCCCACTTGCTCTGATGCCAGCCCCTTCCGGTAATCCATTCACCCGGGGCTGCTGTTTTCACGCGTTCCGCCACGGCATCTACAATTTCCTGGTAACTCGTGGTATTCATCAGGTCCAGATTAAGCTCATTGTAGCCGAGGCCCATAAAGTGCCCGTGGCCTTCAATCAGGCCCGGGGTCATGGTCTTGCCTTCTAAGTCGATAAGTTTTGTCTGTGCTCCTTTGTAGGCCTCCGCCTCCTCCAAACTCCCGGAAAAAAGGATGAGGTTTCCTTTTGTGGCTACGGCTTCAACCATGGTCTGAGCCGTGTCTACGGTATAAATCGGACCGCCGTAAATCAAAAGGGTGGCCTCTTCTTTTTTTGGAGTTGAACAGGCCGAGAAAAGGATTAACGCAAAGAGCAACAAACCGAAAAGAGAAGAATTCAATCTCATAGAAAAGACATTAAGTGAAGGTTCAAGGTACAATTATAATCAGTTTTAAAAAACCCGATGGATGCAGGAGTTGTGAAGGGATATATTCCAAAATACAGGACGGCCGGCTGAGAAAGCGCAGATTCAAAATCGGCAGATAAATGATTCACGGCTACAAAGCTGCTTTCAGTCCATCGATGAGCTGAGTGATTTCTTCCGGGCTCGTGTAGTGCATAAAAGACATTCGGATGACTCCGGGATCTCCCGGGATCTCCATATCCAAAAGAGGGCGAACCGCATAGAAATCCCCAATACCCAGCATAATTTTATGGCCAACAAGCGCCTGATACACCTCGTTAATGTCTTTTTTCAAAGGCAGGATGGAAATGATAGGAGCCCTGGAAGTCACACGATCAGGGCCAACGAGTCGAATATCCGTACGTGATTTCAGGAATTTTAAAAGCGGTTCCATCAGTCGTTCTTCATGTTGGTGAAAAAGCTGGTTTAAGGCTTTGTTGCGCTCAGGTGGGGAGGCCCCGGCATTAAAATGGTGCTCGTAAACAACATCAAAGTAATCGATGATTCCCTGGGCCGATGCAATTTGAGCGTGATCTGGCCCGGCAGGGGTAATCATGCTTTTGGCGATTCCCTTTTTAAAGAAATGCGATTGGTTCTCCATCCTGCCAATCAGATTTTTATCGACATACATCAATCCCAGATGGGGTCCGAAGGTTTTATACAGGGAAAAAAGGTAAATATCGGCCTGTATTTCTTTAAGGTCTGGAAATCCGTGGGGTGCATAGCCCACCCCGTCCACAACGGAAAGGGCACCGAGTTCATGTGCGAGTCCCGAAATCTCCCGAACCGGATTTACATCCCCTATAACATTGGAGCAGTGGGGGTAGGCCACCATTCGGGTTCGATCCGTAAACAGCCCTTTTAGGGTAGGAATATCCAAAATTCCCGTTTCCGGGTTCACATGCCACTCAATCACTTTAATTCCCTTATCCGCCAGCCGCCTCCATGCCCCTGCATTCGCTTCATGATCCTGACAGGAGACGATGATTTCGTCCCCGTCCTGCCACATAGGTCTCATAGCGTTTGCCAGTACATAGACGTTCTGTGTCGTTGAGGGACCAAAATGGATCTCTTCCGGGCTTACATTCAGGTACGCCGCGATACGGCTATAAGAGGCATCCATCAATTCACCTGCCCTCTGGGAGGCGGGATAGGGGTAATAGGGCTGCACCTTATGCTTCATGTAGAAATCGGTCAGGCGCCCGACCACCTGTTGGCAGGGATAGGAACCTCCGGCATTCTCAAAAAAAGCCCAGCCCTGAAGTGTAGGTTCAGAAAAGGCTGGAAACTGGGAACGTACAAAGGATAAGTCTAATTTCATATAGGGTCTTTAAACAGATTGGCTTGAACCGTTTCAAGATACAATTTATTGCACGCTTTTTTAAGTTTTCAGAACCACAGAAAATCGCCTTACCGGGGAAAGGGCATAAAAAAAGCCCAATCCATTGCGGATTGGGCTTTAAAAAAGTTTTGGATGCGCGGGTTATACGCCCACATTGGCCAATTCACAAATTAAATCGACGAATTCACCCGGATCAAGCCCTTCGAGATCACCGGCCGGAAAAGTCTCTGACTCTCCACCTCCGGAAAGGGTATAGGTCCCGTCCCCATTATCACAAAGTTCGATGGTCTGCCCTTGGGCAGAACATGAATCACAGTCTTTGGCATCTCCATCATCATCGCTTGAACAACTGAGCAGACCCAAAGAGAGGGTCAGCATTAGGCCGATCCCAAAAGTACATTTCTTAAGCATAATTCCCTGTTTTTTAAAAGGTTATACTTCTTATAACGTAAATTCCTACAATATATTTGAAAAGGACCTTATTTAATCAGGGTAAAAGGATTTATCCCCAATGAATTTTGGGGAGTCGAATCGGAGCCCAGGGCCCGGGGAATACGGCAAAACAAGAGCTATACTGCCTGGTTTTCATCTTTACGCCTCTTATTTTTAAGACCGTACATGCGGTAGTAGATCCACGCTGCAATTCCCCCTGTAAAAGAAAATACGGCCAACATCCAAAACACATCCTGATGCCCGGCTTCTCCCGGAGAACGATCGAGCAGGACACCCATGGCGGGGCCAGCAAAGATATCGGGAGTATAACCGACCAGAGATATCAGCCCGACAGCAGTGCCGGTGAGGACTAGTGGTATCCGTCCACGCTCCATAACGGCAAAATAGAGGGAGCGAGCCGCGTAAACCCCCGCAGCGACCACTGTGATGGAGATGAAAAAAAGGAAAGTGGACGATGCTGAGATGATCCCGCTGGCAAAAAGCAAGGCACCAAAAAATGAAATGACAAAACTGACGAGCAACCAAAAAGTTGTCTGCGTACGGTCTGCTAAAATCCCTATAAGTACACCGATGACCGGACGAATAAAAAGTAATAACATCCCTACCTGAGCGGACTCCACCTGATCGTATAACATCACATCCTGTGCATAAAGCGAGAACACATCTGTAATCTTATATCCCACATACGCACAGAGAATGATGATCATTAAAAGCCAAACAGAGGGCAACCGCATCACCTGCTTAATCTGAGGGATCGATATCTGCTCGAGAACGATGGCCTTTTCCTGTTTGGGATCCAAACGCATAAATACCCAAACCAAAACCCCAACAATACTGACAATGCCTGAAGAGACAAGTATCACATACCTGAAGGCATCCCGGTTCTCGGCAAGGTTGGGCTCAGCGATCTGCGCCCCCAGAAATATGGAAAAAATAAGGACGCCCAGGGCCCCAAATAAAGCACCAACAAGGCCGCGTCCCCCGTCGAGAAAACCAAAAGCCTTGCCCTGGGAGGCAGTCCCTCCCCAGATCCGGGTGGCCTTGATCATAGGGGCCCAACATAGGAAAATCGTGGTGAACCCCCAGTATCCGTAAAGGATCTGCAAGGTCTGAAAACCCGGAAACGTCGCGTAGAGCAGACCTCCCAGGGCGGTCATCCAAAGACCGCTGGCAATGAGTTTCCGGGGTGGAAACCGGTCTGCCAGGGGGCCTCCGAAAAGATAGGAAACC
>CAKZOC010000096.1 GCA_937136025.1 uncultured Bacteroidota bacterium
TTCCGATCTTTTTCTCATGCCATTGATACTTGAATATGACGATCTAACGACAAATTTGAATATAATGCCTACTGCTAATTCTAAGGTATTATTATTCACCAAGTAAAATATACATGGGCTAATAATATAATATACAATTATGACATATCGTAGAAAAAAATATTTTATGATGCATAAATAAAAAGGCATGCCTAATGTAATATTGAATGGGAACGTTATGGCTAAAGCCATCGGGATGTATAGGCTTGGACTTGCTTTTGGTACTGCTATTTTCATTGCTGCAGGAACTGCTATATAAGAGGCACTTGCTGCTAGAATCGCAAATAGTAATCGGTTTCCTGCATTGTCAATAAAGGAGCCACTTATAACGGCAACAAGAGTTCCGTTAATTATTGGAATAACAATGGCAAATACCAGTGCAAACCATCCCTTGTTAATGAAATCTTTTAGTTTTTTACCACTAGTAATTCCCATATCCAATAAAAAAACCGCAAGAAACCCTTTGAAAATGTCCGTTGTAAAGGGTTTGATGCCTTCGGCTTGTAAATCACTAGCAAGATAACCTATAATTAAACTACCAATAATGAGAAGCACACTACCATTAAATAATGCGTGAGAGAGTACTTCTTTCAATGGTACTTCAGATTTGTTTTTTGAACCTTGAAAAACCATAATTAATAGAAGTCCAACCATTATAGAAGGCGCTTCCATTAGAGCCATTACAGCCACCATATGTCCGCCGTAAGTGATTTGTTCGATCTCCAAAAAGGATATAGCTGTTACAAAAGTGACCGCGCTTACCGAACCATATGCCGCGGCAATGGCCCCGGAGTTTGCTACACTAAACCGTCGCCTCAATATAAAATAGGTATAGAGGGGCACGAAGAGGGCCAGAAAAATACCAAATAGGAGGGACCAGAGTATTTCGGGGTCGTACGGGCTGTGTGCTAATTCCTGTCCGCCTTTAAATCCGATGGAGAACAAAAGGTACAGGGAAATAAACTTGGAGGAATTGGGTGGAATCTCCAGATCGCTTTTGAGCTGGACCGCCAGTATTCCCAGAAAAAAGAACAGCAGGGCAGGGTTCGTCAGGTTATCGACGAGTAGGTGTAAATCCATACGGGAATTTCTCGCGTACTGGGTTTTAAGTGAGAGTTAGCCGTTGTCTATGGTAATTTCCAGGGTGCCATTGATAGTCAGGCATTTACCCATTTCCCGGGCCTGGCGAATAAATTTACGCGCCATCACCTTCTCGGCTTCAAGCTCCGCAATGCGCTGATCGGCATAAGAGGTGTCTGCACCGAAATGGCCTTCGCACCAACGCAGACGTTGTAATTTGTGAAAGTTGATCTTCTCATCCAGGAGGGACAGCACAACGTCTGTGGCTTCCATTGGGGTAAAACTCCCTTTGACCAGTTGCACTTTTTGGTCAGTGATCGTTTCTTTCATCGCAGTGTATTTATCGTTTTTCATAGCTAGTATTGTCAGGTTGTGATTTGAGTCGGAACAGGCTGATGATCCCCCATACAAATGAAACAGCCAGGAGTTCAGTCATAAAAAGATTATCGAGACTCCATGATCCCAGAAGCAAAATTGCCATAAGGAGCGATCCTGCAATTACTTCCACCTTGGTACGGCTAATGACCGGACTGGACGTGGACGCAATCTGGCGTTCTGTATCACGTTGGTCTGATTTAAAATCTCCGGTGTGTTTGTAGTCGTATGAATATGCCATTTACATCTCTTTAACGGCACAAAGTTGCAATATGTTTTTTATATATTTTTATTTATATTTATGATGAAAAACATTAATATTATTTATGAACTATACACTCAACCAACTCAATATATTTTATAAAATAGCACAAAATCAGAGTATTACAAAGGCGGCGGAAGAATTACATTTAACCCAACCGGCGGTCTCTATTCAGTTAAAAAACTTTCAGGATCAGTTCTCCATACCCCTCACGGAAGTGGTAGGACGCAAGCTGTATGTAACCGATTTTGGGAAAGAGATTGCTGAAGCTGCTGAGCAAATCCTGCACCAGGTTCAGGCAATCGATTATAAAACCCATGCCTTTGAAGGCCATATTGCGGGGCGCCTGACCATTTCGACAGTTTCTACGGCCAAGTATGTTATGCCCTATTTTCTAACGGGATTTATGGATACAAATCCCGGTGTGGATCTGGTGATGGACGTCACCAACAAGGCCAAGGTTATTCGGAGCCTGGAACAAAATGCAGTGGATTTCGCCCTGGTATCAGTACTGCCGGATCACTTGAAGGTAAACCGGGTTGAATTGATGAAGAACAAACTGTTTCTAGTGGGCGGAACCTCCAGGGTAGGTCCGAAAAAAAGATCCGCAACCCGTATTTTAAAGGAAGAACCCCTGATATTGAGGGAGTCGGGCTCGGCAACGCGTAATGCCATGGAGTCCTTCCTGGTTTCTAAATCAATACAGAATCCCAGAAAACTGGAACTCACCAGTAATGAGGCCCTGAAGCAGGCCCTGATTGCCGGGTTGGGATACTCGATCATGCCGCTTATCGGATTGAAAAATGAATTGAAAAATGGAGATCTCGAAATTATTCCCATGCGCGGACTCCCGGTAATCACACACTGGAACCTCATCTGGCAAAAATCCAAAAATCTCTCACCTACAGCCCTGGCCTTCTTAGATTATCTGGCAGAACACAAAGATGAAATCATCGCGAAGCACTTTGATTGGTTTGAGAAGTACAATTAAATGAACTCAGTCATTAAGCCTGCATGAAAATCGCGGACTGCGGAGGGTCCATAGTGGTCAAACCGCTGCGGCTGGCCCAAGGTATCTTTCATACAATAACCCTGGGTACGAGATATCCCCTTAGAAGCCCTATGGACTGGAATGGAGACAAGACCCTTCCCACATTTCCAGGATCTCGTAAAGGGTATTGATGGTTTTGTTCTGGATGCCAAGAGCCAGTTGGGGGCAATCCAGGAAAAAGGGAAGCAGTTTTTTCCGTTTGAGCCCGAATATACCCTGGGTAACCCGTACCCATTTATCCTGGTCAGGGCGATAGAAAAGGGGAAAACTATCTAAATAACTGTTGTCGTCTTGCACGTATTCCCATTCGTATAAGATGAGATTGGGATATCTTCGGGCGACCCTCAGAAACACATGTGGCATGTCTGGATTGCTCATGTAATCAAAGCGAAAAAAACGGACTTCTTCCGTGATGGGTACCGATTCAAAGTGAGACTCGTTATAGCCATAGCCCCTTATTTCGTTCGGACTGTATTTTTTGGTAAAGGAGCCCTTCTTTTTAAAGCGAATTCTGGGGTATAACTCTTCGAAATGGGCGTCACGCCGGGCCTCCACCAATCCAAAT
>CAKZOC010000097.1 GCA_937136025.1 uncultured Bacteroidota bacterium
GAAAACCAAAGGATTTAAATTCCCCCATGAACTCTCAGGGGGCGAGCAACAGCGAATTGCCATTGCCCGGGCGCTGTTGAACGATCCTGAACTCATACTCGCCGATGAGCCCACCGGAAACCTCGATCCACAAACCAGTGTGGAAGTGATGAAAGTATTGCAGGAAATCAATAAAACAGGGCGAACCATCCTCATGGCCACCCACGATTACGCGCTCATCCTCAAATACCCATCCAAAACACTCAAATGTGACGGGAACAAGGTTTTTGAAGTGATTCAGAAAGCCGGTTGATCACACGGGCAACTACAAAACCAACACGGGGGCCGTTTACAAACGCATAGTTTCGGAAAGAAAAAGATAATCTATCCGTTTTTTGCGTAACTTTTACCTGATTCCGGGGCACCCCGGTTCCGGGATCATTTAACCAACAACCTAAAACCATCCAGATGCACAGACCGCTACAGGGCTTTTTAGTCCTCCTGTTTTGTATTACTCTTTTTTCATGTAAAAATGAGCCCACGGGCCAAAAGCCTGACGGCCCGAACGAGGCTGCAGTAAATTCAGCAGTGGTCCTTCGGGAATGGACTCCTGAAGACACCCGGTCTATGACGGGGATTACCGCACAACGCGGGCTTCTGGTCAAAACCGATCGGGATACAGAGGGTCTGGTTTTGTTTGAACCTCCTCAGAGTACGGAGAGTTACCTTATCAATAAAGACGGTAAGGTGGTTCACACGTGGAAGGGGCGTCTCAATAGCATGAATTCCTATCTCTTACCCAATGGTCATCTGATTCGACTCGAGCGGGACGAAGACTTCCCCACCTTCGCCGCAGGAGGCCAGGCAGGAAGGATTCGGGAATACGACTGGGACGGAAATGTCATTTGGGACTTTGAATTAGCCAATGAGAAGGAACTCCTTCATCACGATATTGAAATTATGCCCAATGGTAACATTCTCGCGATTTCGTACCATACGCTCACTCCGGAAGAAGCTATAGCTCTTGGGAGGGATCCAGGGCACGTACCCAAAGCCGGAATATGGGCCGATAAAATAATTGAGATTCAGCCTGTAAAACCAGAAGGGGGCAAAATCATCTGGCAGTGGCATATGAAAGACCATTTCGTTCAGGAATTTGACCCTGATAAGGCAAATTATGGCGTGGTAGCCTCGAATCCGCGAAAGATTGATTTTAATATTCACGGAGGCGGGGAACCATCCGATACCCCCAAAAAAAGTGACGCAGAACGGCAGGCCGAATTGGACAAAATGAAGGAATTGGGAAATGAAACTTCCAATGCGACATTGGAAAACGAGGGCTCCGATATTACCCATACCAACGCCATTTCTTATAACGAGGCCCTGGACCAGATCGTGATAAGCGTTCCAGAGATCTGCGAAATCTTCATTATTGACCATAGTACCACCACTGAAGAAGCCCGGGGAAGCACAGGAGGACGCTGGGGACACGGAGGAGATCTACTTTATCGTTGGGGAAACCCTGCCAATTACGGACAGGGGGGGCAGGAGGATCAGATCCTTCATTTTCAGCACGATGTGAAATGGATCCGCGAAGGGTACCCGGGTGCCGGTAATCTAATGGTATACAACAATGACATCCCGGACTCAAAAGCCACCTATGACACCCCTTTTAAGTATTTTGATTCCGTTTCTCCTCCGGATTTTGCCATCCCGATTGGAAAAGCAGGGAACCACAGCGCCGTTCACCAATGGAAGGCCCCGGTGGACTCAAAAGGCAGTTATCTGCTCGATTCCAATGGACGCTTTGGGCCGGAAAATCCCGATCAAACCTATAAAGCTCCCGATGTGTATTCGTTTTATTCCGCCTTTATCTCAGGGGCGCAACGTTTGGAAAACGGACATACCCTAATCACTCAGGGAATGCAGGGCCGCCTGTTTGAATTAGATACGGAAAACAACATAGTCTGGGAATACTGGGTCCCTTACAAAGGGAATTACAAACTTCCCGACGGCAGTGTGTCTCAACCAATGGGCCCGTTTATTTTCGGTGTTTTCAGAAGCACGCTCTATCCTCTGGATTATCCCGCATTCAGTAATCGAGATGTTAAGCCGCTGGAGCCCCAACCAGAACCCTTTAAATTGCCACCCCCACCCTCAGAGGCCGGAGAAGACCATTAAATCCTTTATAACACTATTTCTTACATTCCATAACCCTAAACAACGCTGAATTATGTCTATAAAAATCATCGGTGCAGGATTCCCCAGAACCGGCACGACCACCCTGAAAAGATCCCTGGAAACACTCGGATTCAAACGGGTCTATCACATGAAAGAATTACTGGTTAATCCCGACATGCTTGCCTATTGGAAAACCCTCGATGAGACAGGTACGACCGATTGGGAATCCCTTTACCGGGATTTCGACGGGACTGTGGATTTCCCCGGTTATCCCTGGTATAAGCAGCACATGAAACAATACCCGGATGCTAAAGTGATCCTTACCGTACGCGACTTTGAATCCTGGTATAAAAGCGTCACCAACACCGTCTTTACTGCCGGACCTCAAACCCCGGGGGAAAAGATCAAAATGATGGGGAAATTACTGACCAGTTCCAGGGCCCGGAAAGTAGTCAGTTGTATCAAATTTTTTAAAAAAGTATTTTTTGCGGGAGAATTCGAAGGCCAATTTCAGGATAAGTCCTATGCCCAGGCCCGGTGGGATGCTCATATTAAAGAAGTCAAAAACCACGTGCCTGAAGAAAAACTTCTGGTTTACGATGTTCGCGATGGCTGGAAACCCCTCTGCGAATTCCTTGGAGTCCCTGAACCCTCCGAACCTCTACCCCACCTGAATAAAAAAGAAAATTTTAAAGAAATGCTCCCAAAACTGATGAAGGGTCAAATGGTTTAGTTCATCCACTAAGCTGGACTTCCACCGAAGCAACCATACCTATGGATCACAACTCCGCGAAGGTAAAGACGAGTCTGTTACTGGTCAGCAGCCTTACCATTGCCTCAATGATCACGATTTCTGCAAGTCTGCCGGACATGAGTGCGCATTTCAAAGACCTGCCTGAGGGTCCTGCCCTGGTTAAATTATCCCTGTCCCTCCCCGCCCTTTTTATTGCGTTAACCGCTACTCTGGCCGGGGCGTTCATCGACCGTGCCGGCCGGCTTAAGCTCCTGGGGGGCGCCCTTGTCTTATACGCTATTGCCGGAAGTTCAGGATTTTGGCTGAATAACATTTACGGCATTCTCGCCGGAAGGGCCCTGCTGGGGGTGAGTGTCGGAATTTCCATGACCATTGTCACTACCCTCGTGGCAGACTACTATCAGGGACAGGCCCGACAACAATTTGCGGGGCTACAAATCGCCGTGATGTCTGTGGCGGGCATCTTGTTTATTACCCTGGGTGGTTTTTTGGCAGACATTTCATGGGAAACCCCTTTTCTTCTGTACCTCTTCGCCCTGGCCATACTGCCCTTTGCGCTCCGTTTTTTACCCGAACCCGCCACTGCCGTGGTCGCAACGGATACGACCACCAAGACAGGGGTAAAATCACCTCCGATGATCTGGCTTGTATTTATAAACGTCATGCTCATGTGGGTACTCTTTTTTATATTACCCATACAAATTCCTTTTTACCTCAAAGATCTGGGTGTTGAAAAGAACAGTCTTATTGGAATCGCCGTCGCCGGGAGTACCCTGTCTTCGGCTATATCTTCCTTTAACTACGCCCGATTAAAAGGCCGGTTCAGCCATGGCGTTATCTTCGGCCTGGGTTATGGGCTGATGGCTCTGGCCTTCTTAGTGATCGCTTTGGGACATACCTATAGCCTGGTTGTCATCGGGCTCGTCATTGCAGGATTGGGTATGGGCCTGCTGATACCCAATGCCAACATTCTCGTTATGCAGCTCGCACCTCCTGCTATCCGGGGAAGGGAAATCGGAAAACTCACGACATTCTGGTTTCTGGGCCAATTTATTGCTCCCCTGGTAATCTTACCCTTTATTAATGAATACAGCCAGACTTCTGTTTTTGGAGGAATTGCCATAATTACTGGTATTCTTTGTATCTTTTTCTTTCTGAGCCATAAATACTGGAGTCCGAAAGCATAGTTTCCAGGGTTCTCCAATAGTACTACTATACCATGATTTACCGCAAAAAAAGGGAGCAACCGGACCGTAAAACCCACCCCCTGATCGGTTTGCTGCTTTTTTTTATTTCTATTATCCTCTTATTGACCACCGGGGTATTCGGTTTTATTTACGGCATCTTCCATAGCCTCATTAAAGGGGGATTTCGCGGGCTGGGCGAATATTGTCTTCAAATAGCTGTCTCTATCGACCAACTCGGCAATGTACTGATGCAACATTTGTTGAATCTGCTTTGGATTAGGCGTGGCGGCTATCCTTTTGGAAATAGGGATGAGACCATCAGCAGTGCTTTGGGGCGCAATAAACGCAGTGGTACCCTTACCGGTTTAGGCCGGGTCGTCGACCACACGCTGGATCTGATCGATCCGAACCATTCCCTGGATTCCATCGACTACTATATCGAACCCTCTGACCAGATTATAGAAGCTGTGAGTTGGATACATCTCAAGGATGGGCAAATACTCGCCAGTAGGAGTGAAGGAAAAAGCCGCTACTATATTCCGGGGGGGAAACGACTGCCTGAGGAACCAGAGCACCAGGCCCTGATGCGTGAGATCGAGGAAGAAATGGGGGTGATTCTGATACCAGATAGCATCAGGCTCCTGGGTATTTTCGAAGCCCCTGCAGATGCCCAGCCTCCGGGGACCCTAGTCCGGCTGAGCTGCTACACGGCCCGATATGAAGGCGCCCTGAAACCCGCTTCAGAAATACGGGAAATCGTTTGGCTGACGTACTCAGATCGCCAGCTGGTTGCCCCGGCTGACCAGCTGGTTTTTGATTTTCTTCACCAAAAGGGCGTGCTGAATTGAACTGCGCAGACCCGATCTTTTTTAGTACTTTGCAGGGCAAAACCAATACCAATACATGGAAGTACTCGGAATAGATGTGGGCGGCTCGGGCATTAAAGGAGCCCTGATTCACATGGAAACCGGTGAAATGCTATCTGACCGGTTCCGGATCCCAACCCCGGAGAGTCGGAAGCCTGAGGAAATGGCCCGGGTAGTGGCTGAAATCACTGCACATTTTAACTATAAAGGCCCTGTAGGCTGTGGTTTCCCAACCGTGGTCAAAAAAGGAGTCTGCAAGTCCCCGGGAAATCTGCATAAGTCCTGGTTGAATGTACCGATTGAAAAGTTGTTCGAGAAAGCCTCGGGTAACGATTTTACGGTCATCAATGATGCGGACGCCGCCGGTTATGCGACCATGAACTACGGCATAGGAAGAGGTCTGAAAGGCTTTATAGTGATGATTACTATAGGTACGGGCCTGGGCAGTGGCGCGTTTTTGGATGGCCGGCTTATCCCGAATTTTGAACTGGGGCAAATCCCCTACAAGGAATACGACAAAATTGAATCCTGGGCTGCGGCCTCTGCCAAAGAGGCGGAAGGACTCAGCTGGAAAAAATGGGGGAAACGATTCAATAAGTTCCTGGAACTTGTGGAGCTTATTGTAAACCCGGATATGATCATCCTTGGGGGCGGCACCTCAAAATACTTCCAGGAATATGAAAAATACATTAAAATCGAAACGGAAGTCGTCCCGGCGGGACTGCAAAATCACGCGGGCATTATAGGTGCCGCTACGGGCTGTCTGGTGAATCACCCGGAACTCTACCTCGGGTAGAAGAGCCGTCTAAGACTTAGCGCGCTTGCGCTCTGTCTCCTTCAGGAATATTTTACGCAACCGCAGGTGGCTCGGGGTCACCTCTACATATTCATCCTTCTGAATATATTCCAGAGCTTCTTCCAGAGAAAACTTTATGGCCGGTACAATCCGGGATTTGTCATCCGAACCAGCGGCCCGGACGTTGGTCAGTTTCTTGGTTTTGGTCACATTGATAACCATATCGTCCCCCCTGGAATTCTCGCCGATCACCTGACCTTCGTAAATATCCTCACCCGGGTCGATAAAAAAGCGTCCCCGCTCTTGTAATTTGTCGATGGAATAGGGAATCGCCTTGCCCTTCTCCATAGAAACCATAGAACCATTCTGCCGCTGGGGAACCTCTCCTTTCATGGGTTGGTATTCGAGAAAACGATGCGCCATGATCGCCTCTCCGGCAGTAGCGGTCAGCAGTTGATTCCGAAGCCCGATAATCCCACGGGAAGGAATCAAAAACTCACAAAGCATGCGATCTCCACGGGACTCCATCTTGGTCATTTCTCCTTTACGCATGGCCACCATTTCAACGGCTTTCCCGGAAACGGCTTCCGGAAGATCTATGGTCAGGGATTCAATGGGTTCGCACTGTTTCCCGTCAATCTCTTTTAAAATGACCTGGGGCTGTCCAATCTGCAGTTCGTATCCTTCTCGTCTCATGGTTTCGATCAACACGGACAAGTGCAGTACACCCCGGCCATAGACCATGAACTTATCTGCACTATCTGTTTCCTTAACACGAAGCGCCAGGTTTTTCTCCAGTTCCTTCTCCAGGCGTTCTTTGATATGCCGGGAGGTTACAAACTTTCCATCTTGTCCGAAAAAAGGACTGTCATTTATGGTAAAGAGCATACTCATAGTAGGCTCATCAATAGCAATACTTCCCAGGGCCTCCGGATTTTCTTTGTCGGCAATTGTATCTCCAATATCAAATCCCTCAAGGCCCACGAGGGCTCCAATATCCCCGGTTTGCAGTTCCTGAACCCTGCTGCGGCCAAGTCCTTCAAACGTATAGAGCTCCTTAATACGGGTAGCCACATGCCGCCCATCCCTTTTGACCAGCGTGACCGCCTGACCTTCCTTAAGGTGACCGCGCTGAAGCCTTCCAATAGCGATCCGCCCGGTATAAGATGAAAAATCCAGAGAAGTGACCAGCATTTGAGTGGTCCCCGCTTCAGGTTCAAAAGTCGGGATATGCTCCAGCACCATATCCAATAGGGGCGCAATCGTACCGGTAGGTTTCGCGAAGTCTTCACCCATCCAGTTCTCCTTGGCGGACCCATAGACTGTAGGGAAGTCCAATTGCCACTCCTCAGCCCCGAGTTCAAACATCAGGTCAAAAACCTGTTCGTGAACTTCTTCCGGGGTACAGTTTGGTTTATCGACCTTATTGATGACCACACAAGGCTTCAGGCCCATACTGAGTGCTTTCTGGAGCACAAAGCGGGTCTGCGGCATCGGTCCTTCAAAAGCATCGACCAGGAGCAAAACCCCATCGGCCATATTGAGTACGCGTTCCACTTCCCCGCCAAAATCGGCGTGGCCAGGAGTATCGATGATATTTATTTTTGTGTCCTTGTACGTCACCGAGACGTTTTTGGAAACAATGGTAATTCCGCGCTCGCGTTCCAGATCGTTGTTGTCCAGAATAAGATCTCCGGTTTGCTCATTCTCCCTAAAGAGCTGGCAATAATGAAGAATTTTATCGACGAGGGTTGTTTTCCCGTGGTCGACGTGTGCGATGATGGCGATATTTTTGATCGTAGCCATAGGTGCTGATTTTAGGCGCGCAAAGATACGTCTAATTCTCCTGGAAATGCTTTTGTTGTGTTTTATTTAATGAAAGTTTCCGCTTCAAGGATCCGCTGACCGGATTCGGCCAATGTCTATGGGGGCGTGAAGTATAGATTTTTGGAGTCTGTTTATGACGCACAGTGTTAAAAATAATAGCGCCGCCAGGGTTTAGCAGTGGATCGTTGTATCTTGAAAACAGGGGTGGGGGGCATTGCCCCCAGACAGGCTTCATCGCCAGCGCATAATCCCGATTACGGCTCAAAACCCGGTGGGCCTTTCGGCTTTTTCTTGCGAAAAGGGTTCCAACTGATCCTCAGGTTGAAAACAGGCCCTATACCCCCCGTTATGCGATTTCTAAAATAATTTCCCGCTCCGGCTTCCACTCCAAAACCAAAACCGTTGTTGTAACTTCTTTGAATTCCGTAAACCACTCCCAGAAAATTCAGATCCCGGCCTTCATTATCCAGATTCCCCAGCAATTCCCACTCCACAAAAAACTGCTGAAAGGAAACAGAGAAGTAATTTCCAGAGTTTCCGGAGACATTCTTATTCTGACGGGCTCTGCTCTCCAGGTTATGATAGTAGCGGGAGAAAGCTCTGTATGCAGGGGCCACCGAATATCCTTCTCTGGGCGTTGCCAGGCTTAACCCCACCTCAGCTCCAACACTGAGATTTCGGGCCAGTCCGAATTCATATTGAAAACCGGGAAGCAACAGGTTGAGCTGAAAATTATTCCGCTCCAGATGCACCGGGCCAAATCCCCGTTCGGTTCTTTGGGAGTACATCACAGAGGACAGAAGCAGGGACAGGAGGAGCAAACGAAGGCGCATTGAAAAACAGGGATTAGAGCATCAATGTATTAAAAGCTCCCGCATTCCTTCATATCTTTGTCAAAATTTTAAGAAATGGATCTTTCCACCGTCCCGCAATTGAAATATACCTCCGGAGATAATTTCTTTCTACTCTCAGGGCCCTGCGCCATTGAAGGAGAGGATATGGCCATGCGTATTGCCGAAACCATAGTGGGCATAACCGATCGGTTGCGTATCCCTTACATATTTAAGGGGAGTTTTAAAAAGGCGAACAGAAGCCGGGTCGATTCCTTTACCGGTATTGGGGATGAAAAAGCCCTGAAAATTTTGCGGAAAGTGTCTGAGGCTTTTGAAGTGCCCACCATAACGGATATTCATCAGGTCAGCGATGCCGGGCTTGCGGCTCAATATGTCGACGTTCTGCAAATACCGGCCTTTCTGGTGCGGCAGACAGATCTCGTTGTGGCTGCGGCCGAAACCGGAAAAGTAGTCAATTTGAAAAAAGGGCAGTTTATGAGCCCGGAGAGTATGCGTCATGCCGTAAATAAGGTTACAGATTCCGGCAACGACCAGGTTTGGATCACCGATCGGGGCACGATGTTCGGTTACCAGGACATGATTGTAGACTTCCGGGGAATCCCCCTCATGAAGCAATTTGCACCGGTTGTCCTCGATGTAACCCATTCCCTCCAGCAACCCAACCAGACTTCCGGGGTCACCGGAGGCCGCCCTGAACTCATCGATACCATTGCCCGGGCGGGCATTGCAGCCGGGGTCGATGGGATATTTCTCGAAACCCATTTTGACCCGGCCAACGCCAAAAGCGATGGTGCCAATATGTTGCCTTTGGATCAATTAGAAAGGTTGCTTAGTCGACTGACAGCTCTTAGGAGTACTGTAAATCAGTTCTGACTCCCTCTGAATCCAGGAATGCCCGATTACCGGTTCGCATTAAAGTGATTTCAGAGGAGGACGCCAGTTTTTTCTATCCTGAGCCAGCACTGCTTCCTGAAGTACCGCGAGCAATATTTCCACATCGATTTCCTCCACCGATCGGTAGCGCAGGGACTTGACGACTTTTCGATCCTCAGAGACCAGTACCTGAGAATGGCTTTGGAGCCAGGCGCCTCGCATAAAGCCGAGGTCCACATAATCCCTCGAACAATTCAGATAGCAAAAAGGCTTGTCCTTGAGGTAATAAAAGGGAAGTCTGTACTTATATTTCAGGGAATAGTCGGGAACAGCCTGCTCAATAAGCGATTGGAGTTGTAACAAAATAGTCCGAAATGGTTCGGGTTGATCGAGGATGTATTGGGCTGCAGGATTCATGGGCGCAGGTTGGAGCGTATACGTAGGCCAATGGCATCGAAAACGCCTGGCTTTTTCTAAATCCTAATTTAGACTTTTCCGGATATTTTTGGACAAAGAATTACGTAGGAAGCATTTTCTTAATACCGCAATCAAAGACCTCATTGAACAGGCGAAGCGCGAGCATATACGTCCCATTACTTTTTGATATGAATTATAAATAGGGCATTCATAGCAATATTAAGGCCACGGATCTGTTAATGCATTACCCCCTTATCAACTAAAACTCTAATTGTAATACCATGCTAAAAAAATTAGTTCTTATCGCCTTGTTAATTACTTCGATTCCTGATCTGGCGGCCCAGGCCTACGAATACCGAATAATAACAAGTATCGAGTCTGTGGTCCCTATGGGTCTGGGAAGGTCCAGAATTATTTCTTCAGAAGAAGATAAGAGTTATTTGGACTATACTACAGAACGAACAGAGGATAACAAAAAACAGAATAAGTCAAAAAGAGCAGAGGCCAAAGTAGATAATTTCGAAGAGACCAAGATTTTAAACTTCTACAGTGCCACAGGTATCAATTTTCAGAATATAGCCTCAAATGACGCTTTGCTTTCTTCGAAAGTCAACACCATGATAGAGAACGGATGGGAGCTCGCTTTTGTCACCAGTGGTGTGGAAAGCGATTCTGGTAAAGGAGATGGGACCGGTATTTTTATTACCCGGTTTATCTTTAAACGCCCCAAATAATTCCTTTCTTTTCAAAACCATATCTTGGGGTATGGTTTTAAGAATACGATAAAAACCGCCGATATACTGGCGGTTTTTTTATTCATGTATCCACCCTCCGCAATAAAAAAGCAGTTTCCTACTATGCATAATGCTTTAGTTTCAGGTTTTCGGGGTATTTTTAGGTAAAAAGTATCATGTATTTCCACCTTCGGAGTTCGTTACTCGCATTTTTCATCCTTGGGCTTGTCTTTAACAACTACGGACAACAGCACAGCCATCAAAGTACTAGACCGGTTACCTTCCCGGACATTCCGGGCTACCTGAGCCTGACCACCGATCTTCACCAGCACACCGTATTTTCAGATGGAAGCGTTTGGCCCGATATCCGGGTCATGGAAGCACTACGTGAGGGTTTAGATGTCATCTCCCTTACGGAGCATCTGGAATACCAACCCCATGCTGAGGACATCCCGCATCCGGACCGAAACAGGTCCTATGAACTTGCACTGGCGGAAGCTGAAGAACACGATTTGATTATCGTGCACGGATCAGAGATTACGAGGGGGGCGCCGGTCGGGCATAACAACGCAGTCTTTATTAAAGATGCCAACACCCTTCTGGATGCCGACCCCAAAGTCCCTTTTAAAGAAGCTAAAGATCAGGGTGCCTTTGTTTTCTGGAATCATCCTGCCTGGTATGCCCAGCAGCCAAAAGGCAATCCTGTGCTCAGTGTTTTTCAGAAAGATCGCATCCAAAGCGGAGAATTGCACGGGATCGAAGTTATTAATACCACGGATTATTCAGAAGAAGCCCTGCAAATTGCCCTGGACCAAAACCTCACCATTATGGGCACCAGTGATATTCACGGGCTGATTGAATGGGACTATATCGATTTTGGAAAACACAGACCCCTGACGGTGGTTTTCGCGAAAACACGCAGTGTAGATGCGGTACGGCAGGCCCTTATGGAGCGTCGCACGGTAGCCATATATAATCGTCTTTGGGTGGGGAGAGCGCAATGGCTCATTCCACTGATGAAAGCCAGTGTTAAGATTGCAGAAGCGTCTTACATTCCGGAGACTCAAATTTTAAAAGTCGTACTTGAAAATCAGACGAGTTCAGACTTGCTCTTCGAAAACGCCATGGAGTATACCTTTTACAGCAGTTCTCCGGTATTTGAAATCCCGGCGGGTGAAACAGTTACGCTTCAGGTCAAGACTTTGGAGATCAAGAATTCTTTAGATCTTACCTTGAAGGCTTTGGGCGCCTATACGGCCCCTAAAGAACATCCGGTCATTTCCTGGAACGTAGTGGTTGAAGATCCTAAGTAGATCGGCTATTCCCCATCTACATAATCCTGTAGATAGGCATATCGCGGAGTCAGCTTACCCTTTCGGGTCATCCGGGCACGTTCGAGTATCCCGTCCTTATCCCCATTGAAAAATGCCGGGATCACCGATTTCACAAAAGCAGCACCAAAACCCTCACTGGCGTCCCTGGGAAGTTCAGTGGGTAAATTGTCGACGGCCATCACAGCGATGGCATCAGATTCCAGGAAATGGGTTTCGCGCTCTGTATGGGGATTATAGCCGTATATGGGGTCTGCAATGGTAGAAGCCCGGATGGTTGGGGCTACAGGACCATCGATATCGCAACTGATATCGGCAATTACCCGAATTTTAAAATCGGGGTGACGGGCATCCTCCCGCGTGATGAGGTATGGTGCCCCGTCTCCGTAAAAGTGGCCGGCAATGTAAAGGTCCGTCACTTTGGAAAATCGAAAAAAATTGGATACATAGCGCTCCGGGTGCGCGATGAAATCCTCTTTATTACCCCGGGTTCCATCTTGTCTCTTGTTGTAAAATGAGGCATCAATCTGGCAATACACGGGGTGCGGAAATTGCGTTGTAAGATACTCCTGGACCGCACCCTTTTGCATCCCCATGCCATCCAGGATCTCCTGGGCACCGCTCCCTACCCTACCCCGACCAGTGAGCAGAACTTTAATAGGTGGAAGCTCCAGTTTTCGAAGTTCATCAATCAAAGCCTGCTGGTCTGAAAGCGTTCCTGCCTTTGGCAAATCATAACTTGAGGTCTTCAACCCAAAGGCCCGTAAACCGTTATACGCCCCGACAATACCCGCATAACGTCCGAAGGCTACAAGGCGATTTCCTGACGGGTTCGTGATCACCTCGTGGTCATAGAATTCAATATTCTTATTCAGTATGGCCCTGAGCAAGTCGCGGTTATAGGGTTGTTTCTTGATGGTATGTGAAAAGAAAAAATACTTTTTATTGGGAATAAGTGACTCGACAGGGACTTCTTTAACACCCAGGAGCACATCACACCCGGACATATCTTCAACCACGGAAACACCCGCATCCCGGTACTCCTGATCTGAGAAATCACGGACGGATGACGATTCTACCAAAAAATGAGCCTTAGGAAAACGATTCTTCACTATTTGGCAGGCTGCTGGTGAGAGAACAGCCCTGTGATCCGGGGGGTTTTTGCGTTCGCGTATTAATCCGAAGGTCATAATCCGTTTTGGTATGAAATTTGCTCAAAAATAGGTGGAATCCCAAGGGTATGCAAATACTTTCAGAGGAACAATTTGGGAGTTTAGTCCTTATAAATGCGTACCTTTGCGTGCTCTTTCCCGAAGCGATATTTCGGTAAAGAACCAACGCATAAAATCGTTCTTTGATTTATGGGGCCGACTGGTTTTGACAGCGAGATCAGTGGTGATGTAAGCATGCCGAGCGCTGGGATACAGCTCGTTAATCTCATAACTCACATTTTTTAAATGGCGAGTCTAACTACGCTTTAGCAGCCTAATTAACTGAATTATAGTAAGTTAAGGCCTAGTCCCGCAAGGCGGGAAAGCTAAATGTCCCCGGGTAGCCCTTGTTGATGGCGACCCTCCTGGGGGCACCATAAAAATCAACATAGCCTGGAAGTAGCTTCGGCTTCCGGGCAAATCTAAAGAAGCTAAGTGCGTAATGGGCGGTTTTTGGTCAGTTGCGCGCCGACAATCAAACAAAAACTAAGCATGTAGAAAGCGTTATTATTGCTTGTTTGGACGAGGGTTCGAATCCCTCCGGCTCCACGATCACTCACAAACCCCACCGGGAATCCGGTGGGGTTTTGTGTTTCAGGAAGATGAGCCAAGCTTGCTTGAGCGAATCTTTCTGGAATACAAAACCGAGTCCTGGCGCAGCCAGGGCAGGGTTTGTAATTGCAGGACGGGAGCTAAAGGGATCACCGAGCGTAGCGAGGTAATCTTTCGGGTGGCTTTTTTCGTTCCGTCTCCGGGATTCGAAGGCCAGCGCACCAGCTCGCGCCTCAGAAAAGTCTTAGAACACTGCTAATTAAAACTCCAGCCAAACCCGCTGGTGAGGATATAGTCAAACTGGCTGGCCGTTTCCGGGGGCTGGTTGTCGTAGTTGAACTGGAAACTCGTCTTTACATAGAAGTCATACGGAAGGTCGTATTTGACGTTCAGGTTGTAATCCACCCGTACCCTTCCCCTTTCCGACAAACTCGGATAGATGTCGATGTTGGTGTCCAGGCTGAGGTCCTTAAAATCAAACATATTGAACCGGCTGGAAACAAAGAGTTCAACCGACTCCTTGTTCAAGCTGCTATCGTCGTAATTCTCTATGTTGAGGTTTAAACCGGTAGCCAGGCCCCATAGCAACTTATCGGTTATGGCCAGAAAACGTCCTGCTCCCAGCTTTCCGCTGTAACGCCCTTGCAGGTCTTGCTCTGTGTTGGAAAGGTAAGAACCTGAGGCCAGGATATACCATTTATCTGAAAAAAGGCGGTTAACCTGAGCATCAATACTGGTACGTTGGGTTAATTCCACATTGTCCTGATCGGCAAAAAGAGACGAAACTTTGGTGTTCATTATCCATTTAAAACCGGTATAGGAGATTCCGCCATCCACGTTCAGTTGGCGCTGGTTATTCGATTTCGTCAGGTTAAACCCAAAATCGATATAGCCGGAAAACCGACTCCATAAATCTTTCTCAATCACCTGTATGGAGGTTACCTCATTCAAATCCAATGCGTCGCGGGTCCCCTCTGTGGAGTAAATAGTTACTTTTCCATCTTCCTTCGATCGTAAAAATCCGAACATACGTTCCCCTCCTGTCAAAATAATCAGACAGCGCCTCTCCAATACCAATCTTTGAACCTCATCGTAGTCAATCGTGAAGTCGTCGTCGCTATACGGTGTTTCCATTTTAAGAATACCGGAACTAAACCCCTTTATCTCTCCGTAGAGGACATTGCCATTCTTTACCCAGAGTGTATCGTGCTGTGCCTTCAGGCAGCCTGGAAAAAACAAAAGGCTCATCAGGAAAAGACCCCCAAAAAAAGTAGGTAAAGGAAGACCTCTTAGGGTTTTATAGTTCTGACGCGGACTCATGGAAAAGGAAATTCATTTTTTAAAACAGGGCGAAAAATAGGTATTTCTGACTAATTGAATATCTAATTCGTGTAAGTATCTCACTAAAGGAATACATTCAGGGAAACCGGATCATTATCTAAAATAGTATCTTTGACCACATGTCACACACCTTTTTCAGGCCTTTCCCGCTTATGGTCTTTCTGGGCGCAATACTCCTGATTTGGGGATGTTCCGAGGACGATCCGGTGCCTGAGAAAGCCGTTCCACTGATTCGCCTAAGCACCTTTTTGACCTCAGGATCGGAAGAGCTTCAAATGGATGTGCTCAACGATGGAAGTGCTCCAATGATCACCAATCTCAACGATGAGTTGGGCCTTGATTTTTTGATTTTTGGACGCAGGGATGTAGATGAAAATGCGGTAGGGTTTTATTTCTGGCAGCAGCAACTCTCCCGGGCCTACTATAAGGATTTGAATACCGGTCTGACTTTCTCCGTCAATGACGTCTGTGGTTTCAGTAGCGAAACAGATACTCCAAAGGTCATCCGGGATGTCAGTGGGAATGAAGATTTTGTGGTGTTGCCCTACACCCGCCAGGGCGATGCCATGGCATTGGAATTTGCCCTTAGAATCTTTGATCGTGGGGCTTCAGCGTGCAGGGATCTTTTCCTTCCTCTTGTGGTGCCCTCAACCGTGGAGAATTATAGTATTGAAGGGGATTTACTCGGTATTTATTATCGGGATCAGGCATCCGGTAACCCCTTGCTTTCCCTCATAGACCTGTCTGTTGGTACTGTGCTGGAGACTTTGAATTTAAACCCGGATTTTCAGGCCGCTACTTTTAACGGCAATGAACTTTGGATTTTCAACAGAGATACCTCTTATGTAGTTTTCAATGCCTCCTCCGGTAATTTTGTACGTTCAGGAAATGCTCCAGATTTGCCGGCTCAGGGGCCAGGTATGTTTGACTCGCGATTCTCAGGAAACCAATTATTGGTGGATTTCATTTATCAGCAACCGAGCTTGTTTTTTTCACAACCGGCGGTTTATGACTTTGATGCAGCCGCTCTGGTTGAAGGTGAAAATCCCTTTCTGCCTGAACTGCAGGAGCGAATTGAACAGGCAACGGGAGACCGCGTCCTCTTTGGAAATTACGGGGTAGATCTCTCCTCCGGGACGATTGCGATTTCCTATATCCGTGGGGACGGTTCAACAGAAGGTGGGGTCACCCTAACTACTTTTGACCTGGATTGGTTTGAACTTCTCGAGCTCCCTTTTCTTCCGGAGGAAATTGAAATACGGGAAGTTCAGTAAAACAAAGACCTTCAGCAGACGCTCATTGAAACCAAAAGTTGAAGTCGGAGCAGGCTTTTTCATTCCAAAGACAAGCTGTTGGCCGATTACAGGAATGAATACATCCGTATTATAGGATTATTTAGTAATTTCCTGCGAGAACGCAAGTGCCATCCCAATTTTAAGGCGCCTTGTTCGGGTACTCCAGACAAAATAGAAATTATGGATTATACGGAAATCAAATCGATTCGAACTTCGGTCAGCTACTGGTATATCATTCTATTGATCGGCCTGATCTACCTTGCAGTTGGCTTTATGGTTCTGGTGCGTCCTGTGGAAGCCCTGATTGCCCTTGCCACGCTATTGGGCTTTGGTTTTATATTGGCGGGCCTGATTGAGATTGTTTTTTCCCTGGCTAACCGAAGAGAAATGCACAATTGGGGTTGGCCCTTTGTTTTGGGCGTTCTCACGTTGCTCGTTGGGGTACTCTTTGTTTCAAATCCGGATTTCACGATTCTCCTGATGACCCTCACTATGGGGTTTCTGGTTTTGTTCAGATCCATTGCCGCCATTATTTTTTCGCTGGACATCAGGAATTACGGTGCGAAATACTGGTGGATCCTGATGGGTTTGGCCATTCTCGGTATCTTTTTCTCCTTTGCCTTGCTGATGAGTCATATGCTATCCGGGGGGTTGATTATAGTATGGACCGGGCTTGCCTTTCTTTCGGCAGGCGCCTACAATCTGGTCTTGTCCTTAAGGCTTCGTAAATTAAAGGGCATTTCCTCTCGTCTTTCCGAAGAGTTAGTAGCCAAATACCGTGAGATTCAGAGCGAAATCCAAAGAGAACTCAGCAAGCGCTGATCCCGCACTACCACCCCCCGTCATCCACGGGCGAACCTGCCCTGCACCCTGTATGGCTCAGAATTATCTGAACCTTATGGAATACTCCAACAGATTCACTATATTTAAAGACCTTTTTTAGAAGGAAGGGGCTTTTGGACTTCGTCAGTATCATATCACTTATAGCTACGGTTATCGGCTTGTTGGCCTTTAGCATTATTGCGGCTAAACACAAAAGGAACAGGTACCAGAAGTTCCTTTTTTTGTTGTTTATCTTTTCGCTGGCCTATAATGCTCTTCTCTCTTTCCTGGCTACCAGCGGATTATTGCTCGATTACCCTCATTTTTACAGGACCGCCAGCCCTTTTATTTACTGTATACCCATCTCGCTTTATCTGCTCGCAAAGGCCATAGGTAAAAACCAAAACACCCCTTCGCGCTCCGATTACGCCCTCTTTCTCATCCCGTTGTTGCACCTGGCAGAATTAACGCCTTTCTATGTTCAAAATTCAGCTGTGAAACTTGAACACCTTGGGAATTTAACAACCAATCCGGATATCATGGTCTTCGACAAGGTCAGTTTGATTTCCAGTAACTGGCACTATTTATTTCAGTTGAGTCTGGGAGCTATTTTAATGTCTATAACTTTTTATAAGACCCTGAAGTACCGGAAAAACCCGGGAGGGAATTCCAGAAAGCGCAAACTTATCTGGATCAATTGGATATCCCTTTTTCTGGGTTTCTGTTTTGCAATACTGGTGCTGCTTTTGCTCGTTGATCCTGCTAACCTGAATATTTACGTCTACGGTGCTTTTCTGATTACTACGGCCCTGCTGATCGTATTTCTGGGCCTTTTTCTGGAACCCCATGTGCTGTATGGCACATTGCACAGCGAAAACATTAAAAAACGGATGCCCGCTAAAGGTGAGACGAACGCCAACCTGAGTGCGCAGGATCGGGACTTCAGATCCTTAATAGAAGCCTATTTTGAGTCAGAGCAGGCCTATTTAGAGCCTTCTTTCCGTCAGGCAGATTTGGCCTCTCATTTGAATGTATCCCGAAATGCCCTTTCCGCCATGATTAACAGGAGTTATAAAATGAATTTTAATCAACTCCTCAATGAAAAACGGATTGAGTATGCCCTGAAAAATCTGGATGATACAAAATGGAAACACCTGAGTCTGGAAGGCATTGCACGGGAAGTGGGCTTCAAGTCCAGAACTACGTTTAATAAGGCTTTTAAGTCAAAAACGGGCCGCACCCCTTCCAAGTACAGGACGGCTCAAATCCTGGAATAGTGTAGCCTTTTTACGATTCTTCTCCGGCATTTTGTACAATATTATAATCTTGAACGTCTTTAGGGTTAGGTTAAACTTCGTTCCTGTGCTTTTGTCCTATATTTCCGGGTGTTAAGTAATTAGCTGCCTGGCCACGCCTCCTTCCTTCTATCTAATCTGAAGCGTGGCCAAGGCTTTTTTTTAAAAAACCAACTCATGCAATCTATCAAAACCGTCCGTAATTCTGTCAAAAACTGGTATATCCTATTAATTGTTGGCCTGATTTTCCTGGCTGGGGGAATCTATAGTTTTGTCTCTCCTGAAAACTCCTTTTTGGCCCTGGCCCTTTTCTTCGGATGGTCCTTTGTGATCTCAGGAGCTATTGAAATCATCTTTTCTGTCTCCAATAGAGAGGAATTGGAAAATTGGGGTTGGACGCTCATCTTCGGAATCATGACCTTTCTGGTAGGTGTACTTCTTATTGCAAAACCAGGTATTACAGAAATTATTCTGGCCTTCAGTCTCGGCTTTCTGGTATTGTTCCGATCCATCGGGGCTATCAGTTTCTCCCTGGACCTTAAGAATTATGAAGATAACTCCGGATGGGGCACCTTGCTCGCCTTTGGGATTCTGGGAGTTCTCTTCTCTTTCCTGCTCCTTTGGAATCCGGCCTTTGCCGGTATGACCATTGTTTTCTGGATCGGACTGGCTTTAGTCACTGCCGGAATTTTCAGTATTTATTTATCGCTCAAACTCCGTAAACTTAAAGGTGTTAGCACCAAGATATCCTCTGAACTCAAGGGTCGGTTTGAAAGTGTTCAGGAAGAGATCAAAAAGGAATTGGGTAAATGAACCAGAACCCCGGCATTGGAGACAAATTTATGATTATGAAATACCTCAACTCCGTCGCTCTGATGTTCCTGTTGATCATTGGTACGGGTATATCATTTGGTCAGGAAAAAGAAGCCCATAATGAGTCCGGAGAGTCTTTCCATCCCGGAGAACGGGTACGGGAACATCACAAGCATAGTTTAAGCCTGCTGCTCTCCCATACGCACATTCTGAATGGGTTCGAAAATGGCGGAGTACGGGGAATCAATAGGCCTTCCTGGATGATAGCTTATAATTACAGCCTTAGTGAAAGATGGGCTTTGGGGGTACATGGAGATATCATCCTTGAGACATTCGAAGTTGAAGCCCATGGCTCGGAGAGCGAAGAGGAGTTGTTGGAACGGAAATATCCGGTCAGCCTGGTCGGGGCAGCCAGTTACAAAGTGATCAACCATCTTGCCGTACAGGTGGGAGGAGGATTTGAAACTGATGGAGAAGAGACCTTCGGTCTTATCCGGTTTGGCATCGAGCCCTTCATGCGAATATCGAGTCGAATCGAACTGCTCCTTAATCTGAGCTACGACATCAAGATTAACGCCTATGACAACTGGAACCTCGGTTTTGGAATTGCCTATGGGCTTGGAAAATAAACACGATAAAGGATTACATACATAACCATACTATTTTTTAACACATATGAAAACGAGAATACTACTATTGTTGACCGTGCTGATTGCTACCGGCACGAGCTATTCACAGACCTTTACCATGGGCAAAAAATGCCAGGAATCCTATGCGAATGCCCAGGCAGCCCTAAGTGCCAAATCTTATCAGGATGCCCTTGGGCTTTATGACGCCTTTTCAGAAGAGTGTAAAACCAAAGATGCCAAAATTCTGGCCTCTGAAGGGAAAGCTGAAGCCTACAATGGCCTGGGAATGCACGCCGAAGCCATTGCGGAGGCTGATGATGTTTTAAAAAGAACCAAAGACCGGAGTTTGGCAGGGCACTTTCAAAAAGCCGTGGCCCTGAATGCTACCGGAGATATCGAAGGTTCTAAAAAACAACTCGAATCTGTAATGGCCCTCACAGAGAATAATCAGAATACAGCACAACGCGCTTCAAACTACGCCCTGATGGCGGCCCTGTACGATCGTCAGATGGGACAGATGGATTCGGCTATGGTCTATCTGAATAAAGCTAAAGAACTCGATCCGGGAAACGTGAACTATATACTGCAGGAAGGAGACATGTATCTCGTACATGACGACTTTAAGAGTGCCTATGCCGTTTACGATGAGGCCGCCCGCTTATATCCGGATTCTCAGGAAGTATATATTTCCAAGAGCAATGCCGGACTTAAGGAAATGGATAAAAAGTACGGTACCAGCAAAGCCCAGGACTTGCGGAACATGATGTCAGATGCTGAGAAAGCTGCTATTTGTGGCGATCTTTCAAGGGCTATCGAACTGGGATATAAGGATATGAATAAAGAAATGTTTAAAGCGCTTGTTTGTCAATAATCAGAATACTCAATAATCTATAGATACTATAATCATGAAAAGAACACTATCCATAACACTATCTGCTTTCCTGGCCCTGAGCATGCTCATGAGCTGTTCAGCCATCCAGAACATGAATAAACAACAACAAGGTACTGCTGCAGGAGCAGCCGGAGGGGCCCTCCTTGGAGCTGCCGTTTCCGGGGGCAGTATCTGGGGAATTCTTGCGGGTGCAGCCATCGGTGGAACTGCCGGGAATCTGATCGGCAAGAAAATGGATCAACAGGCCAAAGAACTTACCCAGGCGGTGCCCACAGCCGAAGTGCAACGGGTCGGGGAAGGGATCAATATGACCTTTGATGCCAGCCTCGCCTTCAAGATTAACTCTGCGGCCATTAGTGACAGTTATAAAAGCGATCTGAACGCGGCGGCTGCCGTATTTAAAGGATATGAGGATACCAATATACTCATTGAAGGTCATACGGATGATACCGGATCAGACGCTACCAACATGGCTTTATCCGAAAAGCGGGCCAAGGCCGTCCGGGATTACCTGATTTCCCAGGGTGTAGACGGATCTCGCCTGACCGCAAAATGGTATGGAGAAACCCAGCCAAAGTACCCGAATGACGAGGCCAACCGCGCCAAGAACCGGAGGGTGGAGCTGGCCATTTACGCCAACGACGAGATGATTGACGCCGCCAAAAGCGGGGAGTTGGATTAATTTTGCACGTAAAGTTCCATACATTACAATCTTGAGAAGCACGGCCCTGGGTATTATTCAGGGCTGTACTTTTAGTAGCCTGATGGACCACCCAGAGCGGATAAAGAGTCTTTTTTTCTTCAAAACCCAGTATAACCAAATTTCATTTGAAAGTCTCATACATGAAAACGAATAGCGCCCGATTATTTTCCCTTATCCTGACATTGTTTCTGGCAACCCTTTTCGCTTGCAAAGATGAAAAAGAAGCGCATTCCGGATCTGAAAGTCAAGCCACGGTATACTACGGAGGGGATATCATTACCATGGAAGGCGATTCGCCTGAATATGCCGAGGCCGTTGTAGAGCGGAACGGGCAGATTGAGTATGTGGGCAGTTCGGCTGAAGCCATGAAAAAGGCCGGGGCCGGGCACAACATGATTAACCTGGAAGGGAAAACGATGCTCCCCGGTTTTATCGACGGGCATGCCCATTTCGGGAACTTCGGGATGCAGGCCATTGGCGCCCTGCTATTGGCTCCCCCGGATGCCACCTGCAAGGACATCCCTACCCTTATTCAGATCCTGAAGGATTGGAACACCCCCGAAAACAGGGCGCTTACGGGCTGGATTTTCGGAACCGGTTTCGACGACTCCGTCCTGGAGGAAAAGCGCTTCCCTACCCGGCATGACCTGGACCAGGTCAGCATTGAATTCCCCATCATGATCACCCACATCTCGGGCCATTTTGCCGTGGCAAACACCAAGGGGTTAGAAGTACTTGGCCTGACTGCCGACACCCCGGACCCTGAAGGAGGGATCATCCGGCGGGAAGCCGACGGCAAAACGCCCAATGGGGTGCTGGAAGAAATGGCGGCCATTCCCTATATGCTGCAGGTCTTGTTACCCAAAGACCCGGAAAGCGCCGACCGCTTCTTCAATGCCGGACAGGACATGGCCATCTCCTTTGGCTATACCACTGCCCAGGAAGGCCGCGCCATGCAGAACCACGAATTGCTGGCGGCTGCCGCGGAGGAAGGCAGGCTGAAGCTGGACGTGGTCAGCTATATCGATTACATGTTCGTGGACCAGTATATGGGGTCTAAATGGGACAGCCGGGACTATACGGACCACTACCGGATCGGTGGGATGAAGGTGACTCTTGACGGGTCGCCCCAGGGAAGGACGGCCTGGCGCACCCAGCCCTACCTGCTGCCCCCTGATGGCCAGGGAACGGATTACGCAGGATATCCCGCCATACCTGAGGACTCTGTAGTACAGGCTATTTTTGAGAAAGGCTTCAAAAACGACTGGCAGATCCTGGTACACGGCAACGGGGATGCCGCCATGGACCAGATGATCCGGACTCTGAGGCCGAACGTGGAGAAATACGGGAAGGGCGACCGCCGCAATACCCTTATCCACGGACAATACATACGCCAGGACCAGATCGACGCATTTAAGGAGCTCGACGTCATCCTCTCCCTTTTCCCCCTCCACACTTTTTACTGGGGGGACTGGCACAAAGAAATCATCGGGGATTCTTTGGGCAACAGGATCAGCCCGGTAAAAACGGCCCTTCGAAAAGGACTTAAAGTCACCATTCATACCGATGCCCCCGTAGCCCTCCCCAACCTGATGCGTGTGGTCTGGACCGCGGTGAACCGAACTTCCAGGTCCGGGGCTGTAATCGGGGAAGAAGAACGCCTCACCCCCTACGAGGCGCTGCAGGCCATTACAATCTGGTCGGCCTACCAGCACTTTGAAGAAGACTCCAAGGGAAGTATTAAGGAAGGAAAACTTGCAGATTTTGTTATTCTGGATCAGAATCCCCTTAAAATAGACCCCATGGAGATCAAAGACATTAAGGTTTTGGAAACCATCAAGGAAGGAACATCACTCACTTCGAAAAATTAATCTGAAAACACATCTGGTGAATCATCATAGATTTAATTCTCAATCAAATTTGTTTAAAGGGGCATCAGAGTCTGTTGCCGGAATCCTGTTATTGGTCATTATGGGGTATGCGCTTTTTATGATCTACCAATCCGGGGCATAATACTTTGGTCTGGGTGTAGCCCAAAGTAATTTCATGTGGAGGAGCCGTCTGAATTCTCCGGGCATCCGTGAAACGGATTCGACAGCGCCAATTCCAGTGTTTATTTAAATATTTCAAGAAATGAAATGTATAACCGTACCCATCAAAATGCTTTATTCCATGAAAAGATTTTTGTTTTTCGGGTTGCTAACCCTCCTTACCACAATCGGATATGGACAGGAAGAAGAATCGCTTATCAATGAGGAAGACGAACTGGCTAAAAAATTACTGAATCCTGTAGCCAATCTGATCAGTGTCCCGTTTCAAAGTAATTTCGATTTCGGAATAGGACCTGCCGATGGAAGCCGGTGGCTCATGAACGTTCAACCGGTAGTTCCGATAAGTATCAGCGAAGATTGGAACCTGATTGGCAGGGTGATCCTGCCGGTAATCTCCCAAAACGACATTTTCGGAAATAGCGGCAGCCAGACCGGGTTGGGCGATGCGGTACTGAGCGGATTTTTCTCCCCCAAGGAACCCACTTCAGGAGGAATCATATGGGGCGTCGGCCCTGCACTGTTGATTCCAACTGCGACCGATGATTTGCTCGGCGCCAGGAAATTCGGATTAGGGCCCACAGCGGTAGTTTTAAGGCAAGCCGGATCCGTCACCTATGGCGCTTTAGTGAATCACATTTGGTCCGTAGCCGGAGCCTCTGACCGCCCGGATGTGAATGCCACCTTTTTTCAACCGTTTATCGCAAAGAATTTTCGGGGCGGTTATGCCCTGGCCCTTAACACGGAACTCACACAGGATTGGAACAGGGATGCCACCCTGGGGTATATACACCTTATCGGCTCCAAGGTGCTCAAGCTCGGCGATCAACTCTCGCAGGTGTTTATCGGGCCCCGTATTCCCTATGGAAACGGAAACGCTGCCACCTGGGGCTTTCGAGCGGGCATTACCCTAATGTTCCCAAAATAAACCCCTAAGGCCGTGTACACTCCACTTTGGCAATGATGACCCGGGCGGCTGCAATTCCTCAGACCATTCCAGGGTTTATGGAATTCGCTTTAATTGGGTACAAATCCCTGGGTAACCTTCTTTTTTTATACCTTCGGCGACTTGAACTATTCCTGACATTAAAAACCTAAAGACCTGATTTGCATGACTGATAAATCCTTCTTTAAAACCGTATACCGAAATGTATTGGCCCTGAGTCTGCTCCTGGTCATCTCAGGGTGTGGGAGCATGTATATGACAAAATCCCAGACCGTGGTCAAAGGGAAAAAATCCTACGACAAAATCCTTGTGATTGCCCGAGGGAAAAATGAAATTTCCCGATCTATTTTTGAACAGGATGTCGCCCGGAACCTCGAGGGGCATGGCATAGACGGGGTGGCCTACCATAAGGAGTCCGGCATTGGTGTTCCCGTGGATACCGACCTGACCGAAGCACAGATCGCAGATCTGAAAACCAAGGTGGCCGATATGGGATTTGACGGAGTCATCCTCACCCACCTGGTCAACACGGAACACTATAAAGAATTGATTCCTACAGGGGTATACCCATCCACAGACCCGAATTATTACGGCCAATGGGGTTACTACTGGGCCTATTATCCGGCCCTGGACTGGGCCTCGGGATATTCTGTAGAAGGCACTACACTAGAGCTGGAGAGCGCTCTTTATGATATCAGGGCCACAGACGGAAACAACCTGCAATGGCTGGGTAGGTTTAAATTGGAAGACCCCAAGGATTTGCAGAAAACCACTTCGAATTACGCTAAAGAATTGGTGACGGCCCTGAAGCAGGAGAGCATCAAATAGGAACGCGCACCCTTTAATCACTCTCTTTCAGGGGGATTGGTACGACCCGTGGATTTCTGATTTTTAATCAGGTATTGAAAGGTCATTTCCTCCATTTGGTTATAGAGTATCTGGAGCTTGCTCCAGTGCAGTCCAATAAAAAACAGGTAGAGGCCATCATTGATCCATCGCACCTTCAGATACTGAAGCAAGTGCTCCGCAAATGCGAATCGAAAAACAATCAGCATCACGGTAAGTACGATGTTAAAAATGCCTGTATTCAGTTCAAACTGATCGGACTGTGCATCGTGCCCCACCCTATAGATTTTACCGTATATCGTCCCAGCAAACCTTCCTGCCACTAAAAAAGCAATGTAATAGAGTGGGGTCTTGAGGACAATGGCATCGTAGACCACAAAACCGGAAAGGATTAAAATCATAATCCGCAGCATCCAGGTAAGCCGTTTGATCCTGGAATTCCTTCTTTTACGCACTACATTTTTCCTTTGAGACATCAGCTACTTTTGTATTGATTGACAAGATCCTGTTTCGCTTTTTACCAGGGTCGTTAAATGGTTATGTTCTTCCCGATAAGATTTAAAATTGACCAAAGGCTCAGAGGGAGCTCCAGGGCACAGGTACCCTTTGAAATCGGTCATTCAAAATCCAGTATCCCATCCTTTGGATAAATACCCTTATTTTAGAGATTCATTTTTAAACCCGCTGTCCGAAATCCTGAGAACGGGACAATGTACTATGAATTTACAAAACAATCTCCATACGAAAACCGGATGGGAAATCATCCAGAATTCCTTTGACCCGGAGCAGGGCGTTACTACCGGGAGCAATTTTATGATCGGAAATGGCTACATGGGATACCGCGGGACTTATGAGAACTGGGGGCCTGAGGAGTTCGTGGCTTGCATCGTGACCGATACCTGGGATCAGGCTCCGGGGAGTCGATGGCGTGAGTTGTGCAACGTACCCAATGGCCTGTTTTCCGAACTCAAAGTCGAAGGAGAAGGCTGTTCGCTCTTACCGGAAGCACTGCAGGAGTATTCACACTGCCTGGATCTGCGCTATGGGTTAAATACCCGGACCTTCCGATGGAAGGGATCCAAAGGTCAGGCGCTCGATATTGAAAGCCGGAAATTCGCCAGCTACGACAATCACCACCTTTTGGTACAAGAGTTCCGGTTTACGGCCCGAAGTAGTGGAGTATACGCTTTAAGAACAGGAATAGACGAGGACGTTTGGAGCTTGAACGGCTCTCATTTCAGAGACTCCAAAACAATGCAGTTGCCAAACGACCTCATCGGAATTCACCTGAAAACCCATGAGCTGGGAACAGAAATCTCCGTGGTCGAAGGAGTGCGCCTGACGGGTAAGAATCCGGAAGCAGCAGGTGTTTCCACCCCCGGCTCCGGTATTTTCAGGGAATACGCGTTTCATTTGGAAGAAGGGGACACCGTGTGTTTGGAAAAAGTGGTCGCCATTACCCATAGCAATGAGCTGAATGATCCTTTAACCGCAGGTCAAGAAATGGTCGTTAACGCAATGCAGCGCGGATACCACAACCTTTGGGAAGCCCATCAAAAACATTGGGAGGCCTTTTGGGACATATCGGATATTCAGATTTCAGGGAACCTGGAAGATCAGGTCCTGACCCGGTTTAACCTGTATCAGGCCTTTATCGCTACCCCCACCCACGCCAATCTGCCGGTAGGTGCCCGGGGACTTTCCTGTCAGGTATACCAGGGAGCCGCCTTTTGGGATCAGGAAACCTACAACCTGCCGATGTTTGCCTTTACCCATCCGGAAATAGCCCGGCGCCTTGTGGCCTACCGGTATGATACGCTTCCCGGTGCTAAACGCAAGGCCACCGGCCTTGGGTATTATGGGGCTTTTTACGCCTGGACCAGTGGCAAGACAGGCGATGAACTCTTCCCGGATTTTTTCTTTACGGATGTCCTGACGGGCCGCCTGATCCGAAATCATTTCAATTGCTGGCAAATCCATATTTCACCCGATGTGGTATACGGGATCTGGATGTATTACCAGGCCACCGGAGATTGGGAATTTATGGTCCGACAGGGAGGGGAGGTACTCTTTGAAGTGGCTCAGTTTCTGGTCTCAAGGGTGCACTTTAAAAAAGACAAAGACCGGTACGAAATCATCCGTGTACTGGGGCCGGATGAGTACCACGAGAATGTAGACAACAATGCCTTTACGAATTACCTGTCTCGCTTTGCACTGCAAAAGGCTTGCGCGGTTTACGACCGTCTTAGGGCAGAGCAACCCGAAATCCTGAAAGCCATTGGTGCCAAAGCAGGACTTCCTGAAAAGGCTCGGGAAGACTGGCAGGATATTTCAGAAAAGCTATGGCTCCCCCAACCGGACTCTGAAACCGGAGTAATCGAACAGTTCGATGGGTATTTCAAGCTGGAAGACATTCAGCCGGATGCCCTGCGCAAGCGCCTCATCCACCCCGAGGAATACTGGGGCTGGCCCAACGGCATTGCCATACATACACAAGTTTTAAAGCAGGCCGACATTATACAGTTGCTGGCCATGCTCGACGGATTTCCACAGGAGGTCCTCAAGGCCAATTACGAGTACTACGAACCCCGCACAGAGCACGGCTCTTCCCTCAGTCCCAGCGTACATGCCCTGGTTGCCAGCAAGGCGGATCACCCTGAGGAAGCGTACCGGTATTTTCTCGAATCGGCCGGGATTGATCTCTATAACGCCAGTAAAAAAGTCATGAGCGGGGGTTCCTTTCTCGGAGGAATCCATACCGCTGCAGCCGGTGGGGTATGGCTGATCATCGTCAAAGGTTTTGCGGGACTCGTCCTGACAGAAAATGGGGTTTCCTTTAAGCCCGCCCTGCCATCCGCCTGGGAAGCCCTCGCATTTAAGATTCGGATTAAAGATTGTCTGCTCGACGTACAACTGGATGCTTCAGGTATTCAAATTGTCAGTCCGGCATCTAACCCTGAAAGCTTGTACATTTCTGCCAACGGACAGGAAAAATGGGTAGACCCGGGGGACCGCTTTATAGGGTGAGTGTTGCCGTTAAAAACGGAATCCCGGGAACTGAACAGAAATAAAGTAAAACAATTGTGTATACCATTGTCGACATAGAGACCACCGGAAACGGGATTCAGGGAAACCGGATTACCGAAATCGCTCTGTATAACCTGGATGACCATGGGATTTCAGATTCCTTCAGCAGTCTGGTAAATCCCCAATGTGAAATCCCCGCTTTTATCACAGGTCTTACCGGGATTAACACGGCCATGGTGCGCCAGGCGCCACTTTTCCATGAATTAATCCCAAAAATCGAGGAGATGTCCCAAGGCAGGGTATTTGTAGCCCACTCCGTTAATTTTGACTATCCCATTGTACAGCAGGAATTCCGTCGGGCCGGTTCGGAATTTATCCGCAAAAAACTCTGTAGTGTCCGATTATCCAGGAAGGTATTTCCGGGTCTGAGATCGTATAGCCTGGGGAAACTGTGCAGCAGTCTGAAAATTCCACTGGAGAACAGGCACCGTGCGGCCGGTGATGCCCATGCAACCGCATTGCTTTTCCAGCGCATCTTAAAAAGCGCTCATGGCAGGGAGGCCATCGGTCATTTTCTGAATGCCCGGTCCCAGGAAGCCACCCTCCCCCCCCACCTGCCCAAAGCTTCATTTGAGAAATTACCCGAGACTCCGGGTATTTATTACTTTCTCAATACCAAAAAGGAAATTATTTATGTGGGTAAGGCCATAAACCTTAAGAAGCGGGTACTCAGTCATTTTTACGATAAGTCTGAAAAGGAATTACTGATGTGTCGGGAAACGGCGGATTTAGACTTCGAATGCTCGGGTTCTGAATTGGTTGCCTTGTTGATGGAAGCCGCTGCCATCAAAAAACATTATCCGCCTTACAATCGGGCCCAAAAATCCAGAAAACCCACCTTTGGCCTGTTTACCTATTCAGATCAGTCCGGAATCCGGCACCTGGCCGTCAACAAGCTCCGGAAAGGGCAGCACTCCCACAAGGTTTTTTTCACCTCCACCCAGGCCCGGTTATATCTCGAAGCCCTTTGTACAGAGTTCGGACTTTGCGCCAAATACTGCCACCTGCAGGACGGAGTTTCTCAGTGCAGTCATTTTCGGGTGCCCCAATGCGCCGGAGTCTGCAGGGGAAGTGAAACGCCAGAAACCTATAACCGACGGGTTGAAAATGCGTTGCAGTCACTGGATCAAAAAGCCGAGAATATCCTGATTCGCGAGAAAGGGCGACACAGTGAGGAGGAAGCTCTGGTCTGGATTGCCGGCGGAATTTACAGAGGATACGGCTTTGTGCCCAAAATGAGTGAGGTGAACAGCCTTGAGGACCTGGAACCCTTTCTGTCGCCTCAGAAAGCCTACCCCGAGACCACGCAAATCGTCAGTGCGTATTTATTGAAGCATCCGGAAAGAGGAAAGGAAATAAAGGGTATGAATGTTTCGGGCTATATCGAAACCGGGAGGTTATTGTAAGATTATTTATCGCGGAGCTTATAGAACATCCGGATAACAAATAAGAGCCACATCAAAAAGATGGCCCCTACAAAAATGGAGTAAATCAGCACGAAATCCACGCTACTTCTTATATTTCAGATAGTTCATAAAGCCGAGGATGGTCGGGGCCCAAAGACCTATGAAAATGGCCTCAAGTTTCTCTCCCTGAAGGAAACGCAACTCAGAAACTACAATTATCGATAATACTAACACTAGCAGGACGACATTCATCCAGCCCAAACGTTCTACAAATTCTTTGAACATTCCGGTTACAATTAGGTTAAAGATACAAAAAAGCCAAAAAAATATTAAGAAATATTTAACATTTTTCAGGCGTCTCTCATCCGGTGCGTACGTCCCCCTTTCCTAAGGTTCAGAGGGCTGCCTTACACCGATTCGATAGTCCTTGCTATTCTCACATCCATCGTAAAAATAACACTTTTCAATCTTTTACGGGATCATTATTCCCAGGCCTATTTCCGGTATGTCTTTAATTAAAGACGTCGCGGCGGGAGCTTTGTTACATTTCGGGCCTGTCCTCCCAAAACTTTTCAATTCGGGTTCCCTGTAAAGGTCTGGGTTTCACGTTATTTTTCGGGAATGGGTTCTGCTTCCAGAAATCCCTGTTCCCGCATCCAGTCGTCGTTGTAAATTTTACCCACATATCGGCTGCCATGGTCGTGAAAGAGTACCACCACCACATCCTCAGGACCGAAGTGCTCCTTGAGCTGAAGTACACCCCGAATCGCAGCCCCGGCTGAGTTTCCCAGAAACATCCCTTCCTCCAATGCCAGCCGTCGGGTATACACAGCGGCATCTTTATCCGTCACTTTTGTAAACCCATCGATAATATCAAAATTCACGTTGGCCGGCAGGATATCCTCTCCAATGCCCTCCGTGATATAGGGATAAATCTCATTCTCATCGAAAATACCGGTTTCGTGATACTTCTTAAATACCGAACCATAGGTATCCACTCCCCAAACCTTAACCTTGGGATTCCTGGATTTCAGATAAGAGCCCACTCCGGAAATCGTTCCTCCGGTACCCACACCGACCACAAAATGGGTGACTTTCCCCTCTGTTTGCTCCCAAATTTCAGGACCGGTACTCTCGTAATGCGCCAGGGTATTGGCCGGGTTGTCGTACTGATTGACGTACCAGGCCCCCGGAATCTCCTCAGCGAGGCGGCGGGCGGTCGAATAATAACTGCGGGGATCTTCCGGGGCCACATCTGTAGGGCATACATGCACTTCACAGCCTACTGCCCTCAGGATATCAATTTTTTCTCTCGATTGTTTATCGCTGATGACACAAATCATCCGATACCCCTTGACAATAGCCGCCAGGGCCAACCCCATCCCTGTATTGCCTGAGGTCCCTTCGACAATAGTACCTCCGGGCTTCAATACACCCCGGGCTTCTGCATCGGCGACCATACGGACCGCCATGCGATCCTTAACGGAATTCCCAGGGTTAAAAGTTTCGTATTTGGCCAGGACTGTACAGGGTAATTCTGCAGTAATCCGGTTGATTTTCACCAAAGGGGTATTCCCTATGGTTTCCAGTATATTCTCAGCGTATTTCATGGAGGGCAAAGATACAAAGCCCTCTGAGATTAAACACAATGTTCAGGCAAAGCGGATGGCACGGGCCGGGCTGATCCGGGTAATGATCCAGGAAGGAATCAGAAGCATGAGCAGGCACAGTACAAGGACTCCCGCGTTAAGTATCAGCACCGTTGGCAGATCCAGATAGACGGGGATGTAATCCATATAATATTCTTCAGGGTTTGGGAACTTAAAAACCCGGAACTTCCACTGAATAGCAAGAAGCCCCAGTCCCAGGAGATTCCCCAGCAAAAGCCCCAACCCGATCAGGTAGGCTGCATTGTAGAGAAACACCTTACGTATGCTCCAGTTGGTCGTACCCAGCGATTTCAGGATTCCAATCATGGGGGTGCGTTCCAGGATCAACACCAGCAGGGCGGTAATCATATTGATTCCTCCTACCAAAATCATGATTCCAATGATCAGGGCAATGTTAAAATCAAAAAGTCCGATCCACTCAAAAATCTGGTAATACTTCCGCTGGATGGTTTGGGTGTCTAAATCTGAAACCGTTTTGCTATACACTTCAGCCCCTTTTTCTTCAATTTGATCAAAATCTTCAAGGAAAACCTCAAAATTCCCCACCTCTTCGGACTTCCAGTTGTTCATCCGCTGAATATGGCGGATATCCGTAAAAATATATGTAGCATCAAATTCCTCAAAACCGCTGTCGTAAATACCGACCACCTGAAATCGCCTTTGATTGGGGATCTTTTCGGGATTTTCTTCTTTCAGGAAGAAACAGTTGAACTGGCTATTGAGTTCCAGATTGAGCCGGGTTGCCATCTGTCGTGATATCAGAACCTCCGAATTCAGTGCCTCCCCGTAATTGGGAAGGCGGCCCGACACTAAAAATTCCTCGAATGCAGCCCAATTGTAATCGGTGCCAACTCCTTTGGCGATAAAGCCTTCGAAGGTATCCTCCATGCGGATAATCCCGGCTTTGGTCGCCACGCCCTGTATATGGCGTATTCCATCGACACTATTGAACTCCGGATAAAAATCCTGGCGGGTACTCACAGGAATTATGGAAACCTCGGAATTGTTATTGTCGTAGTTATAAATCTGTATATGACCGTTAAATGCGGAGACCTTCTCGCGGATCTTGTGACGGAGTCCAACACCGGTGGCCAGAGCGATCAGCATCATCAGCACCCCAAGGGCAATAGCCGCTATGGCTATTTTAATAATCGGGGCGGAAATACTACTTTTATGCTCCTTGCTCCCGATAAGTCGCCTGGCGATGTACCACTCTAAA
Organism: uncultured Bacteroidota bacterium; assembly: GCA_937136025.1. Classification (GTDB taxonomy): domain Bacteria; phylum Bacteroidota; class Bacteroidia; order Flavobacteriales; family Flavobacteriaceae; genus Robiginitalea. Next base: position 32,575 of record CAKZOC010000097.1, read on the forward strand.
TTCAAAGGATGTTTGTCTTAACTGCTTTCAAAAATACATTTTTAGTTCTTCTTCTGACCTTTATGGCTTGCGGAAGGTCTCAGGAATTGGAAAGCTCCACCGGTCTTCAACAGACCGCTTCCTCCCAAAAGACGGTCATGGTAGCCGCAAACCGCACTGAAGCTTATTTTAACCTCCTCAGGGACAAAGACTTTGCATTGGTTGCCAACCAGACCTCTGTAATCTTTACCCCGGGGGCAGAACCCGGAGTTGGGAAGCCACCCTGGGCACATTTGGCAGACAGCCTTCTCGGTGCAGGTCTCAGGTTGAAAAAAGTATTTGCCCCGGAGCATGGCTTCAGAGGTCAGTACGATGCCGGGGAAGAGGTTAAGGATGGGGTGGATCTGCAAACCGGCCTCCCGGTAAGTTCCCTTCATGGAACCCATCGCAAACCTGCACCGGAGCAATTGGCCGGACTGGATCTCGTCCTTTTTGACATACAGGATGTGGGGGTTCGGTTTTATACCTATATCGCCACGCTCCAATTGGTAATGGAGGCCTGCGCAGAAGCCGGTATCCCGGTAGTGGTGCTGGACCGCCCAAATCCGAATATTCACTACGTAGACGGGCCGGTCATGGAAAAAGAACACCGCGGCTTTTTGGGTAAAACAGAAATCCCACTCGTCTACGGCATGACTATGGGGGAATATGCGCAGATGATCAATGAAGAAGGTTGGTTGCAAGACGGCATAAAGGCAGACTTAACGGTGATACCCCTGGTGAATTACACCCGGAGTACACCTTATACGCTCCCCATTCCCCCCTCCCCAAACCTACCCAACCAGCAGGCTGTACGCCTGTATCCCAGCCTTGGGCTTTTTGAAGGCACTTATGTGAATGCGGGTCGTGGAACGACGCTGCAATTCCAGTCTTTCGGAGCGCCTTTTTTGTCCGGATCGCATTTCAAATATACCTACACCCCGGAGTCACGTCCCGGGGCCCGAAGTCCCAAACACCTGGGAGCCTTGTGTCGGGGCAGGGATTTGAGCGCTGTTGTCCCCCCGGATGCCGTAGATTTAAAATGGCTTGTGGAAGCCTACACATACCGGGATGCCAATACCGATTTTTTTAAAACAGAAGGGTTTACGAAACACGCGGGAACAACAACACTGCAAAAACAGATCGTGGATGGGATGAGTGCGGCTCAGATTCGAGCATCATGGCAGAACTCCATTGAAGCATTTAAAAAAATAAGAGCGAAATACCTTATTTACGATTAGGAGACGTCCTTACCCGTCACTTCTATCGTGGTCGGCCTGCGGTATTTGTGGAAGGGCTGTTTCAGGAGCCCGGAGACACTGCTGTTTTCCTTTCGGTCCGGGAAGGTATCCACTCCATAGACAATCGAATCCCGGTCCAACTCCATATACGTTCCAAGGAGCCGGTCCCAGATCGAAAAGATATTGCCGTAATTCGAATCTGTATAAGGCAGAACATAATGGTGGTGTACCTTATGCATATCCGGAGAAACCAATACCCAACTCAGCGCTTTATCCACCCCCCTGGGCAATCGGATATTGGCATGGGTAAACTGGGTGGCCACCAGAGAAAGCGACTGATAAAGCATCACAATCCCGATGGGCGTGCCCACGAGAAAAACCCCGGTAAGTGTGAAAAGAAAACGGATCAGACTCTCAATAGGGTGGTGGCGGTTCGCCGTAGTCGTATCGACTTCCTGGTCCGAGTGATGCACCAGGTGGACCATCCACAAGGGTTTAACCTTGTGCTCTACATAATGGGCGAGGTAAGCGCCAAAAAAATCGAGCAGTAAAACCCCGAGCAATACATAAAGCCAAAGCGGCATTTCCGGAAGCCAGTTAATGATCCCAAAGTCATTCGCCTGCACCCAATCACTGGTCTTTAACAGGAGAAAGGCCAGTGCAAAATTGACAATAATCGTGGTCAGGGTAAAAAAGAAGTTGGGCAGGGCGTGGCGCCACTTTCGGTAGTTAAATTTAAAAAGGGGAACGGCCCCCTCCAGAATCCAGAAAAAAGAAATCCCCAGCACTAAAATCAAACTCCTGTGTGCAGAAGGAATACTTTCAAAATAGTCAATAACGATTTCCATACTGTAAAAATATCAAATTCCGGAAAGATTTCTTACCCTCGCTTCTGTTTACTGGTCACAAGTACTTTGGATAATGTGCCTTAAGGGTTTCCACGATGCGGTAAGCCGCGGGGCATATGGCCACATTCTTCAGGGTGAGTTGGTGAATCTGCTGGAACTTACGCCTGTCGGTATGGGGAAATTCGCGGCAAGCTTTGGGCCGTACGTCGTAAATAGCACAATAGTTATCCACGCCCAGAAAAGCACAGGGCACTTGTTGAAGCACCATATCTCCCTCTTCATCACGCTTGAGGTAGGTGGTCGTGAATTCTGAAGGTTTCATTTTCAAATGGCGGGAAATCCGGACGATGTCGTGATCTGTAAACAAAGGGCCCGTAGTGCGGCAGCAATTCCCGCACTGCAGGCAATCCGTCCTCTGAAATTCCTCCGTGTGAAGCTCCTGCATGGTCGCGTCCAGGTTTTTTGGAGGCCGCGCCTTCAATTTTTTAAAGAACCGGGCACTCTCCGGATGTTTCTGAGCGGCTTGCTGGGGAAGTCCCTTTAAATCATCCTGCATATGAGGGTGTATTTGGCTACCTTTGCAGACTCTTGAAAACTAGAGGGGTAACCTGTTGATTTCCAAAAATACACTCCATGGACCTCCTGGGAAAGGCTTTACTGGATTTTTATGAGGATCAGTCCCGGGGACCCCTTCGCAGTCATAGTTCTTTGGGCACTGTGGAAGAAGTACCGGTTTCCTATTTTTTCAGGCCGTTCCCAACCATGCCCGCCATAGAACAGGAGGCCCTCCTGCAATGCCGCGGATCGGTCCTGGATATAGGTTGTGGCGCCGGCAGTCATTGTCTGTATTTACAGGAATCAGGGCTGGATTGCACGGGTCTTGACAATAGCCCTGAGGGAATAAAAGTAGCCCTCCAAAGAGGTGTTTTGAATACGGTTTGTACAAATATTCTGGAATATCATTCGGGGAAATTCGATACACTTTTGTTGTTGATGAACGGGATAGGAATCGCAGGTTCCATAAAGGCATTCCCCGACTTTCTCAGGCATTTAAAAGGCCTGCTTCAACCCGGAGGCCAAATCCTGATGGATTCCAGCGATCTGATTTATATGTTTGACCCGGATGACGACGGGGGTATTTGGGTTCCCGCAGCGATGGAATACTACGGGGAGGTACAGTATCAATGGGAATACGACGGAGACTTCGGACCGGAATTTCCATGGTTGTTTCTGGACCTGGAGACCCTGAATCAACAGGCTTCCGGTGCCGGTTTTCAAGTGGAATGGCTTAGAAACGGGCCACATTTCGATTATTTGGTGCGCCTGACCCCGATCGCCTAGTGAATTGCCTCGAAAACCTTAGATTTACAAAAAAAAAGATGTTCAAAAGGATTTTATTTCTGGTAGTGTTCGGCACACTCCTGATTCCCTATGGCTGCTCTGATGACTCCGACTTAACGGATGATACTTCCGGAACCGTAGATCGTTCGGGCAACTTGCTTAGCGCCGGGGCGAGCGGAGAAGATATTGTCAATAATACGAGTTTTGACCGTATTCTCATTGAAATCGCCTATGTTGACGGCTTCCGGCCCACAAACCTGTCCCTGGACAACCTCACCAAATACCTGCAGGCACACACCCAAAAGGAAGATATCCGCTTTAGCTTTCTTCCTTTGGCTTCCCCGGACGAAGCGTCGCTTACTTTAGAGGAAATAGCCCGTCTGGAATCTGAAAACCGGACTACTTATAATGACGGACGCGACCTCTCGGTTTATATCTACTTTGCAGACGCCCCGTCGATTAATGATGATGAATCCGAAGGCTTGGTCACCCTGGGCGCAGTCTATAGAAATACCTCCATGGTTATTCACGAAAGTACGATCCGGGAACTAGCCTCCAAAAGTACCCTGATCACGGTTACTGAGGTAGAGAGCACAGCACTTATTCATGAATTCGGACATCTGTTCGGATTGGTAGATCTGGGCACGGCCGAAGTAAATCCGCATGAAGACCCGGAGGCCCCAAACCATTGTGATGTGGAGGGATGCCTCATGCGGGCCGAACTGGAATTTGGCTCCGGGCTACTCAAAACCCTGGAAAAGCGGGCGGCCAAGGGATTGTCTGAACTTCCCGCTCTCGATGCGGAATGCATTCGCGATCTTCAGGCCATCGGGGGACGGTAAATACGACCTCCGGTCTTAAGCCGGGCTAACCCCATCAGGGGATGTTCAGATACTTGTGGGTTTGAAGGGAAATCCGCCATTTCGGATTTTTCATGACGTACTCCACGATCAGAGGAGTGACTTTATCCCGCACACTCCATTCGGGTTGCAGGTACAACAAACAATCTTTCGATACGCGTTCGGCCTGGGCTTCGGCGAAAATCAAATCGTGGCGATTGTATACAATGACTTTAAGCTCATCCGCCCGGGAAGGACTGGGTTCGATGGGCAATTTATTTTTTTTGGGCGAGAGGCAAATCCAGTCCCAAATGCCGGTAAGCGGATAGGCTCCGGAGGTTTCAATATGAATTTTCATTCCCCGTCGCTTCAATTCTTTTGTGAGCGGGCCCATATCCCATGTCAGGGGTTCGCCCCCCGTAATCACAATGGTATCTGAGTATCGCGAAGCGTCCTCAGCAATGGTCAGGATATCGGTTGGCGGATGGGTCTCAGCATTCCAGCTTTCCTTCACGTCACACCAGTGGCAGCCGACATCGCAACCCCCAACCCGTATAAAATACGCCGCCGTACCTTTGTGATATCCTTCTCCCTGAATCGTATAAAAGGCCTCCATTAGGGGCAACATCAAGCCTTGTTCCACCCGGGAGGTAACCGCCTCGTTTTCCATGGGGGCAAAGATAGTAATTATGCCAGTGAGCCCGATGTGATCCTGGAGAAAAGGGTCCTTTAGTATTCGGCCGAATTCCGCTATTTTTACGCAAAATTCAAAAGATGAGCCAGGAGGAGGAATTCCGTTCGGAGATTGACAAGGGATATACGTTTAAGGGAGATTCCATTATACTTGGAGCAGCGATGCTCGGGGGAAAAGCCCTGACCGGAGCCTACGTAAAAGTACCCCTCAAGACGATGAACCGACATGGCCTGATCGCCGGGGCCACGGGTACCGATGTTTTTCAGGTATTGGTCGACATTCGGGACAACCTGGAGTCCGGCAATGTG
>CAKZOC010000098.1 GCA_937136025.1 uncultured Bacteroidota bacterium
CATACTCTGTTTTCGTTTTCAGCAGGCTCAGGCTTTGTTTGTTTTCATTTCGGCTCAGGGTGTCCGAGAGTTCCTGAAAGAGTTCATGATAGGCGAGAGCTGTGGCGTAATCCTGCTGCCTGCGGTAAATCTCGTAGAGTGTTTTGGAGCACTTTTTGGTTCCTTCGGCAAAGTTGATTCTTTTGCTGATTCGGAAAGCATCTTCAGCATATAGGGTGGCGAGACTGTCGTTTTCCAGGCCAATATAGGTTTCCGCCATACCGTTGTACAAATCGATTCGCGCCCGGTCGTCGTCCAGATTCTCATGGATCACTTCACTCTGACGATACCAGTACAGGGCCCAGTTGTAATTGTATTTTTTAAGGTAGACTTTACCCTTGGTCTCATAGGCAAAGGCGAGCCAGTCCATGATGCGATACTTCTCAAAAATGTCGATACTCCGGTTGACGTTAAACATGGCGTATTCCAGGTTCTTCATATCCGCATAGAGGGACGCCAGATTACTCATGGTTTCCGCCTGGGCGATCTCATTACCCAGGGAATCATTCAATTTCCTTACTTTTTTATAATACTCCAGCGATTCATCGTAATATTTCTGATCTGCATAGAGGTTGGCGATGTTTTCATTAATAATGGACTGCTGTAAAAGAGCTTCATTTTCCAGGGCGATTTCCAGAGCAATGAGATATCCATTCAGGGCCTTGGCGTGGTCGCCACGGTATTCGTACTCCCCGGAAATATTATTGAGGAGACTTAATTTGAGATCACTGGCATTCATAGTGTTGACCAGTTCCAGTGATTTGTTGTAGTATAAGAGTGCCGTATCGGTTACGCCCCGGTCTGAATAATAGTCCCCGAGACTCATATAGGAGATACTCTCTCCCTTTAGATAATTTGCCTGCTTACTGAATTTAAGGGCTTTTAGGGCATAACTGTGGAGGGAATCCGTCTCGTAGTAACGCATTTCCCGGGCAAATGTATTGATCAGATCCAGGTAAGTCGTGTCCTGAACCGAAAAACCGGACCTTTCCTCCATCAGGCGGATTTGGGTCTGCAGTTCCTGTCTTTTACTAATCTGCGAATAGACAGAACAACTGATGCCCAGAAAGCACCATAAGAGTACCCGGGCAATTGTAGATGGTTGACTGCGTAGTTTCCGCAACGGTAGGCGGATTTTGAACATACCTCTCATTAGGATGAATCCTAAAGGTATTTCAGGGTAGGGGTTCGGACTAAAGAATGTTGTGAAACGCCCTTTTTTGTTTGTAAGGCATTCGTTTTGGCGAAAAGACCCTGCTCGATTCCTGTGGGTTTTTTACCAAACACGCTGATATCAAAGCCGCTCAGATGGGTTCGGACTTTTAATTTAGGCGTCGAATTATTTTGATTCAATACCGAAAAAAAAGTACATTTGCCTCCGCCTTGAGGGCCTTTTGGAACTCCTTGGCTGAGGTGGTGGAGAATCAGAAGCCCATAAAGGCAACGTAATGATTTTCCAAGCCTTTAAATGGTGGTTGTAGCTCAGTTGGTTAGAGCGCTGGATTGTGGTTCCAGAGGTCGCCGGTTCGAGCCCGGTCTTCCACCCTTACGTAAAAAACCCCCGAAATTAACGGGGGTTTTTTTATGCAATGAGGTCCTGGGGTTATTTAGCCGCTTTGTCCACCACCAGGCGGGTATCGCGGTTGGAGATCTCCCAGGCGGTGTGAAAAACCAGTTGTGCGCGGTTTTTCAGTAAATCGTAATTAATCTTGTCCGGGGTGTCACCGGGGCGATGATAATCTGCATGGGTCCCGTTAAAGTAGAAAATGATCGGGATATTGTTTTTTGCGAAATTGTAGTGATCACTTCGATAATAGAACCGGTTCGGATCGTTCTCGTCGTTATAGGTATAATCCAGCTCTATCTTGGTGTATTTCGAATTTACGTTTTCCGAGAGCTCATGCAGCTCTGAACTCAGCTTATCTGAACCGATCAGATAGATGTAATTCCGATTTCCTTCTCTCTTGGGGTCAATTCTGCCGATCATATCGATATTGAGGTTGGCTACCGTCTGATCCAGCGGGAAAACTGGCTCGACATCGGTGTAGTAGCGGGAACCGAGAAGTCCTTTTTCCTCTCCGGTTACGTGGAGGAAAACAACAGATCTTTTTGGAGTCATTCCCTCGTCAGCGGCCATTTTAAATGCCTCCGCAATTTCAAGCATAGCGACGGTCCCCGAGCCATCATCATCGGCGCCGTTATTGATTTCCCCCTTGGCATTGACACCGATATGATCCAGGTGGGAGGAAATGACGACGTACTCGTCCGGATACTCTGAACCTTTTATAAAAGCCACGACATTCTCGGAGTTCACTATTTCATTCTGACTCTCAATATTGAATTTCACGTCTGCAGGAAGGACCTTTGCTGTCAGTTGGGTATCGATATCCGGAAAGATTCTTTTGGCATGGGTGTCTTTCAGGAGGACGAATCCCGGTTTTTCCTCCGTGGAAACCAGGTCCATCCGGCCACCATCATTGGCCTTCATATATTCATAGTACCGATTATAGCGGGAGAAATTCTCCTCATCTACATAAATCATGGCTGCAGCCCCTTTGGCCATAGCTACTTCCGTCCGTTTTTCTATGGACTCCGAAATATTACTCCATTTGGAAGCTTCCTGTGTGCCGGTAAGTACATAGGTACCATCCGCATTTTTGGGTTCACCGGCCTTGAGCAGGACCAGTTTTCCCCTTACATCGATACCTTTATAGTCCGAATAGTTTTCGGTTTCAATCCCGTATCCGGCATAAACGACAGAGTTATAATCTCCTTCAAGACCTGTAAACGTCAGGAATCCCTGTCCGTTTTCCAGGACCTGATCTCCTATAGTCATGCTGCCTTTAGGTAGTTTGGCCATCTCCAGAGGAACCTTTTGAAAATAAGCCCCGTCCTTTAAGGCCCCCTGGATCCCGAGGTCTTCATAGGCCTTTTGAATGTAAGCAACCGCCTTTTTCTGCCCTTCTTTCCCGGTCTCCCGACCCTCAAAATCATCCGAGGCATACGTAAAGAGATGCTCCCGTAATTCTTCTTCAGATATGGAGGCTGCCAGGTTGGTTACATCGGGTTTGATAGGCGCCAGGGCCGTATTTTCTGAAATGGCTTTCTGAGACCCGTTGCAGGAGAGCACCAGGGCCGTGGCCATAAGACATAATTGTTTCATGAGTTCGTCAAATTAACCCCCCAAAAATAGGCAAAATATAAACAAGTGAAACCGATGTCTTGCAGGGGCTTGACCCGAAGAATTTCCCTAAGACACCCTTAAACCACCCCGTAAGTATCCCGGATCATGCTCAGGGTTTCTTCCAGGGATTTGAATACCTCGAAGGTTCGTCCCTGAGTTCTCTGGGCACCCAGGGCATTAGCGTACCTCGCCGCTCCTATGTAATTGGCGGCATTTTCCAAAAGACCAAAACCAAGGCCTCCGGCAAAGGAGTCTCCACAACCTGTAGTATCGACCACATCCTGAACAGGCACAGATGGGACAATTTCTTTTTGCACACCAGATCCGTCTTTGAAATACACGGCGCTACCCCCTGAATCGAGAGTAACGATGAGTGCTTTCACTCCTTTATGCAGTACATGCTCGGCCATATCGTCTAAATGACCGGTCTGGATATCGTGCAGGGGTTTTAAATCGGCCATATCGTATTCTTTTTCAAACCAGCAACACCGCGATTCCTCCAGATTCATTTTCAGGACATCTATATAAGGCAGCCAAAGGTCGCGCTCAATCCAAAAGCGCATATGTCTTGCCCCGAGCACATCTACGGTATTGGTCGGGCCATGGGCATCAAAAATAACAATGCCCTCGCTGTTCTTTTTGATGTATTTCAGGGTCTCGAGCGGTACTTCGTAATCGGTTATCGGAACACATACAAAAACATCCGCATGGAGCAGTTCCGCAATGTCTTCAGCGATAATCGGATTCATAAAACCGGTCTGAGTTTCCTTCCTGTTGTTCTGGTCCAGAAATTTAAGCCGTATGACATCTCCCTGGTCCGCTTTATCTCGGATATGTCGGGTATCTATATTGGCGTAGGGGGTGAAAACTTCTTCTACCGCTGCGCGATCGGTTTTTCGAACGTGGGAAACAGGATAAACCGTGCCTTTGTCTCCCAACAGGCGGGAAAGGCCAATGGTAGTATGCGTGGCGCAGCCGTATTTTTCAATAACCTCGCCTTTATGTGTTGTAATATGATCTCTCGGGATCGGACCCAGGACGGCAACATGGTACTGCTTCATTAATTCGCGCTTAAAGTAGGATGAAGATATAAAAATAGTCCCAACTAGCCAGTGTTCTCTCTTGTTCGAAACAGGAGCGCAGCAAACGCGTACTATTAATTTCTGCAAAAACCGTAGGAGTTTGTTTCCAGGCTTTGTTATATTTGTGCCGCCTTAGCGATAAGGCATTTTTTGGAGGAATGGCAGAGTGGTCGAATGCGGCAGTCTTGAAAACTGTTGAGGGTCACACCTCCGGGGGTTCGAATCCCTCTTCCTCCGCAACCCAAAACCCTGACAGCAATGTCAGGGTTTATTTGTTTTGAATGGAAGCGAAACTTGTTTCGGCTTCCCGGCAAAACAAATAAAACAGAGTTCGCGTCAGCGGACTTGGGTTTTTGGAATTGCAGCCCCCCACCAGGGATCACGCTGCGAATGCCGCGTAATCCCTGGTGGATGAATTCTGTAGAAGTTAGCACGGGCGGCGTAAGCCGTGGGGCGTTTTGATTGCAGGACCCGCACTTGGGATCACGCTGCGCCAGCAGCGTAATCCCAGTTTGCAGTGAGCAGATCGTTAATAAACTTCTTAAGTCATTCATTTCGGCTTCGAAGTGGAAGCAAAACAACGAAGTGAGCGCCAGCTCGCTTGGGTTTTTCTTTGCAGGATCCCCGATGGGCAGGCAGTTGGCTATGGGTTGAGCAAAACAAATTTTTGATATAGTTTTCCAAAAGCGAGGTTGGTGGGATCTCGGGATTGCCTCTATTCCTTCTGATTTCATAAGTGACCAAAAACAAAAATCCCCCTGGTAAGGGTACCAGAGGGATTAAAGGTCAGAAGGAGTTTACTTTATAAAGCCTTCACTGGCTTAGAATTTTATATAAACCAGTTAAAAATCAAAATCTTTACTAATCTTTGGTGATGCGGTATATATTGTTGTTTCCCTGGCCAGAGACATATATATCGCCAGATGGAGCAACGGTTACATCCTCAAATCCCCATGTGGGAGGAGCCCCCTCTACACCGGGTCTGCCAAAAAACTCAAGGCCTCCTGCAATCTCGGTAACTTCTCCGCTTGCAAGGTCAATCCTGGAAAGCCGGGCTGCTCCAGTTTCCACTACCAATAATCCGCCTTCATTGTCATAAGCCAGTCCTTCTGGAAATACCAAATCCTGGGCAACAGGAACTGGTGCTGTCGGGGTGTTGCCTTCAAAACCTATTTGCCAGACGATCCCGGTACCCCAATCGGCCACCCAAAGGACTTCCCCATCAGTAGCCAAACCGCTGGGGGCAAAAACAGTGGCATTATCAATGGGAAGTATGACCGATTTGTCACTGGCCCGGACCACACCACCAACGCCAACGTCAGAAAGAAAAATAGGGCCTCCGAATTGAGTTGAACCGAGAAAATGCACAAAGTTTGATTCTGAAGAATTCACTCGAGGAGTGTTCACAAGGTTGGGTGGCAATCCATGGGATGAAAATGAGGAAGCATGGGAACCAATTTGTGTACCAATGAATGAAATGAATCCAGCACCACGAGAGACAAAAGAAAGTGAATTGGGTCAAGAACTAAAATGCAAACTCACTCCAGAGTTGAGAAGGCTAATTCATGAATATGTGGGAAATCAGCCATTTGAGATTGAGTTTGAATACAAAGTCAACGTATGGGATGGACC
>CAKZOC010000099.1 GCA_937136025.1 uncultured Bacteroidota bacterium
GGCACCTATGACGAAATTTTGATTAATCTGGTCCGTCCCGATCCGGTCAGGGTCGTTAGACTCGGAATAATTAATCGAAATATTGGTGCCGTAAGTAAGCTTATCGTTTCCGCTCTTCCCTTTAATATTCGTCCGGATGTTAAACCGCTTCAGGTCCGAAGCTTTCAAAATCCCCTCCTGGTCAAAGAATCCCAGGGAAGTGAATTGGGAAAATCGCTCACCACCTCCCTGAAGGGTGAGGTTGTGGCTTTGCGTCAGGCCTGTACGGAAAAAATATTCATCCCAGTTGAAGGTAGGGGTCGCAGCGATCTCTGCCTCTGAAAGGTTAGACCCGAGACCGCGTCCCCGATCTTTTTCCAGGGTCAGTTGTTGTTGGGAATCCATGAAATTATAGTCATTATCCTGAAGTGTACTAAAACTCAGTACTCCCGTGTAATTCACTTGTAAGGGACTATTGTAACTGCCCTGACGGGTTTTAATTACCACTACGCCATTGGCTCCCCGGTTTCCGTAAACGGCAGTAGCTGCTGCATCCTTGAGGACATCGATGGAGGCGATCTCCTGTGGGTTGATGCTTCTGAAATTATCCTCATCCACGGGCGTCCCGTCAATGATAAAAAGGGGGGCAGTATTTCCGTTAATGGAGTTAACCCCCCTGATCCGAACCGATGGAGCTGCTCCCGGTTGTCCTGAAACGGTATTGACTTCCAGCCCGGCAACCTGCCCGGAAAGGGTTTGCAATACATTGGCATTGGGTCGGTTTTTGATGGTCGCATCGGTCAGGGTTTGGGATGCCACACTTGATTTTGCCCGGGTAGCCGTCCGGTATCCCTGTAAAACCACCTCCTGCAACTCCTGGGCTTCCTGCATTAACTGAACATTGATTACACCGTCAGACCCCACGGTGCGCTCTTCAGTGGTCTGCCCGATATATGAAAAACGGAGCACCTCCCCCACACTGACAAGGATGCCGTAGTTTCCGTCAAAATCCGTTTGGGCTCCTCGTGAGGTACCCACCACGACTACAGAAACCCCGGGCAGGGGTATATTATCCTGGTCCACCACATTGCCGGAAACGGTTTTTTCCTGAGCAACCAAAAGATTAAAGCTGAGCAACATGCATAGTGTTACCAGTATCGAGTTGTACTTTGATTTCATGTAAGTCCTGTTTTATTGTTAGGCAGGGGTGGGTAGCTTCTCGGTATACGGGATATCTATTTTAAACTTTTCATTCAATTCAGCATCCCAGTATAATCATGCTATAAATATCCTTATTTAATTACTTAGTTATCATTTTTTTATGGATTTTATTTAATTTTTTTTAACATTTCATTCCTCTTGTTGCGCGGTAAAGAATTGAAAGGAGTTTTTGAAACAGTATCGTGGGAAAGAAGGATAATCCATTCCTCTGGAAAACTCAGGAGCATTTTGGGTGAGTTTTGCCCAATCATCCTGAAGCGGGTAAATGAACATACGTTATAACAGCATTGTACACAAAAAGTGTGGGGCCGCCTGGAGGGCATGTAAAACCCGAATGGATACAAGATAATCCTGTCCTGCTTACTAATTCAGAGGATATACCATAAAAAAGCCCGCTCGAAAGCGGGCTTTAAATGAAACTCGAATTCAAATCCTATTGACCTGTCATCACAATATCCACAGTAAAGGCAGTTGTAAACAACGCTTGTGTAAGGGTTATAGTGAATTGATCATCACATGCAGTGTAACTACCGGTACCCCCGGTCGCCCATGCATCATTTCCTATGAACTCCACACTAAAATCATCGTTGAGGATAATAGTCCCTGAATAAAGGAATGCCCCGCTATATCCTGGATCGTCCGTTGCCCAGGCTACGAATTCCGGACCCCAGGATGTAGCAACCGTCCATTGATTATCCGTTCCATCAACCGGAACGAGCGCTACAGTATGCGCCGGAGCTTCATCATCAAAGGCAAATACTTCCACTCTGTAATTCTCAGAAATCTCGGTAGGACAATCGTTATCCGTAATGGTAAATACGGTTGTTGTCTTTTCCAATCCAAGACCTGCCGTTCCAACCGGAAGTGCATTGCTCTCACTCAGTTCAACACGGATAACCGCGTTACCATCCGCATTGATATTATCGATGGGTTCTACAACGATTTCCCCGGAAAACTCACCTGCCGGGATTTCCAAAACACCATTTGAAGGCGTAATGGAAAAACGGGATGCATCGCCACTCTCGACAATTACGTCAAAATTAACTGTAGTACCGGAGGTATTCACATCCGTCCCTAAGGCAATAGTCGTTGATATGGGGTCGCCGTCTTCCGATGTAGTCGCAGAAGAAACTTCATTTGAAATAAAGCCTTCACCCGCATCGTAAACCACCAGGTCCTCCTCACAGGAAGCGAGCAGTCCCAGGCTGGCAAAAAGAATATAGATATACTTTTTCATTGTTCTAGATTATTAGATTAGTATCCTGGGTTTTGTTGCTCACGCAGTCCCGGGTTCGCATTG
>CAKZOC010000100.1 GCA_937136025.1 uncultured Bacteroidota bacterium
TATTGTATTTGTAGGGCTCTACATTATATGCTTCCAAAACAGAGGGGTTTGGATTATCAAACAAATTCGCGCCGTAGGGTATATAGGTCGAGTCCTGTGAATAGGTATTCTTTACATATTCCTGTATTCCCCTGGAGTCTGCAATTAAATGATTGCTGGTCTTAACAGCCCAAGACTCAGCATACTTGAGGAACTTCCTTACTTCTTTTCCGTATTTACTTCGTTTCCACTCAAGGCCATCCATATTGGTGAGAATGAACGCGTCTGAAGGCAATAACCACCCCCAAATGGAACTACTCGTATATCCTAATTGTAAAATGAGGTCAAAATTTCTTTTTCGCGCATCTAAAATGCAGTTCAAATCATACACGAATTGCCCGGCAGTACCTATCCGAAATTCAGGATCGTATTTATGAATAATCTTTACCCCCTGATATGTCTTTTCCTTATAGGGGTGCCGGTGAGAATTATAAACAAGTACTTCGTGGCCTTGCTTTGCCATGTAAACGGAGAAGAACTCCGCAAATTGTTCAAATCCACCATGGTGGTTAGGGATTCCTCTTGTTCCTAAGATCGCGATTTTCAATGGTAGAATAGTTAAATAAGAACATAGTGTTAAAGAAGAAAAAGAAGACGATTCCCTTATTTCTGGATAACAAACATTCAAAAATAAAAACGAAGATAACGGAAAGAAGAAATAAAAGATGAAGGGTGCCTCCCAGCCTGATGGCTTTTACCAGACTATAGCTCAGATAGTAAAAAAATGTCAGGAGCGCCAGAACGCCCATAGAAACAAAGATCTGAAGGTACTGATTATGTAGATTGTAGCCTTCAAACCACCTCGGGGCCAGACCATAATACATATAGTAATAATCCATATAGTGCTGAACGTCCCCTACTCCATAGCCAAACCAGTAGGCCTGATCATCCATTACATGGAATAGGCCCATTTTTAACATGATATATCTCAACTCCAGATCACTTATACCCTCTTTTTCCTTGTTAGAAAACACCTTGGCATTTGCCAGATCGTTTGTTGGCTTAAACGGCTTCATGTTAAATTCCAATCCTTCGCTGAAGCGGTCGCTGATTTCAGGAACCCGGGACATAGCAAAAAGAGTTCCAATTAATATCCCCAATATCGATATGCGCCAAACCCGTTGCTTTATACCGAATAGTATTTGAAATAAGTAGAGGAGTGAAAAAATAACAATTACAGCCTTGGAGGCGGTAAAAACAAGACCTAGTATTAGAATTAAAACGGCGACAAGGGCTCCAATTCTTATGGATGACTTCACTTTTTCAATAATGAAATACTTGGTCAAGATAAAAATACTGAACGCACTGTAAAGGGCTGCATATACGGCATGTTGACCAAAAATCTCTGTGAATCCATGAAAGAAAATCTCATTATATCCGCTCCCGGATAAAATAGAGTTTACCCCTAAGACTAAATAAACCAGGTCGGCTAAACAGGTTAGTATTGCGAATATGATAAGCACCTTTTTAAGACTAATCCTGCTCTTTTTATGGTATATGAGAACGACGATAGCAATTATTGGGTACAGCAAGGCTTTGTCCACCTGTTTTAATCCTGCTAACAAATCCTTACTGAGGAGAGCGCTTACTGCTATCCATGTAAAAAAGACAATCGGGAAAAAAAAGGCAACCCAGATATCTCGTGTCAATTTGATCCTGGTCTTTAGGATCATTCCCAGTGCCAGTAAGAAGCCGGCAATAAGTGAGATGTTGCCCAGACTTATGGTCAATGGTATTGCCGCTGCAATAATGCACAACATGGTTTGAGGCCAGTTCCGCAAAAAAAAACTTTGTTTGGCAGGAAGCCTATTCATCCAAAAAGATGGTCTATGATTAAATCTGCTTTTTTATCCCAGGAATGTTCCTCAGGGTCAACAAGTTGTTTTCTATTTATTGGATCCTGGAGCTCTTTGGAGAACTCAGCAGGGGATTCAACAACGTAGACATAATCGGTCAAATCTTGCAAGCCGTTGCCATTTGTTCCAACAACCTTTTTGCCTGTGAGCAAGTACTCGTACACCTTTATCGAGTCACCCCCATGTTGATCTTTACCTATCCGGTAGGGTACAATGCAAATATCAAATGAATTCACATAGTTGGGGTAATCCGAATAATGCTTGTCCCCTAAAAAATGAACGTTCGGTGTCTTCTCGATTTTGTTATAGGTTGTTTTGTCCAGTATCTGCCCAACAAAAACGAAGGAAATATTCGGGTTTTCGCGGGAGATCAGATTAATAAGCTCCGTATTAAGCAGGTAAGAAATCTTTCCTCCAAACCCCGCTATCGGCCTGGGAATATCCATCATGTCATCGGGAATACTTTGTATTTTGGAAAAAATATTCGCCTTAACGCCATTCTTAATAACGTTTATTCTTTCCGGCCCATATTCCTGTAAGAAAAGGTTTTTATTCTCCAGTGAATTCGTAATCCAATGAGGGGCGTGAATGGCCAATTGGGAATACGCATGCGTAAGATCCGCAGTGAATTCTTTATAAGCAGGAAACTTTACAAAATTATCCCAAGCGTCAAATAACTTGTTTTCGACTGGCAACTTAGACGCTAGTTGAAACGCGAAAATATTCTGAATAAGTAATCCGGGAGCGCTAAACCTGAGCTTCTGTGTGCACGCCTCAATAAATTGCACATAGGACTCATGTGCATACATTTTAAAGAACCATCTGTTTCTTTGCAGGATTTGTTGAACAAAACGACCAGACATGAAATCAGAAACAAAGATGTTGTCGGCTACTTGGGTTAATTCGAAATTACCTTTGGATAGGATCTTATCCCCCGATAAATCCTTATCAAATTTCTTAACCCTTAATTCCAGCCATGTACATGGCCTGTTGATTACAAGAATTTTACCAACAGACGGATGTTTCGCGAGAGCGTTAATAAAGTGGACGTCTCTTGTTCTAAACCCCTCTCTTTCACTTTTCCGCCAGTCGTGAAATGGAACTATGATGAGATCTCTCTTTTGCAATATTTGATGATTTATCCACTACCTCTGCAATGCTGGCAAAGATAGACTGGAAATTCTTTTCCCTCCTCCCCCAGTCAAGATAAAAAAGATGCTGTAAAGCATGGCGATATCGGACAAAAGAGTAGTGTAAAAGCTATAGATCATCAAAACACCAAAGACAAAATAGGTGATAACTCCCCCTTTTAGATGTAATGACCCTGTAATGACCCAGAGATAGGTGATAACAACCAATAGTCCTATAAGGCCCAAATCAAAATATGTCCATAACAGTTGACTGAAATGCGGGGCTTTTGTAAACCGCCCACTTCGAATATCGAAGTACGAGTAAGGACCGTCCCCAATCCATTTGGTTTCAAGCCGGCCAGCAGCCACCATCACAATCTGAAATCTTTTGGCCGTCCCCAATTCATAATATCGTTCTGCCCTGTCCATGGAGAGTTGTTCTTGCAATGGGCCTCCTAATCTTTTTTGGATGAACGGTTTGTCTTTCAGACTATATCCCGCAATTACAAAGGAAATTCCTATCACAATGGTAACCAGCTTAAATATAATTCCCTGCCCGTATTTCCGGTAAAGAGGTACTACCAGAGTGGTTAGCATCAGAATTACAGCCACTAATTTCGAGATGTTAGATTCGGTTAAAAAAAGCGTTGTTAGCAGATATAATATTGATAACCATGGCATTAAAACTATTCGGGCAACTCTTTTGCGCTGATATAGGATCGTCGCAATTAACAAGAGTAAAAACACCCCAAGAGAGTGGTCTGATTTAATGAAAAAGGACCCAAACATGAAATCAAGGGATTCGATTGTTTGTCCACTTTTATTAAACCTCATTAAAAAATCATAGAGGTTTTGCTGAATTAGGAGTATTGGCAACTGTATCAATCCGATGTAGAAGAAAAATTTGAAAACCTTCTCAAATGTCAAAAACTCTTCCTTAAAATTTATATAACTGTACAAATAGACACTCAGGGGGAGAAAAGGGAAAATGAAGTAAACCAAAGTAGAAACGACATGGGATTTATTGAGTGTCGCCGACAATACTATTGTAAGAACATACAAGATTGCTATTAAGACAACCCTGTTAAAGACTATTCTAGCTTTGAGGAATATATAGATGACGTAGACTAATAGTAGGCTGACCATCAAGAAAAAAGTCATTATGGTATTGGAAATACCCAAAAGGAATTGACCTAACCCGCCGATCACAAAGATGATAAAGGCCAGGAAATAAAAGCTCAACTGATAAAGTAATCGAAATGTCTTCAAAGTCTAATCTTGTTTTCTTTTAACAAAGAATAAGAAGTATTGCCCCAAGATATTCAAATAAGGATGCTCCTGTTATCCTAAAGGCCTTCATAAAAATTTTTCGAATCTTTTACTGCTTTCAAGATAATTGAAAACTTCCATAGATGACGGAAGCGCAGGAGCATGGCAAAGCCCAGAGCCCAAAGATAGATGTACTTGTTGACCCCGTACTCAAAAGGTCGGTTTACAAAGTTTTGTTCGAACACAATACTATTTCTGGCGGAATAATAAATTGCATTCCTGCTATCCGTCTTGAAGAACCTTGAGCTAATGCGCTTTCTGGAGGCTGATTTATCGAGGTGGAAAGACACTTCCAAATCACGGACTACACTATCCAATACCAGGATGATCGCCCCTCCGGCTTGAGTAATCCGATACGAGAAGTCATGATCGTCTCCGTATAGAAAGAATTCCTCTCTGGGATAACCAATTTCACCAAGCAGTTCCTTTCGGAAAAACATCCCGCCATAGGGTGCGACAAGCACCTGGCCCGTATTCGTTCTGCTCTCTGAAGTTTGTTCGTCCGGTTTATATCCCATGGCCTTTCGAAGCTTTTGCTTCCAATGGAAGCCCAGAAAAGAATTGTCCGGACCTATTACAGCCTGCGGGTCTCCCTGCAAAACAGCAAGACGGTAACGGGACCTGTCCGGCCTGTAAGAAAGCAAACAAAATGGCTTTCCCCCATAGCGGGGTGCCAGTTTCGCATACTCCTCCTTAAGGATATTCAAAGCCTCCGGATCGGGCAGGTTATCATCGTCAAGCAGCCATATATAGTCAACCGAATGTTTTTCTACCTCGATCATTCCTTCTTTGAACCCCTTTGCAGAACCCGAATTAAATCCCATATCCAGTAACACGATCTTGTGCGAGTCCGAGGCCCGAGACTCGAGTTGCTCCATCGCCTCGGGGGTTATGCCATTGCAGACCACGACCACTGTGAAAATATCTTGCAGGCATTCCAGTTCGTCAAGGACCGGCCCGAGTAAGTGCATTCGATTACCGTAAGTCAAGGTAACTACCCCTGTTTTTTTCATCTAATCCTGAATTCTGTCATACCCAAGGGCTTTAAAGGAAGAAAGGTGTTTCTTCTCTTCGTAAAAATCAACGAGTCGGGGGTCTTTTAAAAACGCATATCGGCGCGAAAGGTCTACCTTTTCAGCAACCTTGCTGACAGCTCCAGTAGGGTCCTCTAATTCTAGAAAATCCAATAGTTTTTGGAGAACTGGTTTTGGCGTTTCCAAGAAATCTTCGTACGAAATCTCACAATAGTATTGAAACTGATCCTTTGCCCTGCAGGCCTTGTCGGTATAAAAATCCCACAATCCAACCCCGTAATCGAGGTCATTCACCATCAGGGAATGCGCTACCAGGCGTTCGTATTTTAATAAATCAAACTTAAGGAGTTCTTTCCAACTGAACCCTTCATTTTCGGGAATCTTCAATTCTCTATTTCTTAAGCTTACGGCCACATCTATGGGGTTTCGGTGTATGTGTATAATTCGAGCCTCGGGAAAAAGTTTTTGGTACACAGGAAGCAAGAGCGTGTTTCTGGGATCCTTCCACCCCCATGATTCCCTTAGATTACAGACATTACGATGCCTTAAAAAACGACTGAACCCAAGATATTGCCAAGAAAGAACTGACCCCAATCGCCTTTTGGCCAGATCAGCGGAGCGCTCGACGAAAACAGGGTCCATATGATCAATGGCCTTTGGAATATCCCAACTGGCCCCTGCCTGAAAAAGAAGCCAGCGGTTCAGATCCATGAAAAACCGCGATTCGTCATTTTCGCTAAGGTCCTTCCCCATAAACACTCCCAAATCCTGAATAAATCGGGTCAACATGGAAGTGCCTGACCGATGCATTCCAATAACAATAACAGGAGGTTTCATTTACTAAAGATTTTAGGAACGTAAAAAGGAATTATACCCAATTTTTGTTTAGAGAGAATTAAAAGCGACAGGCTCTTTATCCCTATACTTAAAGCCGTTGCGAGGGCCGCGCCCATAATTCCGTAATAAGAAATCAAAACAATATTTGCGCTCACTGCAAAAACCAGAACAAAAAGCATCACCTTCATCACCGCTTTCTGGTGACCACTCATATTTAAGAGCAAGCTGACAGGTCCGCTAAAAGCATTCAAAATCTGACCTAACGCCAAAAATACCATAACGTATTTCCCCGACGCGAATTCGGGCTCAATCAATTTCAATACGGTTTCCGGGAAAATTACCAGAACCAAAAAAGGAGGCAGGGATAACAGAAATACATACTTAGTTGCCTTTCGAACAAATGTAGCAAGTTCCAATTTTTTGCCCTCCCAAAAAAGCCCGGACATTTTTGGTGCAATAACCGTGGTTATGGCAATTAAAGCAAAGTTTATTAGGAGCGATAGTTTCAGGCTCAGTGAAAAAATACCTACCTGACGTGTATCCTCGAATATCTGAATCAAATAAACACTGATGTTACCGAGAAAATAGGACCCTAGGGCTACCAACATCAGCGGTGTGCCTGTGTTTATTATTTCCTTTATCGGAAAACTACTTCCCTTTGGTGCCTTGAGCTTCCATACCGCAGAAAGGGATCGCCCTGTGGATAAAAGGGCTGCCCCAAGAATGCCAACTGAAAGGGCAATGACAGGTAGAAACTGTGAGGAATCATCCGAAAAATATAGGATGAGTAAGATCGACAAGGATATAAAAACTGTCCTGAATACTTCGGATTGCGTGATCCTGTCCAGAGCCCTAAGAAATTCAACATTAATGAGGTT
>CAKZOC010000101.1 GCA_937136025.1 uncultured Bacteroidota bacterium
ATGCGGGGCGGGAAGTTCCCGCGTCATAACTTCTCCCCTTAATGGTTAAAAATCCACGGGTGCCGATGCACCGTACCCGGATCGTCCGATCCGGATCTGTGGAGAGAAAACCCTGGAGAATCCGTAATTGCGAACGGGACTCCTCCCGATAGTCCGAAGCCTTTACCAGAAACTTCCGTTCAATTTCTATCATTCCGTATAGGATTATCCTGAATTTCCAATTTTCGGGCTTCCGCCAACCTAAGAATCTGATCTGATGGAATACGGGGTATTTCCTGGGGGTGATCTGACAAGTAGATCATCGCATCGGCAATATCCGCCGCATCGATCATTCTGTATTTGCGCATAGGCCCAACCCACAGGGGGTCCAGGAAATGCATGATTCGCTGAGCCATTCGTTCTCCTCTTCGGGTCTCGTCCCGGCTTCCTCCGATCAATGAAGGCTGCAATACATAAATATGCGGCACCCCGCTTTGAAGCACCGCGGTTTCCATTTCTCCTTTGATACGGTTGTAAAAAAATGGACTCCCCGGGTTTGCCCCAAGGGCCGAAACTACGATCAGAGTCGGGATTTCATTCTCCTTACATAGCCTGGATGCCTCTACAGGAATCCCGTAATCAATCGCCCTGTAGTCTTTCTCATCCGGTGTTTTTGCTTTTGTCGTTCCCACACAGCAAAACACTACATCTCCCTTAAATACCGCTTTAAAATCCTGAAGCGCGAGCAAATCCGCCCGCGTTTCTGTGAGCCTGGAATGTTTGAGTCCAAAAGGATTTCTGGTCAATATCCGGACTTCTGAGTACCGCTCATCCTCTAGTAAATTCAAGGTTAGCAAACGACCCACAAGGCCCGTGGCTCCCAATACAATGGCCTTCTTATCACCCCTTTCCATCGCTTAAATATATAGTAAATTTGAGACTATGGATCCGGAAGTTCCCGTGCGCAAAATAATACACGTAGACATGGATGCCTTTTATGCCTCTGTGGAACAAAAGGACAATCCTTCCCTCCGGGGAAAACCCGTAGCTGTTGGAGGGGGAGCCAAAAGGGGGGTTGTAGCCGCCGCAAGTTATGAAGCGAGAGCTTTTGGAGTGCGCTCCGCCATGAGCGGATATCTGGCGCGACAGAAGTGCCCCGATCTGACATTTGTGCCCCCCAGATTTGATCGATACAAGGAGATTTCCGGCCAAATCCGGGAGATCTTTTTGAAGTATACGGATTTGGTAGAGCCCCTCTCCCTGGATGAAGCCTATCTGGATGTTACCGAAAATAAAACTGGAATTCCCTCAGCCACGATCATCGCCAGGGAAATACGCCATCGCATCTTTGAGCGCACTGGACTGACCGCCTCCGCGGGTATTTCCATCAACAAGTTTATCGCGAAAATCGCCAGTGACATCAATAAGCCCAACGGACAGAAAACCATTCCTCCGGAGGGGGTCACAGATTTTCTGATGGCTCTGGAAATTCGGAAGTTCTTTGGCGTAGGTAAAGTGACCGCGGAAAAAATGCACAACCTCGGCATTTTTAACGGTGCGGATTTAAAAGCCAAATCCCGTGAATTTCTTTTACAACATTTTGGAAAAAGCGGAAGCCATTATTATCAGGTGGTCAGAGGCATACATCATAGCGTGGTTCAGCCGGAACGCGTGCCGAAGTCCGTTGGGGCGGAACGCACGTTTTCCGAAAATCTAAGCAGCGAAATCTTTATGCTGGAGCGATTGGAGGCTATAGCCACTGAACTGGAATCCCGGCTGAAACCGAAAAAGCGCGCAGGTAAAACCCTCACTCTGAAAATCAAATACAGCGATTTTCGTTTGCAAACCCGAAGCAAGACCCTGCCGTATTTTATTTCCAGTTCCTCGATGATTCTGGAGAACGCCAAAGAACTCCTCTACCAGGAATCCCTTGAGAATTCTGTACGCCTGCTGGGAATTTCCCTTTCCAATCTGAATACGGAAAAAAAACAGTCCGAACCGCATGAGGATTCGATACACGTCCAGTTGAAATTTGATTTCTAGGGCCTGTCCTATAAATTACAAGTCTCGATCTCCGTAACCCTGAGGGTGTTAACCATCCCTTTGTCCTTAATAGGCATGGCCGCCAGGCTGATAAGCATATCCCCGACATCCAGGAAACCTTTCTGACAAGCGATCCGGTTGACATCTTCTATCGTCTCATCGGTGGAGACAAAGCGGTCGTAATAAAAAGCCTTTACGCCCCAAAGGAGGTTGAGTTGGGAGAGGATTCGCAGGTTTGACGTAAACACCAAAATATGAGCGCTGGGTCTCCATGCGGAAATTTGAAAGGCCGTATATCCACTATTGGTGAGGGTGGAAATGGCTTTCGCCTGTATTTCGTTAGCCATAGAGGCTGCGTGGTAACAAACCGCCTTGGTGATATAGCGTTTTGTTCGTACATGAGGGGGTTCCTGAGGAACCCGGATAAGATCCGAACCCTCCACACTCTTGATGATACTGGTCATTTTTTCAATAACCTGTATGGGGTAGTTGCCTACAGAGGTTTCCCCTGAAAGCATAACCGCATCTGCCCCGTCCATCACCGAATTGGCCACGTCGTTCACTTCCGCTCGTGTAGGTACCATGCTGGTGATCATAGTTTCCATCATCTGGGTAGCGATAATTACCGGAATACGCGCTTTTTTCGCCCGTAAAACCAATTTTTTCTGGATCAGGGGTACTTCCTGAGCAGGGACTTCCACCCCTAAATCCCCCCGGGCCACCATGAGCCCATCGCAATAAGCGACAATCTTATCGATGTTCTTTACAGCCTCGGGTTTTTCAATCTTAGCGATAATGGGAATTTTGTACTTGGAGTGTTTTTCGATAAGCTGTTGCAGATCTATGAGATCCTGACTGTGGCGGACAAAAGAAAGTGCCATCCAGTCAACCTCCTGAGAAATCGCAAACATGGCATCTTTTACGTCCTTCTCGGTGAGGGCCGGCAGGGAAATATTCGTATTTGGGAGGTTTACGCCCTTTTTAGATTTGAGCGGACCTCCCTGGATTACTTTCGCCCGAACCGCGTTTTTGCGATTGGTCTCCACCACTTCGAACATGAGTTTTCCATCGTCCAGAAGAATGTGCTCTCCCGGATTGACATCCCTGGGAAACTCTTTGTAGTTCATATAGACCTCCTCGGCAGTGCCTTCAAAGGGCTTTCCGGTTTTGAAAACAATCTCATCCCCCGGCACTACAATCACTTCTCCGGACATGACACCTACCCGAAGTTTTGGCCCCTGAAGGTCGGCCAGGATCGCCGTATACACCTGAAGTTCCTCGCTCAATTCCCGGATCATTTTCACGCGCTTCTTCACATCCTCGTAATCCGCATGGGAAAAATTAATTCGAAACACATCTACTCCTGCCTCC
>CAKZOC010000102.1 GCA_937136025.1 uncultured Bacteroidota bacterium
GTATGGTCGGAGCCGTCATGTTAGAAGTGCTGGAAGCACGGAAGTTCCCCGTAGATGAATTGCTGGTTGTGGCCTCTGAGCGATCCGTTGGAAAAAAACTCCCCTTCGCCGGAGCGCAGTTAACCGTGATCGGATTGCAGCAAGCCCTGGAGGCTAAGCCTGATATCGCCCTTTTCTCGGCCGGTGCGACGACCTCCCTGGAATGGGCGCCTGAATTTGCAGCCTCAGGAACGACCGTTATCGATAATTCCTCCGCCTGGCGCATGGATCCGAAGATCAAGTTAATTGTACCGGAAATTAATGCCGCTCTGCTGGAGGCATCTGACAAAATCATTGCCAACCCAAATTGCTCGACCATTCAACTGGTTATGGTGCTGGCTCCCCTGCATAAAAAATACGGGCTCAAACGCGTGGTGGTCTCCACCTATCAATCGGTTTCAGGCACGGGTGTGGAAGCGGTACAACAACTCGAAAATGAAGTGGCCGGGGTTCAGGGGAAGATGGCTTATCCCCATCCTATCTACAAAAACGCACTGCCACATTGCGATGTCTTCCAGGAAAATGGCTATACGAAGGAAGAGATGAAACTCGCACGGGAACCTCAGAAAATCCTGAATGACCGCACCTTCTCGGTAACCGCGACTGCCGTACGTATCCCCACTGCCGGAGGGCATTCTGAAGCTGTGAACATTGAATTTCACCAGGATTTTGACCTGGAGCAAGTGCGTGAGATCCTCCGGGACACCCCCGGGGTCGTGCTGCAGGATAGTCCTTCCGAAAATCTATACCCCATGCCCGTAACCGCACATGGGAAAGACGAGGTGTTTGTAGGGCGAATCCGCAGAGATGAAAGCCAGGCCAACAGTCTCCACCTCTGGGTGGTGGCGGACAACCTCAGAAAAGGTGCGGCCACCAATGCGGTACAGATTGCCGAATACCTGGTGGGCAAAAAGAAAGCCTGAAGGGGGCTTAAAGATCTGTTAAACCCTGTAAAAATGGCCGTTCTAAGTAGTTTTAATCCCTATTTTAGGCAGGAAAATTCTGAAATAATGAAACAGCTTATCGCAATCGCCGTCCTCGGGAGTATCCTGTGGTCCTGTGAAAACAAATCAAATTCAAAAATGGCTCTGGACTATCCCAAAACCCATAAGGTAGATACTGTAGACACCTACTTCGATACCGCTGTCCCGGATCCGTATCGATGGCTCGAAGATGACCGGAGCGCTGAAACCGAAGCCTGGGTTGGGGCACAGAATGAGGTAACCTTTTCATTTCTGGACAATATCCCGTACCGGGAAGCCCTTAAAAACCGGCTTGAAGAACTCTGGAATTACGAGAAACTCGGCACTCCCTTTAAGGAAGGGGCCTTTACCTATTTCTACAAAAACGATGGCCTTCAAAACCAATCGGTGCTGTATCGCCGGGTTGGAGAAGGGTCTGCAGAGGTATTTCTGGATCCCAATACGTTTTCCGAAGACGGGACCACTTCCCTGGCAGGCCTGAGTTTTTCAAAAGACGGAAGTCTGGCCGCTTATTCTATTTCGGAAGGGGGTAGTGACTGGAGGAAAATCATTGTCATCCATGCAGAGCGTATGGAAATTCTGGAGGATACCCTTGTGGATATCAAATTCAGTGGGATTTCCTGGAAGGGTCAGGAAGGTTTTTACTACTCCAGTTACGACAAGCCTGAAGGCAGTGAACTTTCCGCCAAAACGGATCAGCATAAAGTTTATTACCACAGGATAGGCACCCCTCAGTCGGAAGACGAGCTTATTTTCGGGGGAACCCCGGAAGAAAAGCACCGTTACGTCGGGGCGAGTGTCAGTGAAGATGACCGGTTCCTTTCAATTTCAGCCCGCAACACCACAGCCGGGAATAAACTTTACCTCCGGGACCTTTCGACCCCCGGTGCTCCGTTGATACCTGTCCTGGATCACGAAGACAGCAGAAGTTATATTATTGAAAACGTCGGCTCCAAACTCTACATCGTGACAAACCTGGAGGCCCCGAACCAGCGGATCGTAACGGTCGATGCAGCAAACCCGGAGCCGGAGCACTGGGTAGATTTTATCCCCGAAACGGAAAACGTACTCAGTCCGAGCACCGGAGGGGGGTATTTCTTTGCCGAGTACATGGTGGATGCCCTTTCCAAAGTGCTGCAATACGACTATGAGGGAACCCTCGTGCGTGAGGTTACCCTTCCGGGGATGGGAAGCGCCGGAGGCTTTGGGGGCAAAAAAGATCAAAAGGAGATCTACTTTAGTTTTACGAATTACAAGACGCCGGGATCTTCGTATAAATACAATGTGGAAACCGGGGATTATGAAGTCTACTGGAAACCGGAGATCGATTTTGACCCCAGTCAGTACGAATCGCATCAGGTTTTCTATCCCTCAGCCGACGGCACGAAGATTCCGATGATGATCACCTATAAAAAAGGGCTCGAGTTCAATGGAAAAAACCCGACAATTCTCTACGGCTATGGAGGATTTAATGTCAGTCTTACCCCCAGCTTCAGCACGGTGAATGCCATTTGGTTGGAACAGGGAGGCGTCTACGCTGTACCCAATTTACGGGGCGGGGGCGAATACGGCAAGGACTGGCATAATGCCGGGACTAAAACGAGTAAACAAAACGTCTTTGACGATTTTATTGCGGCGGCAGAATACCTGATTCAGGAGTCCTACACCAGTCCGGAATACCTGGCCATCCGGGGAGGTTCTAATGGCGGACTACTCGTAGGTGCCGTCATGACCCAGCGGCCGGACCTCATGCAAGTGGCGCTGCCTGCCGTAGGGGTTCTCGATATGCTGCGGTACCACACTTTTACATCCGGGGCAGGATGGTCCTATGACTACGGAACGGCTGAGGACAGTGATGAAATGTTCCAGTACCTGAAAGGGTATTCTCCCCTCCACAACATCAAAGAAGGGGTGGCCTATCCGGCTACACTCATCACCACGGGAGATCACGACGACCGCGTGGTTCCGGCCCACAGTTTTAAATTTGCAGCCACCTTGCAGGAAAAGCACAAGGGATCCGAACCTGTTCTGATACGCATAGAAACCAATGCCGGTCACGGTGCGGGTACTCCGATTCATAAGACTATTGAACAGTACGCCGATATATTCGGATTTACGCTTTACAATATGGGTTTTGAATCCCTTCCCAATAAAGCGGTATTCAAAGATTTCAAAGAGTAGTAACACGTTATAAATAAAAATCCGTTCCCCTGTGTAATGGATTTTTTCAACTATGCTCGAAGTAGATCATCTCTCATTCAGCTATGGTAAGCACTCCGTGCTGGAGGACCTGAGTTTTAGGGTCTCCCCCGGGGAATACCTCGCTGTTATGGGAGAGAGCGGTTGTGGGAAAAGCACTTTGCTCAAACTGCTCTACGGGGCGCTGCCCTTTGAAGGTGGCCGTATTCAGTGGAAGCAACACGCCATTAAGGGCCCTGATTACCAATTGGTGCCCGGGGGGGAGTTCATAAAATACCTGGCGCAGGATTTTGATTTGATGCCCCATGCTACTGTGGCTGAAAACATTCACAAGTTTCTCTCTGCCTCCGAACCCGAAAAAACGGATGCGCGCATCGCGGAACTCCTGAAGACTATGGAACTCGAACCATATCGGGATGTAAAGGTAAGGCTGCTTAGCGGAGGAGAGCAGCAACGGGTGGCCCTCGCACGGGTTCTCGCCCGCAGACCCGAAGTATTACTGCTCGATGAACCTTTCAGCCATATCGATCACTTTCGACGTAACAAATTGAGGCGGAACCTTTTCGGATTCCTGAAAAGGGAAAAGATCAGTTGTATTTGCGCCTCCCACGACTATCACGACGTCCTCCCCTTTGCGGATCGGGTGATGGTTCTGCGGGATCGGGATATCCTGGACCTT
Source organism: uncultured Bacteroidota bacterium (assembly GCA_937136025.1). Lineage (GTDB taxonomy): Bacteria > Bacteroidota > Bacteroidia > Flavobacteriales > Flavobacteriaceae > Robiginitalea. Next base: position 3,901 of record CAKZOC010000102.1, read on the forward strand.
CGCCCCACGGCAGATCTCTTCGAGAAACCCAGAAACCTGTACACGGCCGAACTGCTTGGAGAAGCCAATCTGGTGCCCATTGAGGTACTGAAATCCTACGCCTCCACCACGCGAAATATCATTGTATACTCCCACGAATTCCGGATCTCAGCCAAGTCCGGAATGCCTGTGACCGTTAAGAACATCTACTACTTTGGGAGTCACTACCGGATTTACGGAATTATGGAATCGGGCAAAGGCGTGTATTTTGATACGGAAAGTCCGATAGAAAGAGGTAAAAAGATCTACCTGAACGTTTCTCTTGAAACCATCAACAAACGCATGCCTATCTGAAGGGCGTTACGCAAACAACAGAGAGAGGATAAAGACGCCCAGGGCAGCGCTTGTGCCCAGAAGAAATGTGCCTCCCCCGAAGAGTTTATAACCGGTACGCACATCCATCCCGCTCATTTGAGTAACCACCCAGAAAAAACTGTCATTGGCATGGGATATTACCGAAGACCCTGCGCCGAGGGCGACCACGGCCAGTGCTTTCTGGGTTTCGGATTCCAGGCCAAGCGCCGGCATCATCGGGAACAGGATAGAAGCAGCGGTTATCAAGGCAACCGTAGAAGATCCCTGGGCCGTCTTCAGGACCGCTGCCAGCACGAACGGTAAGAAAATGCCGAGATTATAAGATACCAGGCGATTCCCCAAAGTTTCAGCGATTCCGGACTCCTGCAATACAGTGCCAAAAATTCCTCCGGCTCCGGTAATCAACAAAATAGAGGCCGCATCCCGTATCGCCTGACCCACCCATCCGTCTGAAGACAGCATGTGTGTGTTGAGTTTAGGGGGGAGCAGCAGACAGAGCAATAACCCGATCATCAGGGCAATGACCGGCTCTCCCAGAAAAGCAATCCAAAGAGCTCCCGTCTCCCGGGTCTCGTTCCCCCCAAAGGCCGATTTTACAACAATCAAAAGGATAGGTACAACAATGGGCAGGACGGATAAGGCGAAGGGCGGACGATAGGCGGTCTCAACATTCGGGGCCTTGGGATTCTCGACTATAGCCTCAGGCTGAATGTCAGTTTTGGAGGCCACACGGCTGGCGAACCAAACCGATACAGCCAGCGCCAGGAGACTAACAGGCAATCCAAATAGAATCACCAGGCCCAAATCGGCTTCCAGAATTCCGGCAGCGGCAATAGGCCCGGGAGTGGGTGGTACCAGGGTATGGGACACCATCAGACCCAGCCCCAGGGCAATAGCACCTCCCGCCAAAGAAACCCCGGTCTTGCGACTCATACTCTTTCCCAGGGGATCCAGGAGCATAAAACCGCTGTCTGCAAAAACAGGGATGGAAACAATATATCCAAGAAGCCCCATCGCCAGTGGAATGCGTTTGCTTCCTATCCAGGACAATACTTTATCTGCTATCGCCCGGGCACCTCCGGTATGTTCGAGAAATGCCCCGATCATAACCCCGAGGACTATGATTAATCCTATTTTACCCATCGTTCGCCCAAACCCCTCATTCACTGCATTTACAAGGGCCTCGAGGGACATCCCTGCGAACCCGCCATACCCCATGGAGACGCATAGCAACACTAAAAAAGGATGTACTTTAAGCCGGGTTGTCATCCAGATAATCAGTAGTACAGCAACAAGTAAATAAATGAGTTCCAAAATATTCGCGTTTTCCAGAATACTAAATATGAAGGTCCGCCACAAAACTGATGTCCGGAAACCGGCACCTCGTCCGGGCCGGGTTTAAGCACCGGCCAAACCGGCCAGTTCAGCGCCTACATGACTTCCGATGGCCACGCCCATTCCTCCGAGTCGGACGCCACAGGCTACATTATCCGATACCTTGGTGACAATAGGTTTTTTCTGAGGCCCAACACCCATTATACCACTCCATCGATGCCCGATTTGAAATGGGATTCCGGGGAGTATTACTTCTCTTAAGAGGCCTTCCAAAGACTCCTGTATCAGCGGCGTTTGCCCAAACTTCCTCGTAGTCTCTCCTTCAGGGTCCAGGTTGCGTCCCCCGCCCAGCAATATCCGCTGGCCTACGTTTCTAAAATAGTAAAACCCTTCGTCCATATGAAATGTGCCCTGAATGGAAAGCCCGGGGATGGGTTCGGTAATCAAAACCTGAGCCCTGGCGGGTTTCACTTCAGGAACCCCGAGGTTCCCGGCAAAGCCATTGGTCGCTAACAAGAGTTTTCGCGTCTGAAAATCGAAGTGATTTGTCGAGACAGCTACCCGCTCGCCCAGATCCGTGTATTCGTTGAGCGCCACTCCATTGAGAATAAGGATCGGGTGAGGCCCTCCCTGCACTTTGTGGAGCAGGGCCTGCATCATTTTACCTGTATGGAGCTGCCCTTCCAATGGATTTAGGATAAGCTTCGGCAAGGTACTTCCAAATCCAAACTTGTTGGGGACCGGACGAAAACAGGACTGTCCGAAAACGGGTTCCAGGAGCGTATTGACGCGGTCCATCTCATGCATGCACCGGTCGAAAACCGCCGTGTCTGTTTCCCGAAAAATCTCGTAACCGCCCCAGGATTTATACTCCAGGGCTTTGTCTCCCAACCTTTGACGGAGGAGCTGAATTCCCTTCCAACGCTGGGAAACTAATGCGGTAACGGTTTCCTCACTATGGTGGTTGAGGTCTGAGAGAATTTCAGTAAGACTTCCAAAACAGGCAAACCCGGCATTTTTGGTGCTTGCCCCTTGTGGAAAGACACCTTTTTCAAGGATAAGGATGCGCGCCTGGGGATGGGTTCTGCGAAGTTCCAGGGCGCAACTCAGTCCTGTTATCCCACTTCCCACGACACAGAAATCGAGCTCATCCAGCCAGGTTTTCAGCTCCCAGTAGCTCAATTCCATGCAAATAAAACTTTATGGTTTAATCTTTGGTGCCTTTAAGAGTCTTCCGCCAAAGGTTTCATTACGAAATCTTCCATAAACTTGGTGGTGTAGTTCCCGGCCAGATAATCCGGGTGGTCCATGAGTTGTTGGTGAAAAGGAATCGTAGTTTTAACGCCTTCGATGACGAATTCATCCAGAGCACGCCTCATTTTGTTGATCGCCTCCTCCCGGGTTTGGGCTGTGGTGATCAGCTTGGCGATCATGGAATCGTAATTGGGTGGGATCACATAGCCGCTGTAAACATGGGTATCCAGACGCACGCCGTGACCTCCTGGGGTATGCAGGGTTGTAATTCTCCCCGGGGATGGCCGGAAGTCGTTATACGGATCTTCCGCATTGATGCGGCATTCGATAGAATGGAGTTTAGGGACGTAATTCTTTCCGGAAATCGGCACCCCTCCGGCCACGAGGATTTGTTCGCGAATCAGGTCGTAATCGATCACCTGTTCCGTTATGGGGTGTTCCACCTGAATCCGGGTGTTCATCTCCATAAAATAAAAATTCCGATGTTTATCCACCAGAAACTCTACGGTTCCTGCACCTTCATACTTTATATACTCCGCAGCCAGAATGGCCGCTTTTCCCATTTCATCGCGCAGCTTGTCGGTCATAAATGGGGATGGCGTTTCCTCAGTCAGTTTTTGGTGGCGTCTTTGTATAGAACAATCCCGTTCTGAGAGATGGCAGGCCTTCCCGTACTGGTCCCCAATGATCTGAATCTCGATATGACGAGGTTCCTCAATGAGCTTTTCCATGTACATCCCCCCATTTCCAAAAGCCGCTTCAGCTTCCTGTACGGCACTTTCGAAATTTTTAGCGAGGTCCTCTTCCTTCCAAATGGCGCGCATTCCTTTTCCGCCCCCGCCTGCAGTTGCCTTGATCATTACGGGATACCCCATTTTTCCAGCCACTTTCTTCGCCTCGGCCAGATCTTTCAGAATGCCTTTAGAACCCGGTATCGTAGGCACTCCTGCTTCTCGCATCGTGGCCTTGGCTGAAGCCTTATCACCCATCTTATCTATCTGATCTCCTGTGGCCCCGATAAACTTAATATCGTGTTCCGCACATATTCTGGAGAATTTGGAGTTTTCCGAGAGAAATCCATACCCCGGATGGATAGCATCTGCATTGGTGATTTCAGCCGCAGCAATGATGTTGGGGATTTTCAGATAGGATTGTGAACTCGGAGCAGGGCCGATGCAAACCGCTTCATCCGCAAAACGGACGTGGAGACTCTCCTCGTCGGCTTTGGAATAAACCGCAACGGTCTTAATTCCCATTTCCTTGCAGGTTCGTATGATGCGCATAGCGATTTCCCCGCGATTTGCAATCAGTATTTTCTTGAACATGGCGCGTCTTCTTGGCGGATTAATAAATGAACAACAGCGTCGATAGCTTCAGACCATCAGGAAGGGTCAACCAGGAACAGCGGTTGATCAAATTCCACCGGGGAAGAGTCTTCCACGAGTACTTTGACCACCTTCCCGGAAACCTCCGATTCAATATCATTGAAAAGCTTCATCGCTTCGATTACGCAAAGCACATCCCCGGGAGCGATTGAAGCCCCAACTTCCACAAAAGCGGGTTTGTCCGGAGAGGGTTTCCTGTAGAACGTTCCAATAATCGGAGACTTAATGGTGATGTATTTAGATTCCTCATCCGTTGCCTCCGGGGCCGGGGCATCTGGTGTGGCAGCCACAGGAGCCGGGGCTGAGACAGGCTGCGCCTGCATTGGAATCTGTTGCACATAGGTAGTTTCCGTGCCAGAGGAGGCCGGTCCTGTACGAATGGTGATTTTGATATCATCCGTTTCGAGCTTCACTTCACTGGCCCCTGATTTGGCCACAAATTTGATGAGGCTTTGAATTTCTTTAATATCCATGAATTCAGGTTTTCTAAGTTGTTCTTAATTTGAATTGTACGCCCATTTGAGATAAATAGAGCCCCAGGTGAAACCTCCGCCGAAAGCGGCAAACACGAGGTTATCGCCCTTCTTCAGTTGTTTTTCGTAATCGTGCAGCAGCAAAGGCAGAGTCGCTGAAGTCGTATTCCCGTAATACGCGATGTTCATCATGACTTTCGCGTTTTCAATCCCCATCCTGTTGGCCGTGGCATCGATGATTCGCTTATTCGCCTGGTGCGGCACTAACCAGTCTACATCTTCGTGAGAAAGCGCATTGCGTTCCATAATTTTGGCCGCGACATCTGCCATATTGGAAACCGCAAATTTAAAAACCGACTTCCCGTCCTGATATACGAAATGTTTTTTATTGCGCACTGTTTCCTCTGATGGCGGCATCAACGATCCTCCGGCCTCTATTTTAAGAAACTTCCTTCCTGTTCCATCGCTTCTCAGATACTCGTCTATCAAACCCAGGCCTTCCGTGGAAGGTTCAAAAAGAACAGCTCCGGCTCCATCTCCGAAAATAATACAGGTAGTTCGGTCTGTATAATCGAGTATGGAAGACATCTTATCTGCCCCGATCAACAATACTTTTTTATATCTGCCCGATTCTATGTACCGGGCTGCTGTAGACATCCCGTATAAAAAATTGGAGCAGGCCGCCTGCAGGTCATAGGCAAAAGCATTTACGGCTCCTATTTCTGTGGCGACATAAACTGCTGTGGATGCCACAGGCAAGTCAGGAGTCGCTGTTCCCAGTATAACGAGGTCGATTTCTGCCGGATCGAGATTCCGCTTTCGAATCAGGTCTTTGGCGGCTTCGATAGCCAGATAGGAGGTACCCTTATCCGGATCTTTGAGGATTCTTCGCTCCTTAATTCCGGTCCGGGTGGTGATCCATTCATCGTTGGTATCCACCATGGTTTCCAGGATGGCATTGGTAAGCCGATATTCCGGAACGTAACCTCCCACAGCGGTAATCGCTGCTGTTATCTTATTCATTAAAGAAAGGTTTTTGTAAAAGAACCCTTAGAAAAAGCTTCAAAATCTGTGAAAATTAAGGATTTTCCAGCAATTTATGCTCTTATCTATGGTTTTTTGAGGAATTCAGTCCATAAAAAAACTCCCACCTTAAAAAGTGGGAGTCCGTAGTCTGTCGCTGAATCGTTATGCGCTGGCCTCTTCCGTTTTATCCACGAGGACCTGGCCTCTGTAGTATAACTTCCCCTCGTGCCAGTGCGCCCTGTGGAACAAGTGCATCTCTCCGGTGGTAGGATCTTTCGCCAGAGTAGGTGCTGTAGCCTTGTAATGGGTGCGACGTTTATCCCTTCTGGTCTTGGAAATCTTTCTTTTAGGATGTGCCATGGTACGCTATTGTTTTTTATCTATTAATAAACTCTTTAATGCATCCCATCTGGGATCTATTTCGTTTTCTTCGTTTTTGATCTCTTTTGGCTGTAATTCTTCCAGCTTTTTCAGTATTTCCGAATCCAGCGTCCCCTCAGCAATTCCGGGGTGCACTCTTTTGGTCGGGACGGCCAGTACGAGCATCTCGTAAATGTACTGGGCGATATTGAACTGATGGGATCCGAGGGGCAGGACCAGGATTTCATCGTCCTCGTCATTAAACTCCTCCCCAAATTTAACCACCAACTCCAGTTCGCTTTCAAGGGGCTGATTAAAGGGTTCACTGGTCAGGTCACAGGCTACATTTACCCAACCCTCAGCTTTCAACTCCAACTCCATCATGGTGTTCATTTTATGGAGTATGGCAGTAACCTTTATATCGGCCTCATTGAATTCGTCGTACTGATAAGAGTCAAAGAACGCGTTATCAATTTGAAAATCAAATTGATGTTTCCCCAGTTTTAATCCCGAAAAAGGAATTTCAAACTCCTTATGCCTCATCTCCTCTTCCATTCAATTAGGGCGTGCAAAGATACTTTTTTTTTGTCAAAACCCAATTATTTCTGGCAATAAATGCCTAGCGGTCCTCCCCCTTCCCAACACGCCTCAACCGCTGCTTTTTAAGGGGGTTCCGGGTCAGGTTATGGTGCTCACTCCGTTTTCTGAATATTTGTATCCCCATAAACAACGCCTCTTTAAAGGAGTCCGGATTCGCTTTATTCTCGCCCGCGATATCAAAAGCCGTTCCATGGTCAGGGGAAGTGCGGACCCGGCTGAGGCCTGCTGTAAAGTTAACCCCTTTGCCAAAAGCTAAGGTTTTAAAGGGGATCAAACCCTGGTCGTGATACGCTGCCAGGACCGCGTCAAAATTTAAATAATTATCCGATGCGAAGAAGGTATCGGCCGCATAAGGTCCATAAACCAGGTGGTTTCCTTCTGAAAGTTTTTTCAGGGCCGGACGGAGCACTGTGTCGTCTTCTTTACCGATAACCCCGTCATCTCCGCTATGGGGATTAATCCCGAGCACGGCTATTTTTGGTTTGGTAATGCCAAAATCCCGGATCAGGGAGTCTTCCATAGCCTTCACCTTTTCGAAAATCAACTCCCGGGTGATCAGCGATGGGGCTTCCCCCACCGGAACATGATCTGTTAGCAATCCGATTTTAAGGGTGTCCGTGACCATAAACATCAGGCTTTTACCTTCCAGTTCCTGAGCGAGATAATCCGTGTGGCCCGGAAAGGTGAATTCCGCTCCCTGAACAGTTTTCTTGTTTATAGGGGCGGTGACCAAAATATCAATACTTCCTTTCTTCAATGCCTTAACGGCTGCCTGCAGGGACTTTATTGCATAGGTCCCCGCTGTTTTAGAGGGTTTTCCAAATTGGATGTCCGGAGAATCCTTCCAGACATTGACCACGTTGATCTTCCCTTCCAGTGCTTCGGAGGCCTCTGGGATCCCGTGGAATTTCATAGAGATTCCGAAATGATTCGTCAGAAAGGAAATCGTCTTGTTCGAAGCAAAAAAAACAGGTGTACAGAAATCGAGCATGCGGCTATCCTCAAAAGCCTTCAGGGCCACTTCCGGGCCGATCCCATTGAGATCTCCAATTGAAATACCCACTTTAATTTTCTCCATCGTATCCTGCATGAATCTGTACCTTTGTATCTTTGAAATCCCGTCAAAATTACTCAATTTCCACATACTATGTTTACAGGAATTATCGAAACCCCGGGTATCGTCACCCGTCTGGAAAAAGACCAGACAAACCTCAATATCACCATTCAATCGCCCCTGGCCCAGGAATTAAAAGTGGACCAGAGCCTGGCGCATAACGGCGTGTGCCTCACCGTGGTATCCCTCGCAGCAGACACTTACACCGTCACTGCCATTGAAGAAACGCTACAAAGAAGCAATCTGGGAGATTTGAAAGAAGGCAGTGCCGTCAACCTGGAACGGGCCATGACCCTGGGAGCGCGATTGGACGGGCATATTGTGCAGGGCCATGTGGATCAGGTGGGTGTATGCACTGCGGTTGAAGATATGGGAGGCAGCTGGAAGTTCCATTTCAGCTATGAAAAGCACCCCGGCCGGATCACCATAGAAAAAGGCTCCATTACGGTAGACGGGGTAAGCCTGACGGTCGTGGATTCAGGCCCGGGTACTTTTAGTGTGGCCATCATCCCCTACACCTATGAGCACACCCGTTTCAGAGAATACGAGGTGGGCAGCAGGGTAAACCTGGAATTTGATATGATCGGAAAGTACGTCGCCCGCCTGATGGAGGGGTATACTACACTTTGATAAAGATTTTTTTCCGGTACATCCACCAACCCAGCAACAAGTAAAAGCCGGTAACCGTAAGCCCATAGAGTAAGGAGGAGAACTCCAATGGGATTCCCTCATACACATAGAGGGTGTTGAACAACTGTTCGTGTATACTTACCCCCGCTTCATTCTTTTTCTGATAAAAAATATTGGTGAGAAAACTGGAGAGAAAATACACCGTAATCGCATTGGCCCCGGCATACCTGAATATACTGCCGAAACGCAGGCCGCGCACATCCGAGAGGTAATAGATAAGCGCCAGCAGAAGATTAGCCCACCCCGCTGTCACCAATACAAAACTACTGCTCCAAAGGGCTTTGTTGATAGGGAATACCAGATCCCAGAGATGGCCCAGCAGGAGCATTCCGATCCCCATTAGAACCATGGTCCGGGTCTTATTCGCCCTGTCGCTGACCAGTATAAGGCCTGTAAAGACCCCCAGAAGGGCCGAGACAATGGACGGGAGCGTACTTAACAGTCCTTCCGGATCATAGTCCGTTTTGTACATATGAGACCCAAAAACCTTCAGGTCCATATAGTTCGCCCAATTATGGGCTGCACGTTCAAAGGTTGGTGCCTGACCTTCCAGGGGAATGAATCCCATCCAAACCCAGTATCCGAGTAAAATAGTGATGGCAATGCCCAGTAAAACTTTCCAGTTGAAATTCAGATAGAGCAACGAAGCGACAAAAAAGACCACTCCGATACGTTGTAAAACGCCCGGGAAACGGATTTCCTCAAAAGGCAGGATAAAGGGGAAAGAGATCGTAAACGCCCCCAGAAACAAACCCAGCCCTATAAGTTTTAGGGTGCGTACGACAATCTTGCGGTAAACCGCAGGGCCCGGTTGTTTGTTCTTATAGGCAAAAACGATAGAGGTGCCGACAATGAATAGAAAGAACGGAAATACCAGGTCCGTCGGGGTATATCCGTGCCAGACGGCATGCCGCAAGGGCGGATATACAGCCTCCCAGGTCCCGGGTGTGTTTACCAAAATCATCAGGGCTATGGTAAGACCCCGAAAAATATCCACAGAAACAATACGCTCTTTCATAAAATATCACCTTTTATCTGGCCCCACATTCGCTTTAAAAACAAGGCAGCACCCACCGTAACCACAGTTAGTCCTGCAGCCAGGGGATAATTGCCATAAATCCAGTTACCGGTGGCGAACATACAGCTGTACACCAGCACACACCCGATCACCATGGCCAGAATTCCGGAAGGTACGCTCCACTTCTTGCCCTGGTCCAGGCGGATTCCCTCAGCTGTGGCCTCCGCTACGATTCGTCGCCATCCGGGCCCGCCCGGCTGTATCCTTTTATAGAATGCCCTTAAGGTCTCCGTTCGCTCTGCAGGGGTGGCAAAGGTCACTGTGAGCCATACTATTGAGGTAATCAGAACGACCACGGGAAACTTGCTCCATGCCGGCAAAAGACCTTCAAATACCGCCCCTGATGCCGTTGTCCCTCCAAAGAAATATCCCCCGAGATCCGTAAAATTGAACAGTATTGAAATCAGGCCTGAAGAAAACATGGCAGAGATTTCACTCCAGGCGTTGATACGCCACCAGAACCATCTTAAAATAAAAATCAGACCTGTACCTGCCCCGAACATCAGGATGATATCAAAGAGTTGAAGGGCATTGGTCAGGAAGAGGGCGAGGATCGCACTGAAGACCATCAGCACTACTGTGGTTATCCGCCCTACAGCCACGAGTTCCCGTTCAGAGGCCTCCGGTTTCACCTGTTGCTTGTAAAAATCATTGACTACGTAGGAAGAACCCCAGTTGAGGTGGGTTGAAATCGTCGACATATACGCCGCGCCCAGGGAAGCCAGGACAATCCCGAGCAATCCCGGGGGCAATTTGGTGAGCATGGCCGAATAAGCCAGGTCATTCCCCAGCTTGCTTTCTTCCACGTTGGGAAAAGCCTCGTGGATACTGGCGACATCGGGGAAAACCACCAAAGAGGCCAGGGCGACCAGAATCCACGGCCAGGGCCGCAGGGCATAATGCATGATGTTGAAAAAAAACGTCGCCCCAATGGCGTGGTTCTCGTTTTTGGCCGCAAGCATTCGCTGGGCGATATAACCCCCGCCTCCCGGCTCTGCCCCGGGGTACCAGGCACTCCACCACTGGACGGCCAGGGGGATAACCAGAATCCCGATCAGGGCTTCAGTGTCTGAAAAATCCGGCAGGATGGAGAGTTTACCCGCCACATTTTCGTGTTCGAGCAGGGCGCTCACACCCCCGACTTCCGGAATATTCACCAGGTATATGGCTGCACCTACAGCCCCCGCTATCGCAACAAAAAATAAGAGGAAATCTGTGTAAACCACCCCCCGAAAACCGCCGGCTGCGCTAAAAACTACCGTGATTACCCCTCCTATTAAAACGGTCTGCACCGGGGTAAGTCCCAACATCACCTGTCCAATTTTTATAGCTGCCAGAGTCACTGCAGACATGGCCAGGATGTTGAAAATAATCCCCAGATATACCGCTCGGAAACCTCTTAGGAAATGGGCGGGTTTGCCTCCATAACGCAGGTCATAAAATTCCATATCGGTGGCTACCCCGGAGCGCCTCCACAGTTTTGCATACACAAAAACCGTCAGGAGTCCGGTAAGCAGGAAGGCCCACCATACCCAATTTCCGGAGACCCCGTTCACCCGCACGATGTCTGTAACCAGATTGGGGGTATCCGTGGAAAAGGTAGTCGCTACCATGGAAAACCCCAGCAGCCACCACGGCATGCTCCTTCCCGATAAAAAATACTCCGCAGTGCTTTTTCCGGATTTACGGGAAACCCCAATTCCTATTCCAAGTACCAGGGTAAAAAACCCAATAATAAAAGTGTAATCCAGGGTGGTGAGTTCCATCGTTTTGGTTGAGGTTACCGGCTAAAGATATTATATTTTAAAATACCTTTAGGCCTGAACGCCCTTCCC
>CAKZOC010000103.1 GCA_937136025.1 uncultured Bacteroidota bacterium
GTGGTCTGTAAAATCGGAAACATCTACCGCCGGCGGAGCATCTGTCCGTTGCCCAGCCAGGCTATTCGAAATCGAGGTCACTTTAGGAATGACAGCCATAAAAGCTTCTTGTTCGGCCTCTGAAAGATCTCGGAATTGAGATCTGTCATACCACGGAACCCCCAAAGAGTCGGCCACTTCTGTCATGATTGTTTTCATATACGCATCTCGGGCAGCGCTTTTCTCTTTGTTCACGTACCCGTCAAGTGCTACAGCCTGAACCACACCACCATTCTCTTTAAGCGCACGCAATTGAGCATCATCCAGATTTCTGCTGTGATCGCACAAGGCTCTGGCAGAGGAGTGAGAAGCGATAATGGGAGCTTTCGAAAGTGTCAACATCTGCATTACGGCATCCCGGGAGGGATGAGAAATATCAATCATAATCCCAACTCTATTCATCTCTTTTACAGCTTCTTTGCCCAGATCACTTAAACCATTGTACAGCCATATGTCATCCGCCTCCCCTGTATTGGAATCCGAAAACTGACTGTGGCCGTTATGGGCCAGGGATACATATCGAGCCCCCAGTTCGTGGTACTTTTTAATATTTGACAGATCTGTACCCATGGGATAGGCATTTTCAACACCTATCATGGCCACCTTTTTTCCTGATTTGTATATCTCACGTGCCTGGGCGGAACTGGTGGCCAGGCCAATCCGGTCCGGTGCAATTTCTTCACAAAGCTTGTGGATGGCTTCAAATTTACTCATGGCATTGGCCCTGGCTTTTTCATATCCCGATTCGGTTAGGGTGTCCTGTCCGGTGTAGACGATAAACCAGGCGACATCCAGCCCCCCGGCTTCCATCTTAGGAAGGTTGACCTGAGTTTGAAGTTCCTGGGTGTAGTTGATACTATCGGTAAAGTTGCGAACGTTGATGTCGACATGGGTATCCACGGTCATTACGCGATCGTGTATCGCCTGTGCTTGTTCTTCCATAGACAATTCGGGTGTTTTTTCAGCTTTATCCTGACAGGAGACCAGTATAAGGGAAACAATAAAAAGGGATAAAATGCGCATGCTAGTTTGGTTTTTACCTACAATTAAACGGGTTTGACAACAAGATTTGAAAGATAGGGAACATTTAGTTGTTCACCCATATCCAAATAGTCAATTTTAGGTATTGTATGCACTTTACCGATAAAAAAGCGCACTTAATCCTGAAATATGCCCATTACATCGAAAGATCTCCTGGATCACCTCTCAGACCTTCAGTTGGCACTGGAGGATTATTCCTTTGAAAAAATGACCGTAGAGGAGGCGAACTCGGTCAAAGAATCCTATGATCACTTCAGAAATCAACTCGAAACCTGCATTTGGGGTGCCCCGGGGGGTATAAAAATACCAGAACAGCAACCCGCTCAAACGACACAAAGTCAGCATGATGGAGCGTTTTCGGCCATCGGACATGATCTGCGCAACCCCCTGCATGGCATTATGGGCTTTGCGAGCATCCTGGCAGAGGCACCCCTGGAAGAGCCCTATAAGTCTATAGCCGCTTCGGTGTCTATGGCCTCTGAGTCTATGTCTGAAACGCTGAATGAACTCTGTGGGTTCTCGCGTTTAAAGGATACCCATGCGCATGAGGTTTCTATTCCGTTCTCATTAGCTGCTTTGCTCAGCGAAATCAGGGACTACGCCCATTTGAAACTGTTAGACAAACCCGTGCGTATCCATTTGGATATGAAATTAGGAATCTCGGAAACTCTGATCGGAAATCCATCGGATTTAAGACGCATCATGCTGAATGTAATTGAAAACGCATGTCGCTATACCCAGGAGGGAGAGATTAAGGTAGAGGCCGAAATTATGAATACCAATACCGGAACTGAGCTTTGTATCGCGATTACGGACACAGGTATCGGGATCCCGGAAGTAGAACTCCCCCATATCTTTAAACCTTATTATCAGGGCAAACAACCTATAGACTTAGCTTCTAAAGGTGCTGGTTTTGGTCTGAGCATTGTCGCCCAACTCGTTGCCAGGCAGGATGGGCAAATCCTCGTGGAAAGCACAGAGGGCAAAGGATTGAGCTTGCGACTGACCTTGCCCTGTACACCGGTGATGCACCGGGAAGCGAATAGAGCGACCATCCAGAATCCAATTTTGGAATCCGATACGTTAAGAGGGATGCGAATCTTGCTCGTAGAGCATAATCCACTCAATAATAAACTTTTACACACCCGACTGAACGCCATGGGCTGCAAACTCTTTTCAGCTTCTGGGGTGGAAGAGGCCATTAAACTCCTCGAAGCCCAGCCCCTGGACGCCCTTTTGCTTGATCTTCGGTTGCACAGGGAGAAAGATCAAAAAGCGTTAAAGGCAATCAGATCACACCAGAATCCTTATATCAGCAGTTTTCCAATCCTTGGAATGTCGGCAGATCCGGCAGGCACCTCTGAGGGGGAATGGTTGAGAACAGGTATCGATGCCTTTCTGTCAAAACCCCATACTGCTGAATCCCTCTATCAAAAAATCAGAGACCTGGCCAAAAAGACAAAGCCCCAGGCCCTTGCTACTCAAACACCTCAGGTGATTGAAGAGAATGCCGTACTTCTGGATTTGAGTTATCTCAAAACAAAATGTCAGGGAGATTCAGAGCGTCTTACTCTTTTGATACGTGCGCTCCGAAATGGAATGCTCGAATTTGCCGGCCGGACCCGGATAAGTCTCAATCGGGGTGATTTTAAGAATATCTCTGAAGGCGCCGAAAAATTACTCATCGCCCTTGAGATGATTAAGGCTCAAAGGCTGATTCCTATAGTACAACAAATCTGGCAGGCCTCCATGGAGGATGAAGATGAAAATCGAATCGTCAGGGCCTTTAGCGCATATCTGGAGCATTACCAGGAGGTCGCCGAGGCTCTCGAGCGCCAAATGGATAGCTAAATAGAATACCTGGGGACGCTGGAAAGCGTTTCAGGCCATAACGGGATTTCTCAGGAAAACCCTGACTATACCAGAGTCACTTCCGCAGGAAGAAGGCTCCGAATTATGAAATTATGACTGAAATAATACCTATTGCGCAATTAGTTTACCCGCTTGAAATTCTGGCGATCAAGACCGATTTTCTGTGGCAGCTGGTGCTTGTTTTTGGAGGATTAGGAGGATTATGCTTTCTGCTGATCTTTTATTTCCGGAACCGTTTGGTCGCTAAAGAGCAGGAGGTTAGTGCCCGGGAAACGGCACTGACTCCCCTGATTCGGAATTATCTGCTTCAACAGGCAGAATCAGCTACGGAAAATGAAGGCGATTTACTTTGGATGAAAATGGAAATTCGCAATTTCCTTAACAATCCTTTGGACCGAAAGGTGATCACTAAAATTATGTTGGAAGTTCAGCGGGACGGACTTCCTGAAACCCGAAGGCAAATCTCGACCTTATATCAGTACTTCGGTTTACACGATAAAGCCTTGCAGCAACTGGAGAGTGGCAAATGGGATAAGGTTTCACGTGCGATTTCGGAATTGACGGAGATGGAGGTCAGCCAGGCCTACGATGCCATAAAAGAGCATATCAACAGCAATAACAGCGTTGTCCGAAAACAAGCACAACTGGCCACTGTTCAATTAAAAGAAGAAGGAATTCAGTTCTTCCTCGATACAGCGCGATACCCCATATCGCAGTGGCAACAAGTGAAAATCTTAGAAATCCTAACCTCCAAATCGGAATTTAAAGCCCCGAGTTTCCGGGATTGGCTCGTTTCTGAAAACCAGGATGTGGTATTATTTACCCTGCGCCTCATTCGGGTATTCAGGCAAATGGATGCAAAACAAGCCTTGCTGATGTTTCTCAATCACAAGTCTGAGCGTATTCAAATTGCCGCTGTGGAATGCATTGGTGATTTCAGATACGACCCGGCGCGGAGGTCCCTTATGAACTGTTACCTGACGGCGTCGACTGAATTGAAAATTCATATTCTCAGTGCCCTCCAATCTATTGGCAATAGCGCGGATATTCTTTGGTTAGAAGAACAGGCCCGTGCCGACGCCTCCTTTTTGGTGCGCTCCAAGGCCCGCCTGGTGGTCAATGCACTTCAGCCCGTGGTCGGCTTAAGCGATATGGGCATTCAGGGCGAATTGGAACTTTGGGCGCCAGAATCCACTGATGAATCTCCGGAACACCTCACGGAGTTGCCTGAGGAAGACCCCACGGAAGTGGATATCTCAGATGATCTTTTTTCATCTGAAACCTTTCTTGTTCATACGCTAAAACCTGATTTCACAGCAGCTTTGCGGCCACATAATGCCGGTGATATTCGGACGGCTGCGGAAGAAGATCTGGAAGGGTTTTTATCCGAAACTCCAGGGGATTTAACACTGGAAGCCTGGACAGAGGAACATGAGCAGGTTTTTGGAGATTGTATCATTGAAGAATTGCTCGATATTCTCAATGCGGAGCCCAGCACGGATACCCCAGAACAGGTCTCGTCCGAATTCTTACCCTGGGTCACAAATACGGCCGAGGATTCCATCGATAAGATCGCAAACCAATCTTTGCCGGAATGGATTCGGGAACTCGAAGTAGAGGTAGAGCTATTGTCCGGAGCTACAGGGTATGCTGGAATTTTAAGGGAAATCCTGTTAGAAGAGCTGCGTGAGACCGAAAGAGTCCTGGAAACCGAATTCATACCCGGAACAGGAGATGGGTCGCCCCCGGATCAAAAGGATGAAGAGGCCTTTGAGGAAGGAGACTTCACAAATATGCTTTTTCCCGAGTTTGCAGTAGATTCAGAAGATATCCATCTGGCGGAAGAAGGTCCTGAGGCACATTCCACGGAAAGCCATGGGTCGCCGGAATTAGGGTGCTTTTCCATTTTTCACGAATTCTTCAGGTCTTATGATACGGAATCCAAGCTCATCCTCATGGACCAAATCCACGCTGTGGGTGGGAAAAAGGAACTGCTATTCCTCAGAGGTTTGTTCGCCGATCCCGATAAAAGGATTCGAGCGGGAGCCCGGAGGGAACACGCCCTGCTGGCCAAAAAGCTCAGTATAGATTCAGGCCCCGGCGAAACGGATAGGGCTCCTGATATTTGGACTCCTTCGGGAGATGCCGAGAAAAGGAATTGTGCCCGGCCAGGGGAGGAGCCATCTGAAATAGATGATTTAAACTTCTTACCCGGTCAGGACTTTAATACCCTCGAAAAAGGGCGCCTGGGTAAAGACCTCCATCCAGAATCCGAAAATGGGTATAACCGATTTCTGAATTATTTAAAGGGAACTAAAAACGACACCGATGCTTAAGGATTTGTTCCAAATGTCTGTTGAGTATATCAACATCGTATTTCTGGTGTTTGCCCTGGTCTTGTTTACACTCTTCACTACCATTGGTTACCTGTCTTCCAGAAGTTCACTGCACTACCGGAAAAAGCACAGTATTGGGGACCTCTCGAATCTCCTGGATACCCCCATGGCACCGAGTATTACAATTATTGCCCCGGCCTATAACGAATCGCTGACCATTGTGGAGAATGTGCGATCCCTCCTGGCGCTGCGCTACGGGAATTATGACATCATGGTAGTCAATGACGGGAGTGAGGATGACACCCTGAACCGCCTGATTACAGCTTATGATCTGGTTCAGACAAGCTACGATATCGATCGGGAATGGCCATCAAAACCCATAAAGGGTATTTACAAATCCAGGAGTACAGAATTTAGCCGGCTTACGGTTATCGATAAAGTGAATGGAGGGAAGTCGGACGCCCTGAACACCGGTATTCACCTGAGTGAAAGCAAGTACATCGGGTGTATTGATGCGGATTGTCTACTCCATCCTGACGCCCTGCTCCATGTGGTTCGGGCGTTCTATCAAAGATCCCGAAAACGGGTTATCGCCGTAGGCGGTGTCTTAAGGGTAGCGAATTCCTGTAAAATCGATGAGGGTAAAATGGAAGAAGTGCGACTGCCAAAAAGTTGGCTGGCCCGGTTTCAGTTGCTGGAATATACGCGGTCCTTTCTCCTGGGCAGAATGGGATGGGGACGCCTGGACAGTTTATTGATTATCTCAGGGGCCTTCGGCTTCTTTGATCGACAGGTGGCTTTAGATGTAGGCGGATTTGACACAGGTACTGTTGGAGAGGATATGGAAATTGTTTTTCGAATGCGCCGGCATATGCACGAAAAAGGGTTGCCTTATACGATTGAATACCTACCCGATCCCCTTTGTTGGACGGTAGTCCCTGAAAATCTTAAAACACTGGTAAACCAACGCGACAGGTGGTCTCGGGGCACCCTGGAGACGCTCCGCAGGCATCGGGATATGTTATTCAACCCCCGTTTTGGAAGACTGGGTATGCTGAGTTATCCGTACTGGTTTTTTTACGAGTGGTTATCGCCCTTACTGGAATTTTTTGGCTTTCTGACTATTCTGCTATTCTGGGGTATGGGTATTCTTTATTTCGAATTTTTTCTAGCCATTACCCTTGCCGTCTATTCCTTCGCCGTAGTGTTTTCACTCTATGCTATTTTATGGGAGGTCTGGTCTTACAATCAATACCAGCGCACCCGGGATATTTTTATCCTGATCGGATGCGCTTTTCTTGAACCGATTCTATTTCAGCCCATAGTGGTCTGGTCTTCGGTTCAGGGCAATTACAAAAAATTATTCAGAGTTCGAGCGGGCTGGGGTACTCAGGTCCGCAAAGGATTTGCCAAAGCGTAAACCAATGGAACACGACTTACAAAAGCAAATACGAGCCTCGAGGAAAGGGATGGGGGATTATACCCGACTTATTCTTGCGTTTTACGCCTGTCTGTTATTCCTTGGAGTATATCAGCAGTATCGCCTGTATGTCGAAGGGGCTTTGGACGCTTTTGCCTCGCGCAATCTTATCATTCTCTCGGCAAATCACCTCGGTTTCACAGCCCTCTTGTCGCTTTTCCTATATTTTGCCTTTAATGCCCTGGAGGCCCTTAAGCCGCGATATGGCTTATATTTCTCGGGAATGGTCCTGTCGGTACTGCTCTTCTTTGAGAGTGGTCTGACGGCATACTTTCTGTCTCATTACGAAATGCCGGTGCCCGGCTTAAAGGCACTTTTTGCAATCTTCAGCACCTCTGGCCCGGATTTAATGACCGTTTTGCTGTTGCTTTCTTTAACCGGTGTTTGTTTTTACGGACTGTATAAATGGAGTGCACCCATGCAACAATGGATGGGGCGCGTATATCCTTTTACCCTGGCCGTATTTTCGCTTTTTCTGGCTACAATGCTCGAGCGAGCCCAACCCCTTTCTGAAAATAAGACCAAATACTTTTTTGGAGCGTGGTTTGAAAAGACGCTACAAGTAAAGGGGCCGGGTGATTCCTATGCTCATGCGAGTATGGAGCTCGACCCGCTTGTGGGCATTTATCAACAGGAAACATCGCAAATCCGGAGAGTGGAGCAAGGGGATAGGTTCTCATCTCCTTTCGGGGTCCAAACCCATGGGGTGCCCGTCAATGCGGCCTTACAATCCAATCCCTATGCGCAGCCCGACAAGTGGCAATACGTGTACGCCAAACCCGAGAAAAAAGAATGGCTTCAGATTCAAAGTGCCATTCCCGGAGCCAATTTGGATAAGGCTTATGCAAATGCCCGGGAACTTGCGCACGAAGGAGAGCGGGAGCGGGCTAAAGAACTTTGCCTGTACGTCTTATCAGAGGTTCCGGAGTATGCAGATGCCGAAATACTACTGGGCCGAATTCTGGCGTGGGAGGGTGAATATATACAATCTGAAAGTGTTCTGGAAAGAGCCATTGCAAAGCATCCGCATTACGGAGATGCGTATGCGGCATTGCTCGATACTTATTTCTGGGCAGGGGATTTGGATCGCAGTATGGCGCTGGCGCCCATTATCGAACGGAATGTCCGCGAGCCCAAAATCCTGTATGAAAAACTGGATCGGGCAGAATCCGCCCGGCTTCAGTCACTCTGGAATGAGAAGACGGGAAAAATTGAAAATCCCTAGGGTTCCAAGAATACCTTGAAAAACAAACCGATGAGAAACAAACGATTGAATCTGCTTATTCCCATGATCTTCCTGATCTGCTTTCCGCTGACAGGAATAGTTGGGCAGGAAGCTGAGAATCCCGAAGCTGAGTTTCTAAAAGCCCAACAGCTGGCTTTTGAGGGGAAGTCCCGGGAAGCACGCCAATTGCTCACTGAAATTCTGGAAGCCTATCCCAGGTATTCGGACGCTCAGACGCTGCTGGCCAACACCTACCGTTGGGAAGGAGACTTCACCCGGGCCCGAAGGCACCTGAACAGAGTCACCTCCCGCGATCGCGCCAACGAAGATGCCTGGGTATCGGCCATTTATAATGAACGGCAGGCCGGAAACAGGTCAATTGCCCTGGGGCTGGCCAATAAGGCGCTGAACTTTCTTGGGGAGAATGCCGCTGTGAGTAAACTCAGGGCCGAAATTTTGGGCACCTACAGGGAAGAGGAATCCGCCGAAGAGGAAGAAACCTCAGTCTCCTATAACAATCGGATTTCAATTTCCAATCGCCTGGAAGCTTTCGATCAGTATTACGACCCTATGCTGTATACCAGTCTGGAATATCAGCGAACGACAAAATACGGCAAGATTATCCCCAGATTGAATTACAGCAATCGCTTTGGGGAGGACGCCATTCAATACGACCTGGATGTATATCCCACACTATCGAATACTTTTTACGCCTATGCGAACTACGGATACTCAGATTCTGAGTTGTATCCGAATCATAAAGGAGCTCTGGAGGTATATGCCAACCTCCCGAAGGCCATGGAAACCTCCCTTGGAGCCCGTTATCTGGACTTCAGGACTGTGCAGGCTACACTGCTGACTGCTTCGGTGGGATTGTACAGGGGAAATTACTACATGAGTATCAGGCCTTATCTGAGCATCGTAGGCGGCCGGGGACCTGTTGGGTCCGGGAGTATGACGGTGCGAAAGTACCTGACTAACAATTTCAACTATCTCGGCCTTACAGCCTCTTTCGGATACAGTCCGGAACTCAGGCAGCTCTTCAACGGAGGGGTTTTACAGGCAGAATCTGTGTTATTCCTGGAATCCCAGCAACTGTTTTTTGAATATCAGTTTGGCCCCGGGAAAGGGCGCCATTTGTATCTCGCGCAATTCGGGGTAGGCCGGCAGGAGTACCTGCTGGAATCCGGATCCTTCTTTTGGGTAGTCAGTGGGGGTTTGACCTATAAACTGCAGATTTAAGCCCAAATAGATTCTCACCCCTTCGCCACAAAAAACAAGTCATTCACCACAAATTCGACCCATACATCCGGAAAAAAAGGGTTTTGTATACGAGATCCGGACTTATCAGCGTTAGTATTCTTGCATTTCAAAACCCAATCTTGCTATGCTTTACGAAACCTACGGAGAGGAATACCTAACATTCCTTCAGGAATTGAACGAAATCTTAAGTGTAAACAAACTGGTCGAAGTAGATTACCTCTAGCGACCCGGTTATCCTAAATCTAAATTCCCATGGCAGACCAAAATCAAAACAACGCAGCCTATCTGGATTTTATCCAGAGTCTTAATGAGATTCTGCTGGATTTCGAAATCAGCGGACTAAATTGTTCTTAGTGTTTATTAGTGTGTAAAAAAAAAGCGGTACCGAAAGGACCGCTTTTTTTGATGAACCCAAATAGGCTTTGAGCCATTTACTTCTCGTTACCCCAAATAGGCTTTGAGCAATTTACTTCTCGACTGATGTCGTAATTTCCGTATGGCTTTTTCCCGTATCTGTCGTACGCGCTCGCGAGTCAGATCAAAAGTTTGTCCGATTTCCGCCAACGTCATAGATTGTTGGTCTCCGATGCCATAATACAACTTAATCACATCGGCCTCCCGGGGGGAAAGGGTTTCCAGAGCCCTGTTAATCTCCGTATTCAGGGATTGTTGCATCAGGGTTTTATCCGGGCGGGGCGATTCTCCTGAGCGCAGTACATCATAGAGATTTGAGTCTTCACCTTCCTTCAGGGGTGCATCCATGGAGACGTGCCGTCCCGAGTTTCGGATGGATTGTTTTACTTCACTGATAGACATATCCAGTTCCTTGGCGATCTCTTCCGCCGATGGGGGGCGTTCATGTGCCTGTTCCAGATATGAAAATGTCTTTTTGATTTTATTTATCGAACCAATCTTGTTCAATGGCAGTCGTACCACACGGGATTGTTCTGCGAGGGCCTGGAGGATGCTCTGCCGAATCCACCATACCGCATAAGAGATGAATTTAAAGCCCCGTGTTTCATCAAACCGCTTGGCAGCTTTCACGAGTCCTACATTTCCCTCATTGATAAGGTCGGGTAGTTTTAACCCTTGATTCTGATATTGTTTGGCAACTGAAACGACAAAACGGAGGTTCGCTTTAGTCAGCTTTTCCAGAGCTATCTGGTCTCCTTTTTTTATGCGTTGTGCAAGTTCTACTTCTTCATTGGCGGTTATTAAATCGATTTTACTGATATCTTGCAGGTACTTATCAAGGGATTTGGACTCCCGATTGGTCACCTGCTTGACAATCTTTAGTTGCCTCATGTATGTATATTTGGATTACAGATTAACATTCTCTCAACATACAGTTTTATTTGATCTTTTCCAAAAGCCTGATGCATTTGTTTTACATATTTTATGAGTCCTTTACAAAGATTTAAGAGAAATGAGGCCGCAAAAGACCTTCGAATCCGGTAATTCTCCTTTATATTAATCTCCGATGAGCAAAAGAGCCCTAAAAGCATATACAGATCAGTTAGACCGTTCCCGACTTATACGAACGCTTCCCCGAGGTCAAGACCTACTACAATTTCATATTTAACCCCAAGGAGGATAAATTGCTGGCCGAAGCTATGGCCAGAATTTCAGAGGAGTATTTTCCAAAAAAACGCCGGCGCGCCCGTGCCAGAAGATCCGTAGCCCATAAATACCTAAAACATTTTAAAACCCTGGGGGTAGACCCTTCCCTGCAGGCCGAACTGATGGCCTTCAACATGGATATCGGTTTGCGATTCGAAAAGGTCCGGAATTGTCCGGAGGCCTTTTACAAGAGTATGTACAGGTCCTACCGAGAATGGGGAGCCCATCTGATTCATTCCGGAATTTACAGAGACTATCGGGAAAAATACGCCCAAATCGCCGACGAAGTCGCTCAGGCCGATTGGCCGAACAAGGATTCATTTCAGGACTTTCTGGAACAATTATAACCCGAAGATGAAAAACCTGCTGTCCTATTGCAGACCACTGTGGTTCTTTCATAAAAGGATAGCGCCCCCGGCCTTATTTATTTCCGTACTTCTCGGCCTGACTTTATTCAGAAGCATAGGGGCCGCCGGGATTATCTTCCTGATGATGGGTCCGCTCTGGCATTACTATATCTATGAGGTGCGATACAAACAGGAGTACTATTTTTATTTCAACCTGGGCTTCACACGACTGAGTCTTTGGGTTTCTACCCTGATTCTGGTCGCGATCGTTTTTTTCACAGCACTCTTACTATGAACCTTCTTCACGCGGACAGCATTAGAAAATCGTGGAAACAACACCCGGTACTCACCGATGTATTCCTCACCTGCCAGACGGGGGAAGTCATTGGCCTGCTGGGTCGCAATGGTTCAGGAAAGTCAACTTTGTTTCGGATAATCTATGGAGACCTTTCCAGTGAATCCCGTTTTGTAAAGGTGAATCAAACCGTTTTAAACAGCCTAACCGCAACGCGAAAGCACCTGAACTATTTGCCGGAACACCCCTTTTTACCGGAAGCTTTACAGGTGGGGGCTGTACTGAGGTGTTTGGGCAGAGAGGTTTTGAGGGAAATACGCGATAAAGATCCGTTTTTAAGGGGCTTACTTCCCAAAAGAGTCAGGGAACTCTCTTTTGGGGAGCGCCGTTTTGTAGAAATCATCACCGTACTCTATGGGAAAGGGGTTTTTGCACTATTAGATGAACCCTTTAAGGGACTGGCACCGCTGATTAAGGAGCAGGTTATTCGCCATATCGGCCTGGTGAGGGGACACAAGGGGATAGTACTTACCGATCACGATGCTGCCGAAATTCTTGCCATATCGGAGAAAATCCTGTTGCTTAGCAGTGGGTATTTGAGAAAAATAAATATCATTAATGAACTCATCGATGCAGGATATCTCCCCCGGGATTTCCAGAAATGATCCACAATCCATTTAAATAAGAGCGCATGGCCATTGTAATAGTGAGAAACGATAATTTGGTGGACGTATGGAAAGACGCCCTCAGTTCACAGGCACCGGATATCCCGGTTTACGGTTTTGGGGAGGGCATTCCCGAGTCAGACATAAAAATGGCAGCGGTTTGGAAGCACCCTCCGGGCAGTCTGAATGCCTACCCGAATCTCCTGGGGATTCAGGGGTTGGGAGCGGGCATTGACTTTATCTTTGACGATATTGAGATCCGGAAAGACCTGCCCATTATGCGTGTGGTGGACCCTTATCTCGCCTCCGATATGGCAGAATTTGTATTGGCCGTGTCTACGGGAATGCTGAAAAAACTCCAGGACTACAAATACAAGGAATCCCTTTCCGTGTGGAAACCCCAATCCTATGAGAGGTTTAAGGAGGTGACTGTAGGGATTATGGGTTTGGGGAAATTGGGGCTGGCTGTGGCACAAGCCCTGGAATCTGTGGGTTTTTCAGTAGTGGGATGGACCCGAAACTCAGTTCCTGAGGTGAACTTCCCTGTTTATCGGGGAAGCGCGGAACGAGCCCAATTTTTGAGCCGGTCCCGGATCCTGGTCTGCCTCTTGCCCCTGACTCCCGAAACACGGGGGATTCTAAACCGGGATGTCTTTAGTGCCCTGCCCAGAGGTGCCCGGTTGATCAATGTGGCGCGAGGCCCGCTTTTAGAAGATACAGATTTATTATATGCCCTGGAGCAGGGGATGCTTTCTGAGGCTTGTCTGGATGTTTTTCATACCGAACCGCTGGCCCGGGATCATCCGTTCTGGAATCATCCGGCTGTGCATATAACCCCGCATATTGCCAGTGTTTCAGATCCGAAGTCGGTGGCGCCTCAGATTATTTCGAACTATCGGAAAATCATCAAAGGTGAGGTCCCGGAAAATCTCGTTTCCCGAAGTGCCGGGTATTGAATAATTGCATTTATCCGAAGATTGAATTTCGCCAAAGTATAAAAATCCAGTAGTTTTGCAAATTGATCCGGATCGCGAAAAGCTCCGGAATCCCATCTGTGAAAAATTGTACTATTGGGCACGAAAACTGCGTATTCAGAAAAAACGCTTTACGATTATCAACTCCAGGATCTCAATAAGATATTTGGAGTGCTTGCGGAGTCTCCGGACGACGTCAACCTGCTGTATCAATTGCCTACAGGGGGTGGAAAGACAGTTGTTTTTTCTGAAATCGCCAAACGGTATATCGCAGAGACCGGTAAAAAGGTAGTGGTCCTGACCCACAGGATTGAACTCAGCTTGCAGACTTCCCGCATGCTCGAAGGTTTCGGGGTTCATAATAAAATCATCAACAGCGAGGTAAAGGAACTGCCGGACGAGGAGTCCTATCAGTGTTTCGTCGCCATGGTGGAAACCCTCAATAACCGACTGCAGGAAAAAGCCATTGAACTGCACGGTATTGGCATGGTGATTATTGACGAGGCCCATTACAATTCCTTTAGAAAACTCTTTAAATATTTTGAAAAGGCGATCATTCTGGGAGTGACGGCAACTCCCCTGAGTTCTAATATCAAATTGCCGATGAAAGACCACTACAAAAAACTTATTGTAGGGGAATCCATCGCCTCCCTGATTTCGAAAAAATTTCTGGCCCGTGCAAACATGTACAACTATGACGTCAGCCTGAAATCACTAAAACTGGGTGTTAACGGGGATTACACCGTGCGCTCCTCTGACGCCCTGTACAGCAATCAGCTCATGCTGGGGAAACTGGTAAGCGCCTATGAAGAATTGGCAAAGGGTACGAAAACGCTTATTTTTAACAATGGGATAAGCACCTCAAAGTACGTTTACGAGTTGTTTAAAAAGGCCGGATATCCAGTCCGGCACCTCGATAATAAAAACACGGCTACCGAACGGCGGGAAATTCTGGACTGGTTTTCCAATACTCCTGATGCCATACTGACTTCGGTCAGTATTTTAACCACGGGCTTTGACGAGCCGAGTGTACAGACCATTATTCTGAACCGGGCCACCCGCTCTCTGACCCTGTATTTTCAAATGATCGGCAGGGGTTCTCGTATTCTGGAGGATAAAGAAGAATTTACGGTGGTGGATCTGGGGAATAATATCGCGCGTTTTGGACCCTGGGATGATCCCCTGGATTGGCAGGAGATCTTTCACTTCCCCGACTTTTATCTGGAAAACATTCGAAACGACGAAGAGATTGAGCGGGAATTTGTCTATGTCATGCCGGATGAGTTGCGGGATCGCTTTAAAAATTCGGATGTCATTGATATGGATATCAAACAGGCCTACAAGGAGGCTTTTGCCAATGGCCGCAAATCCAAGCAGGTTTTGGAGGAGAGCATCGAACAACATGCGCGGATTTGTGTTGAAAATTCAACGGACATCTATGACGCCCGGATTTTAGCCAAAATGCTTCAGGAGGAGATCCACTTCAGGATTAAGCAGTATTCGTACTGTATCATGAACAATACACAGAACTACCGGGACTGGCTTCAGGAAGATTACGAGCGTCGGCTTCGACTTCGTATTTCACAGCTTTACGCCTCTCGTTTATAGGTTATTACCATGCCCGGGCCAGATACAGATTTTAAGTCTTTACTCGTTATCGGCCACCAATGGCCGGAACCTGAGGCTACGGGAGCCGGAGTACGTATGTTATGGCTCTTAAATGGTTTTCTGCAAAAGGGGTTTCATATTGTATTTGCCAGTGCTTCAGGTCCAGGGGACTATAGAGTCGATCTGGGGAAGCTGGGTATCAAAGAAGTCGAAATTCAAATTAACGATTCCTCCTTTGATGTATTTCTTCAAAAAAACGACTTCTCCCATGTGCTTTTTGACCGCTTTCTCACCGAGGAACAGTTTGGCTGGCGTGTTCGGGACAACCTACCCCGGGCGCAGGTATTGCTCGACACCGAAGACCTTCACTCCCTGAGGCATTCCAGAGAAGATGCGGTACGGCGAGGCGGGGAATGGTCGGTTGCAGACTGGGTAGCGGACCCTATGTTTTACAGGGAGGTGGCCAGCATGTTCCGGTCCGATCTCACCCTGATTATCTCCAAACGAGAAATGGAGCTCCTGTTGTCTGAGGTACCCTATCTGCAGGAAAAACTGATTTATTTGCCCTTTGGAATGCACCAGCCGGCCCTGGTACCGGGGGCAAAATTTCAGGGACGTTCCAATT
>CAKZOC010000104.1 GCA_937136025.1 uncultured Bacteroidota bacterium
TCTGTGGGATTTAATTGCGCCCTGGGTGCCAGTCAGCTTACCCCTTACCTGCAAGTACTGGCAGATCGGTCTGACCTGGCGGTTTCTGCCCATCCGAATGCCGGATTGCCCAATGCCTTTGGGGCATATGACCAGGGGCCTGCAGAGATGGCACAGCAAATACGGGAATACCTGGAAAAAGGACTCATCAATATAGTAGGGGGGTGCTGTGGCACAACTCCGGAACACATCTCCGCCATCGCGGCTCTGGTTCGGGAATACGATCCCAGAGAAACCCGGGACACCCCAGAAGAAATTGCCGTTTCAGCCTCTTCAAAAACGGAAAGATCGTGAAGCATACAGGACAGCGGTATTTGAAATTGGCAGGATTAGAACCCCTGGTAATCACTCCCGAAAGCAATTTTATAAATGTGGGAGAGCGGACCAATGTGGCCGGCTCACGGCGTTTCCTTAGGCTGATTAAGGAAGGGGAATTTGAAGCCGCACTCGAGGTCGCCCGCGATCAGGTGGAAGGCGGGGCCCAAATCCTCGACGTCAATATGGACGATGGCCTGATCGATGGGAAAGAGGCCATGGTTCGTTTTCTAAACCTGGTGATGGCAGAACCGGATATCGCCCGAATACCTATTATGATCGATAGTTCCCGATGGGAGATTATTGAAGCTGGCCTGCAGGTCGTACAGGGGAAATGTGTGGTGAATTCCATCAGCCTTAAGGAAGGCGAGGAGACCTTTCTGTGGCAGGCCCGGCAGATCAGACAGTATGGGGCGGCCCTGATTGTCATGGCTTTTGATGAAAAGGGACAGGCCGATACCCTGGAGCGACGCATTGAAATCGCATCCAGATCTTATGAATTGCTGACGCAACAGGCCGGATTCCCCCCAGAAGACATCATTTTTGACCTGAATATTTTTCCGGTAGGCACCGGCATGGACGAGCACCGCCGAAATGCAGTGGATTTTATTGAAGCTACCCGATGGGTACGGCAAAACCTGCCCCATTGCAACGTGAGCGGGGGCGTGAGCAATGTGTCATTTAGTTTCAGAGGGAATACGCGGGTACGCGAGGCCATGCACTCTGCCTTTCTCTATCACGCCATTCAGGCCGGGATGAATATGGGTATTGTAAATCCCACCCTCCTGGAGGTGTATGATGACATTCCCAAAACGCTGCTCAGCTATGTGGAAGATGTATTGCTCGATCGCCGCGATGACGCGACAGAACGTTTGTTGGAATTCGCTGAGACCGTACAGGGGGAACACAAAAAAAGAGAAAAGGACGAATCCTGGAGGGAACTCCCTTTACAGGACCGGATCACACGAGCTCTGGTCAAAGGGGTTGACCAGTATATTGAAGCAGATGTGGAGGAGGCCCGAAAGACTTTTGATCGCACACTAGAGGTTATCGAAGGTCCTTTGATGCAGGGAATGAATGTGGTTGGAGATCTCTTTGGGAGCGGAAAGATGTTCTTGCCCCAGGTCGTTAAATCTGCCCGGGTGATGAAAAAGGCGGTGGCTTATCTGACCCCTTTTATCGAGGAGGAAAAACGATCCGGGGAGGCATCTGGTCCGGCCGGTAAAATACTGATGGCGACCGTGAAAGGGGATGTGCACGATATTGGTAAAAACATCGTGAGCGTGGTTCTGGCGTGCAATAACTACGAGATTGTAGATCTCGGCGTGATGGTACCCCCGGAAAAAATTATTCAGACTGCCCGGGAAGAAAATGTCGATATTATAGGACTCAGCGGCCTGATCACCCCGTCCCTGGACGAAATGGTGTTTCTGGCCCGGGAAATGCAGCGGCAGAATTTCGAGATTCCTTTGCTCATAGGGGGAGCCACCACGAGCAAGGCGCACACAGCCGTCAAGATAGACCCCGGGTACAACGCAGCCGTGGTCCATGTGAATGATGCCAGTCGGGCTGTGACCGTGGTGGGAGATTTGTTGCAGAAAGAGCGCAGGGAAGCTTATAAAAAATCCATCAAACTCGATTATGAATCCTTCCGGGAAAAATTCCTGGCCAGGGGCCGCGAAAAGGCTTTCCGCTCCCTTTCCGAAGCCCGTGCCAATAAATTGTCTTTGGAATGGGATTCCGAAACTATTGGAGTCCCCCGCATGCTCGGGGTACAGGAAACCGGGCAGGTGGATTTGAGAAAACTCGTGCCCTATATTGACTGGTCACCGTTTTTCAGGGCCTGGGATTTACACGGGAAATACCCTCAAATTCTGGAGGATCAGGTGGTAGGCGCCCAGGCGCGGGAACTCTATAGCGATGCCCAGAAAATGCTGCGAGAGCTGATTGGCAAGAACCAACTCGTCGCCAAGGGTATTTTTGGATTGTTTAAAGCCAATGCTATTCAAGATGACATACGAATTGAAACTCCTGAAGGGGAGGACTACTTTTTCCGGACACTGCGTCAACAGAGCGTAAAGCGCGACGGTGTGCCCAATCTGGCACTGTCCGACTTTATCGCCCCTGAACATTCAGGTCAGCAGGATTATATGGGGTGTTTCTGTGTAACGGCCGGCTTTGGAGCGTCCCAGTTGGCGGATGCCCTGAAAGAAGCCCTGGATGATTATGGCAGCATCATGGTCAAGGCGCTGGCCGATCGCCTGGCCGAGGCTTTTGCCGAGTATCTCCACCGGGAGGTACGTATGAAATTCTGGGGATACGCCCCTGAGGAGCAATTGGATAACCAGGCCCTGATTAAGGAAACTTACCGGGGTGTCCGGCCCGCTCCGGGCTATCCGGCATGCCCGGATCATCTGGAAAAGGAAACGATTTGGAAGGTGTTGCAGGTAGAAGAGCGCATAGGCGTTTCGCTTACCGAAAGCCTGGCCATGTGGCCGGCCGCCAGTGTGAGTGGGTACTATTTCGGCCATCCTAAAGCGCGGTATTTCGGACTGGGTAAAATTAAAAAGGACCAGTTGGAGGATTACGCCCGACGCAAGGGGATACCACTCAGCGAGGCTGAGAAATGGTTGCGTCCTAATCTGGCTGAAGAATCCTGACGTTTTTCCAGGTATTTATTCGATGGGGCGGGAGATCAAAAAGGAAGTTATGAAGGTTACAGAACATATCGCAAAAGCACAGGAAACCCTGTTTTCTTTTGAAGTAATTCCCCCGGTAAAGGGGAAGCAAATTGAGGAACTCTATCGCAACATCGACCCGCTGATGGAGTTCAACCCACCCTTTATCGATGTCACGACTTCCAGAGAGGAGTATATCTACATCGATCGGGAGGGCCTGCTTGATAAGCGTCGTACGCGGATGCGACCCGGAACCCTGGGCATTTGTGCTGCTATCAAACATAAGTACGATGTCGATACGGTACCCCACGTGCTCTGTGGGGGTTTTACAAAGGAGGAAACCGAATACCTGCTGGTGGACTGTCAGTATCTTGGCATCGATAATGTGATGGCACTCCGCGGAGATGCCATGAAGGAAGAAAAATACTTTGCACCAACCCCGGGTGGACATACCCATGCCTCTGACCTGGTCACTCAAATCGTCAACCTGAACAAGGGGCTGTACCTCCACGAGGTGGTCGAAACCGACCAGTGTCCCAATTTTTGCGTGGGGGTGGCCGGATATCCGGAAAAACATATGGAGGCGCCTTCCCTGAATACAGACCTTAAATGGCTGAAACACAAAATTGAACTGGGGGCTGAATACATCGTAACTCAGATGTTTTTTGACAACCAGAAGTATTTCGAGTTTGTGGATCGCGCCCGTGCCATGGGGATTGATGTTCCCATTATCCCGGGCATAAAGCCCATCGCGGTTAAAAAGCACCTGCAGCTCTTACCCCAGGTATTCCGAACAGACCTCCCTGAAGCGCTTATCGAGGCGGTGGAAGGATGTACCGATAACAAAGCGGTTCGTCAGGTGGGTGTCGAGTGGGCCATAGCCCAGTCAAAAGAGCTCAAAGCGGCCGGGGTTCCGGTGATTCATTTTTATTCCATGGGAAAATCGGATAATATTAAAGCCATTGCTGAAGCGGTTTTTTAAGGGATAAAGTCCTTGCTGCGTCCCCCTGACTTTTGCCAAAAAGCCTACCTTTACCGCCCATGAAAAAAGGGATTTGCATTCTTCTCTCGGTTCTCTG
This sequence comes from uncultured Bacteroidota bacterium, assembly GCA_937136025.1. Taxonomy (GTDB): domain Bacteria; phylum Bacteroidota; class Bacteroidia; order Flavobacteriales; family Flavobacteriaceae; genus Robiginitalea. Next base: position 4,112 of record CAKZOC010000104.1, read on the forward strand.
GGGGCTCCTGACATACGGACAGGACCCGAAACCCATCCGGAACCTCGATTTGAATCCCTTTTACGGATCCATTCTGCGGCACAATCCGGATATATCACACCTGATTCGGGTCCATCCGGGCGGATTTATACTCGGTTTAAATCGCAAGACGTTCGGGTCAGAGCCCTGGGAGCAGCGCTATGGATATCCCGATAAGGGAATCTCCTTTATCTATCAGGATATGGGTACGGCTACCCTGGGTTCCAATTTCGGGATATATCTGCACTACAATTTCTATTTCTGGAAACGGCATTTAAAAGCGCGTATCGGACAGGGCCTGGCTTATAACACCAACCCCTACGACGCGGTGGACAACTTCAGGAATAATGCCTATGGCTCCACCTTGATGAGTTCCACCTATCTGATGTTGCAATACCACAGGGAACGGATCTGGAATCGCCTTGGGGTGAGCGCAGGGATTACACTGGTTCATTATTCCAACGCCAACGTTCGTGCTCCCAATACTTCTACGAATACCCTGGGGCTCACTGCGGGTTTAATCTATGAACTCGATGCAAAACAGCCCGGCGCCGGGGAGTACAAACGCTGGCCAGAAATGCCTGTCGATAAGCGCATACGCTTCAATCTGGTTTTCCGATCCGGGATCAATGAAAGTGATGTGGTGGGTTCAGGTCAATTCCCGTTTTATATTTTTTCTACCTATGCCGACAAACGTTTGGCCCAGGTGAGCGCCATACAAGTGGGAGCGGATGTTTTCTTTTCAAATTTTCTAAAGGAACTCATCGCCTTTCAGTCCAATTCCTTTCCTGAACTCGGTGTCGATCCTGATACTGATTACAAACGGGCGGGTATTTTTATAGGACATGAACTCTTTATCAATAAACTCAGTGTCATTACCCAGTTGGGCTATTATGTGTATTACCCCTTCGACTTCGAAGGCCGGGTCTATAATCGTGTGGGAATCAAGCGGTATTTTGGGGAGAAGTGGTTTGGTGCGATCAGCCTGAAGTCCCACGGGGCAAAGGCCGAAGCCCTTGAATTTGGTGTGGGTATTCGACTCTAAGGCCGTGTAAAGAAATGAAGAAATTACTTTTAATATTGCTTTTAGTTTTCACGCTCCTAGGTGTGGGATGCGGACCCAATAGTCCCGATTGTTTTCAGGCCTCAGGAGATATAGAGCAGATGCAGCTGGAAGTTCCGGAGTTTTCGAATATCACCGTCTTTGAAAATATTCAGTTAGTTCTGCGGTACGGACCCCAACAGGAAGTTGTTCTGGAAACCGGGGCAAACCTGAGGTCCGATATCTCGGCCGAAGTAGTGGAGGGGACGCTGGAATTGAGGGATTCCAATTCCTGTAATTATTTCAGAGGTTACGGCAGGACCACTTTTTATGTGACTACTCCCGACCTTAGGGTGCTTAGAAGCAGCACGGGATGGCCCATACGCAGTGAGGGTGTACTTCTCTTTTCCGATCTCAGTTTGTTTTCTGAGAGTTTTAATAATCCGGAAGCCGAGACTACAGATGGCTCTTTTGACCTCGAAGTGGATGCAGAGCGCCTGCGGGTAGTCTCTAATGGCATCGCATATTTCAAACTCAGCGGACAGGCAGGAGAGCTTTCGGTGACTATTGCGGCCGGGGATTCCCGCGTAGACGCCAAGGACCTGGTTGCTGAAAGCGTGCAGATCAGTCACCGGGGGAGTAATGCCATTTCAGTGCACCCCCGGGAGCGAATTTCAGGGGTCATTAACGGGTATGGGGATGTGCTCAGTTATGAGAGACCTCCTGAGGTGATGGTGGAAGAAACGTTTAGGGGGCGTTTGATTTTTATAGACTGACATGCGGAAGAAATGGCAGAAACTCCTGAATTTTATGGCGCCCGCTAAGCGCAGCCATACGGGTATGGAACTCACCGGGTGCGACAAGGCAGATGCCTTGCTCAAACAACTCATCGCCCGACACGAGGTCCCCGGATTGGCTATATGCACCAGCTACCAGGGGAAGACGTGGTTTCGTGGGGGATATGGCTTTGCGAATCTTAAGGAGGAGATCCCTGTGGTTCCTGAAAGGGCCGTTTTCCGCATCGCCAGTATCTCGAAACCCATAACCGTTACGGCTCTGGCGTGTTTGGTCGCAGACGGAACTCTGGATCTTCAGACGGACCTTCGGACCTATGTACCCGAGTTTCCCCAAAGGCACGGACCGGTAACCCTGAAACAACTGGCCGCTCATACGGCGGGCATCCGATCTTACAAGGGGAAAGAATTTGCCCTGAACAGGCCGATGCAAATTGCGGATAGTTTGGAACTATTTGTACAGGACCCTCTCGAGTTCACCCCCGGGGAAGGCTATCAGTATAGCAGTCTGGACTATGTTCTTCTCTCTCTGGCCATGGAGCGGGCGGCAGGCCAACCTTTTCATACACTCGTATCTGAGCGGGTTCTGGAACCCCTTCTGATGTCCCATACCGTCAGGGAAGTGCCCGGAGAACCCGTAGAAAACCAGGTTGAATTTTACACCCGTCGCGGGAAAGTATTTCAGCAATCCGTGCCCGTGGACACGCGTTTTAAACTCGCTGGCGGGGGGTACCTCTCAACGGTCTCAGATATCTGTCGTTTGGGAGAAGCCTATATTCAGGGACAACTGATTCCACCAGCTTTGTATGAAGCCTTTCTGACGGCCCAGCAGGTAGGGGGTTCCTCCACCTATTATGGCCTGGGGTGGGAGGTGAGTCGCGACGCCCGGGGAAGATCCTATTACGGGCACACGGGTAATGCCATTGGCGCATACACCAATTTTAAAGTCTTCCCCGATCAGGAGTTTGTGGTCGCCATCCTGATAAACGCCTCTACAGCCGGGGTACAACCCATTTTGGACGAAGTTGTTGAGGCCCTGCACCAGTCCCTGCCTGCCGCCGATTCAAAGGGGTCCGCTGTGAAATCCTAGTCCGGGGCACTTCCGTTTGACCAGGCCTTGTCATCCGGCTCCCAGCCTTTTTGGGAAGCCGCATGCAGCTCAACCCGGGAAATGAGATATTGTGCCTTTTTCCCACCTAAAACTTTCCGTTCTGAGGTTTTGAATCGGTTCTTTCGTTCTTTAAAAGCTGTATCTTAAGCGCATTAAAACCAAACTATGAGTCGTATTCCTGCCTTTAAACCCGTTGAAGTTCTTTGTTTCGTACTGCTGTGTTTTTTGATACCTGCCGTTATGGGTCAACAGGCTCCTTCGGTCGAGGAGGAAACAATACCAATTCCGGAGCCAAAGTCTTTTGTGACCGAACATCAGATTCAGAATGGCAACCGCAAAATCGCCTACCGGGCGACAGCTTCCGAAAGGTATTTGAAAAATTCTGACGGGGAACCTGTGGCCTCGGTATGGTCTGTGGCCTATACGGCGAATGAAATGGGAAATCCGAGCGGCAGACCTGTGACTTTTATTTTTAACGGAGGCCCCGGATCAGCTTCTGTTTGGTTGCATATGGGACTGTTCGGGCCCCAATTGGTAGAGGTGGATTCCGATGCCACACGCGATGATGGAGCCGCTCCCTATACCCTGAAGACCAATAGCGAGGGCTTACTGGATGTTACGGATTTAGTATTTATCGACCCGGTGGGCACAGGGTACAGCCGTGTAGTCGGTAAAGGTAAATCAGAAGATTTCTGGGGCCTCACCGAGGATGCAAGTTCCATAGCGCGTTTTATGAGGGACTGGATTACCGACAACAACCGATGGATGTCCCCAAAATATATTGCAGGGGAAAGCTTTGGCACGACACGGGCCGTGGCTGTGGCCCGGGAACTGGAAGGAGGAGGACAGAATATGGCCCTGAATGGCCTGATTCTGATTTCTCAGGCACTGGATTATGGGGGCTCTACTTCTTCTCATTATAATATCACTTCCTATATCACGTATTTGCCCAGTATGGCGGCTACAGCCTGGTACCATAAAAAGGCAGGTCAGGGGATGGCCCTTGAAGCATTTGTGCAGCAGTGTCGGGAGTTTACCTACAACACGTACATTCCGGCCCTGTACAAAGGATCTCTGTTGCCCGCTTCTGAAAAGGAGGCGGTTGCCCGGGAAATGGCCCGGTTTACGGGCCTCAGTGTGGCGTACATTATGGAGTCGGATCTCAGGGTGTTGATGCCCCGGTTTCAAAAGGAATTACTCAGGGATAAAGGAGTCGCCCTCGGGCGGTTGGACGGACGTTTTAAGGGGGAGGAAATCGACGCCTTCTCCGATGGACCTCATCTGGGAGATCCTGCCAGTTATCAGATCAGCGGAGCGTATACGGCAGCCCTGAATCATTATCTGAGCGCCGAGTTACAGGTAAAAATGGACCGACCCTACCTGACTTCCAATAATGCCATAGGAGGAAAGTGGAACTGGCGCCCGGTTCCCGAAGGCAGCTATTGGGAACCCGAACACGTTAATGTTGCTCCTCAACTGGGCGAGACGATGCGCCGAAATCCGCAGATGCGGGTGTTGGTCGCCAATGGCTATTACGACCTGATTTGCCCATTTTTTGATGCGGAGTATACCTATTCCCGGAATGGGATCGAGACTGACAAAATTCAGATGACCTATTACGAGGCCGGACATATGATGTATACGCATCAGGAAGATTACCTGAAGCTCGCCCGGGACATTCGGACCTTTATGACGAGCACTTCAGACTAAATTCAGGAATTAATGTACCGGCGATACCTTTAAAGTGACATCCATTTTATCGACCGCTATAGCACCAAAACCCGTATGAAGTTATGTTCTCTTTTCTCCGCAAAACCCGGAAAAAACTCTCGATGAAAAAAGATACTACCAAGTATCTCGGCTATGCGCTGGGAGAAATCATATTGGTCGTGATCGGGATTCTAATTGCCCTGGGGATAAACAGCTGGAATGAAGACCGAAAGGCGCGCATGCTGGAGCAGGAAATCCTGGTTCAGATTCGCGAGAACCTCAATAAGGACAAAGAAGCCTTGAGCGGGATCATTGCCAATGCGAAACGGGCGGTATACGCCTCGGAGAAGGTTATGGAACTTTACGAGGCAAATCAATCCTCAGACAGTCTAAAATACTGGTTGGGAAGCATTGTGCAGTTCGATCGGTTTCTTCCCCTGACCAATGCCTATGAGGTTCTGAAATCCAAAGGTCTGGACCTGGTCTCCAATAAAGAATTGCGGTTTAAACTAGGTACTTATTACGACGATCAGGCGCAGATCATCACCAATGCCAATGAAGATCTAAAACAAACTTTTGTGGAGGACTGGCTGCCCATTATGAGAAGTGGGGTTGTCGAATTTGAGTTCAAAAAGTTTGTTGTTTTGGAGGACGAATCCGGATTTATAGCCACAGACAAGATGCGAAATATACTGATTCTAAATCGTTCAAATTACACAGGTAGTATCGAGTACATGAATTCAGGAGTTGCATTGATCGACTCCATCCTGGATATCATAAACGCAGAGGTTCGAAATCAGCCATAAATGGAAAAGGTAGGCATAAGAGGTATTTGTTACGATTCGGGGTCTTCTTATTTACAAGGGCCCGCAGGGGCTCCCTCGCTTATCCGCAAAGCCCTCCGCTCCGGAATGATGAATTTATATACGGAGGCCCTGGGCGATCTCAACCCATGGGAAACTTCGGATTTGGGGGATTTCGAGATTCAGAACTATTTGGATATTGAAGCCCTGACCCGGGAGCATCTGACCCGGAAGCCAAAACTATTTACACTCGGCGGAGATCATAGTATTACCTATCCGATCGTAAAGGCCTATGCAGGTAACCATCAAAAATTAGACCTTTTGCAAATTGATGCCCATCCGGATTTGTATCAGCACTACGAGGGGGATCCCTATTCCCATGCCTGTCCTTTTGCCCGAATCATGGAAGAGGGGCTGGCGCAACGCCTGGTTCAGGTCGGGATTCGTACCTTGAATCCGCACCAGAAGGAACAGGCTGAACGATTTGGGGTGGAGATGTATACCATGCCTGCCGGGATGCCGGAGCTTCCTCTGCAATTTTCCAACCCCGTGTATGTGTCCGTGGATATAGATGCCCTTGATCCCGCCTTTGCCCCCGGGGTTTCCCACAGAGAATCGGGAGGACTGACCCCACGGGAGGTCATTAGGCTGCTACAGAGCATTGAGGGCGAGGTTGTGGGTGCAGATCTCGTGGAGTATAATCCCCTGCGGGATCTGGATGGTATGACTTCCGAGGTGGGCGCAAAACTTATGAAAGAACTGCTCGGGCTTCTCTTATAGTGTGACACTTCCTATTTCCCGGTAATACAGGGATTTTTGTATCTTTTGGAAAATTGAGATTCTTTCGATATGAAATTAGGCGCCTTTTCCATCAGTTTGGGAGTTTCTGACTTGCAGGCCTCCAGAGATTTTTATAAAAACCTTGGTTTTGAAACTTTTGCAGGGTCTGAGGATCGAAATTATCTGATAATGAAGAATGGCGAAACGCTTATCGGATTGTTTCAGGGTATGTTTGAGGGTTCCATGCTGACCTTTAATCCCGGCTGGAATCAGGAGGCCGGCCAGCTTCCGGAGTTCGATGATGTCCGGGAGCTTCATCGGAGGGTAGTGGAATCGGGTATTCCGGTAATTCAGCAGACCCTGCAGGAAACCTCCGGTCCCGGTAGCTTTGTTATACAGGATCCGGACGGAAACACCCTTCTTTTTGATCAGCACGTTTGAGTATTTCTTCGGTTATCCGTGCCATTTTCAGTGACCTGATACAACTGATGAATCTCATTTCAGGGTCCGGGTTTTAACGCTACTTTTCTCTGAAATGCCCAAGGGCTAAACCAATGGTTTATTATGGAGTCGCTGGAGTTCGTATGGGAATGGCTGCGTTCACATCCCACAATTGAGACCTTTTTAAAATATCTTATTTGGGTAGTGGTGGTATTCACCCTCACGCAGTATCTCAAGCGTCTTATCCGCAGAAATACCGGGCACACCAATATCCGTTATAAGTCTCAGAAAATAGTAGAGGTATTCGGGTATCTGTTGCTGATCATCGTTACCGTAACCTACTTTACCGGAAACATCAAGGATATGGCCCTCGCTATAGGGCTATTCACGGCCGGGATTACCATCACCCTGCAGGAACTTATCTTAAGTATTGCCGGGTCGGTCTATATCTTTTTGGTTAAGGTGTACGAGCCCGGAGACCGGATTGAAATCAACGGCATCAAAGGAGATGTCATTGACATCGACAGCGTTTATACCTCTATGATGGAGATCGGGCAATGGGTGAGCTCGGATAACTACAGTGGCCGAATCGTGAAACTCAGTAATGCTTTCGTTTTTCGGGGCCCTGTTTATAATTATTCCCGAGATTTTCCTTTTATCTGGGATGAGTTCGATCTTCCCGTACGTTACGGATCTGATATAGAGGAGGCAAAGAAAATTGTTTTGGAGATCGCTTCCGCCCAACTCTCCAATTATGTTAAGGAATCCGTTGAGAAATGGAAGTCCGTTGTCGGGCGCTACTACATTGAGGATGCAGTGGTAGAGCCTACGCTAGCCATAACGCTGACCGACAACTGGGTTCGTCTCAATCTCCGCTATATCGTGGATTACAAAAAAAGACGTCACACCAAACATTTGCTCAATGAATTGATTTTAAAGGCTATTGACGACACAGAAGGAAGGGTTGTCCTGGCCTCTGCTACTATAGAAGTTATTCGGGTACCCGTGCTTGAAGTGGATTCAAAAGAGGGGCGTTAAGCGCTTCTGTTTCTGAAATTTCGGAAAATCACCCCGAAACAACCCGATACGAGTTTCGGTTAAAGTATATCTGGCTTTATGTAACAATTTGACATATAGGACGTCTATATACTATAACCCCCGCATTTAACGTTTCACTTTAAAAGAGATTTGCATCATGGCTACCTGTCGTCTTAATATTATCTATAAGGCTCTTTTTGTAGGAGTTTGCTTGCTTATTTTTCTTCTTTATTCCTGACTTGGGATACGGGCTTAAAAGTTATTTCCGGATTCTGCTTCTTTTTTTTAGATCGAAAATAATTTCTAGCATCATCTTTGATATTCCTCTTGAGGGAACTTCTCCCTCAAATAGAAAAAGCGACTAAAGATGAAAAAATTAAGCCTTCTTCTGGTTCTTGCAGGTATGCTGCAGACCGGATTTTCACAGACAAAAAATTTCATTGATCAGCCCTACCTCGAAACATCTGCGGAGGTAGATACCCTGGTCACTCCCAACCGGATTTACCTTGGGATCCGCCTTTTGGAAAGCGACTCCAAAGGCCGTATCTCACTGGAAACCCTTGAACGGCAGATGGGAGACAAACTCAGAGCACTGGGGATCGATCTGGAAAAGCAGCTGACGGTTTCCGATCTGGGGAGCGATTTTCAGAAATATTTCCTGCGCAAAGAGGATATTATAAAGGAGAAGGTTTTTGAGCTGGTTCTCTACGATGCACAGACAACTGCCCAGGTTTTGTATGAACTTGAAAAGGCCGGGATTTCAAATATTCAGCTTCTGAAAACGGATTATGAGGATATGGAATCCCTTATGGACATTCTCAGAGTCCGGGGGGTACAGAAAACCAAAAGGCAGGGCGCCTTAATGGCCCGAGCTTTGGGACAGACCCTTGGGTCCGCACTACACATTACGGATCGGGGATTCAGTGTTTTCAATAAGGCGATGGATCGGGGTGCGCTTCGTATGTCGGCAGAGGCGGACTCCGATGACTATATACCCTTACCTGCCGAATTTGATAAAATTCGCATCCAGGTAACGGTCAGCGCCAAGTTTAAACTGGAGTAGGGGTGCCCATGGCGCCGGGCGTGGTGATTCTTTCCGGAGTTCAATATCGATGAAATTTATTCTTGGAGTGGGTTGGAGCATCTTTGTATTTGAAACTTCCTTCGTATTTTTAAGGGATGCGGAATATGCTCCTTTGTACGGTCCTCGTTTTTCTTTTTTCAGGTGTTGGGCACACTCAGGACCTGCAGCCCCTGCGATGGCAAAACAGGGTACTGTTGCTTTATACGAATAACCTGACGCATCCGCAGTATAAAAAAATGGAGGAAGCCCTTCTTGCTGAGCAAGGGGCAATTCAGGCCCGTAAACTTGTAGTGTATACAGTTCTGGGAGAACAGGTCTCCCGGGGGTTGCCCGCTCAGGATTGGCAGGGCGATGTGCCCTTGCGTAAAGCACGCCAGAACCTCCCTAAGGGTTTTGGATTAGAGTTAATCGGTCTGGATGGGGGGGTGAAGTACCGTTCGACTTCTGCAGTAAACCTTTCAGAGCTTTGGGCTCTTATTGATGGGATGCCTATGCGCCGGGCTGAGTTGAAGAACCAGGGCCAGCTATGAGGTGGCTTGCTGATTTGTTGCTGGCCCACTGCAGTAAAAGCATGTAGATTATGCACGGGGGGTGCCCCGCTAAAACACAAATACTTTTTATCTAAAGCCCATGTGCTACGACATTAAGACAAGCCTGGAAACACAGATGAAGCGTGCGGTAAGGCGGGGGGACTACGAGGCGGCCGAGCAAATTCGGGAAAAGTTATTGCCCCATACCGACCTGCCCCTTTATCACGCTTCCGGATTCAGTCACCCAAGGATGCTCATTTATACCGGGGCGGACCCCGAATTTCCAGCGGTAGCTACCTGGGGTTTGGTGCCCCATTGGGTAAAGGACAGGAAGCAGGGGATGAACCTATGGAATAAAACGCTGAATGCCCGGGGAGAAACGATCTTTGAAAAACCTTCGTTCAGGAAGGCGGCACAAAACAACCGATGCCTTATCTATATAGACGGTTTCTACGAGCACCACCACCATAAAAGCAAAACGTATCCCTATTTTATCTCCCGAAAGGACGGGAACCCCATGGCCCTGGCGGGGCTGTACAACGACTGGGTGGACCCGGAAACCGGAGCCTTGCTGACGACCTTTAGTATCGTAACCACAGAAGGTAACCCGCTCATGGCGCGTATCCATAACAACCCCAAACTCTCGGGTCCCCGAATGCCACTGATTCTCCCGGAGGAACTCGAAGACCGGTGGTTGAATCCTTTGAACGATGCCCTGGATCAGAAGGCCCTGCAGGAACTGATGCGCGCCTATCCGGAGGAAGCCCTGACTGCTCATACAGTGGCTAAAATCCGTGGAAAATCCTATGCCGGAAATATTCCCGGGATCAGTGAGAAAGTCCACTACCCTGAACTGGATTGAAACGCATTTCCAAAGGAATTCCTATGCTCCAGACCGTGATCCGGGAACCTCATGCGGACCGTATATAAAATACTCCTGGGGCACCCGGAGGGGCATCATTTAAACAAAGATCAAATTATGAAAAGTAAGTATTGGGTTTCAGCTCTCCTCCTTTCTATCGCCCTGGTAGCGGCCGGGTAGTTTATTGGAAACCTTCAGGTGAATGGTAAGAAATACGACAGGTATGTGACTGTTAAGGGCTTGTCTGAGCGGGAAGTGGCCGCTGACCTTGCGGTCTGGCCTATCAATATCATCCTCACGGGAAATGATTTGGAGCAACTCAGAGGGCAGATTGAGCTGCAGAACCAGGAGGTAAGTACTTTTTTTAGCCAGCAGGGTTTTAGCCCGGAGGAGATCACAGTTGGTCCGGTAAATATCAATGATGCTCAGGCCAACCTCTACAACTCGGCGGCCACCACCAACAAGTATCGGTATATGGCCAAATCTGAATTTACGCTACGCACGGCCGATGTTGCCAAATTACAAACCGCATTAAGTGAGTCCCTGAAACTGCTTTCCAGAGGAATTGTTATGGGTTCTAAAAACGAATGGCAGCCTATAGAATATATTTTTACAGGTCTGAACACGCTAAAACCGGAGATGATTGAAGAGGCGACAAAGAATGCCCGAGAGGTGGCAGAGAAATTTGCGCGGGATTCAGATTCAGAAGTAGGCCAGATTCGCGTGGCCCGTCAGGGGCTTTTCTCCATTACGAACCGGGATGCCAATACCCCCCAAATCAAAAATGTACGGGTGGTCACGACCATAGATTTTCAATTGGAAGATTAGGCCGTCTCCCCTTGGGTAAGTTCTGTAAAGAGATTTTCAAGATTTTTCGTCTTGCGACTGAGTTGCAGGGTTTTCAGTTGATTGTCATGGGCAAAATCAAAAACAACCCCCCGCATGTCCTTTGAAGTGGTAAAGCTCAGTTCATATACAAAGCCTCCCGTATTTTTAACGGACGCCACATGGGGCAGTCGTTCCAGCAAGACCTCTTCTACCCGGTAATCAAATTCTACTTCCACGACCTGGGTTTCGTCTTTTCTCAGGGCATCCATGGTAGCATCAGCCACCAGTGCCCCGTGGTTAATAATAAGAACCCGGTCGCATACGGCTTCAACTTCCTTCATAATATGAGTCGAAAGTAAGATGGTCTTTTCCTTTCCGGCTTCACGGATCAGTTTCCGGATTTCAAGGAGTTGATTCGGATCCAGGCCCGTGGTAGGTTCATCCAGAATAAGGACTTCCGGCTCATGAATGAGGGCTGCGGCGAGCCCTACCCGTTGCCTGTAACCTTTGGAGAGCTGCCCGATTTTTTTATGAACTTCCGGCCCAAGGCCCGTTTGGTCGATCACAGCCTGAATCCTGCTTCGCGACACCCCGTAAACCGATCTGCAGAATTCCAGGTATTCTTTGATATAGAGTTCCAGATACATGGGATTGTGTTCAGGTAAATAACCGACACTCCGCTGCACCGCCCTGGGATCTGTAAGGACGTCATACCCGTTGACCTCAGCAAGGCCCGAATCGGCTTTATGATTGGTCGTGAGGATTTTCATCAAGGTGGATTTTCCCGCTCCGTTGGGCCCGAGAAAGCCGACAACCTCTCCTTTTCGAGTTGAAAAACTGACATCGTCCAGCGCGAGCTGGGTGCCAAAACGCTTACTTATATGGGATACCTTAATCGACATGTACCGCGTAATTTCCTGTAAAAGTAAACAATGATCAATTAGAACCTTTAAAAAACAGGAATCTCCCATGAGGATCGAATGGGTTTCAGCAGGTGTACACGAATCCTAAAGAATGCGAGCCGCTGGCCGGACTGCATTATTTCCAGTAAAGCGTCCATTTTGCCATAAATTCTTCAGGATAAAGTGCGAAATCTGAAAAAATCCTAAAAAAATAAGGCACCCCATGGCGATTGCAAATTAATAGCTACATTAGCCGCTGATCGTGAAAATAATGACTTCTACGTATTTCTGGACCGGATTTTATTTCTACTTCTTTTACCGAAGAGGACTGGGACCGTCGTAGACTACGTAGAGAGTTTGTAAGATAGGGTCCCGTTTTAACGGGATTTTTTTTGTTTATATATGCTGTCATTTCTTGTGATAAATAATAGTGAAATGATAGAAAAAATCCTAAATTAAAGAAAAATCTTACTTTCTTCCTATTTGGCTAGGTGAGTTTAGATTAGGTCCATTTAAAACAAATTAATGTGAAATATAAGTTATATTTTAATAATAGAAGTAAATGTATAAATCAAATTATAGACGAGTGTAAAGCATATATTTCGCATAATTGCCCCAACCCTGCATCATTTTGCGATTATTTATCACAAGTAGTGACACTGTATGCAAAACATTTCCCTTAAAATTCCTCATTATTTCACATTATTTCTTGTGAGAATATATATATGTCATAATATAATAACACAAACTAATAAAACTCATGATTTACATACACCCTACTAGACTTCAAATGCCTCGACAACAGCTTCGGTAGCATCTGCCACGGCCGCTTCCGTCTCGACAATGATGGCGGTTACCTGGGCATCCTCGGATATGAGGTAGTTAAGATAGAAAGGGTTCGACAAGACCTCTGTTTTCAAGCGTGCCAGATCCGCCGAGTTCTTGGGCAGGTCCTCCAGGACCTCCTCCACCCACTCCGCCGACGCGTCCCACCGAATCAGCGCCGTCACGTCCCCGCGGTCTCCCACCGCGTCATTCCGCCCACGGCCCCAGAACACCACGTCCAGGTACTCCGCCACCGCGTTGTCTGTGTCCGCGTTGCTCACGTTGCACAGGCTCAGCGTGATGCCCGACCCGGTCTTCCACACATCCAGTGCCGCCACCGCGGCCGGCCCGGGGCCTCCCACCGCCACGCTCGTCGACACCGGCGATGACACCCTCACCGTCGGCCGCCTAAAGCGCGTCTCCGCGTACGTCAAAGACCAAGAAGCATTCTGCTTTAC
>CAKZOC010000105.1 GCA_937136025.1 uncultured Bacteroidota bacterium
AACTGAAAATAACAGATACGGCCATACTGCCCTGCGGTGCCATTGAACAGCACGGTCCGCATTTACCGGTGGATGTGGATTACTATGATGCGGTTTATATGGCCAAAGCTATTGCCATGCAGTGTATGGCGCCAAAACCTTTTGTGCTTCCGCCCCTCCCCTATGGCGTTTCCTACCATCACAGTGAATTTAAGGGGACCCTGAGCGTAACGAATAATGCGCTCTCTGCCCTTATCTACGATATCGGAATGAGCCTCGCGCATAATGGGATCAAGAAGATTATTCTTCTCAACGGACACGGGGACAATAAACCCACCCTAACGTATGCGGCCCAAATGATTAACAGGGATGCCAAAATATTCGTCTGTGTGGAAACGGGTTAAACCAGCGATGTGGATTTATACGAGATGATCGATACCCATAATGATATTCACGCCGGAGAGATCGAGACCAGTACCACCTTGGCTTTGAGGCCTCACCTCGTGGACATGGAGCAAGCCGTGGATGAAACCCTGGACCTGGACAATGAGTTTCTGGATTTTACATCTGATCGGGGGGTAAACTGGTATGCCCATACCCAGAAACTCTCCAAATCCGGAGTTATTGGTAATGCCACCAAGGGCAATGAGGAGAAAGGTCATTTAATGTGGGAGGTCTCTATTCGCAAAATGGTTGAATTTGTGGAAAGCATCATGCATACCCCCCTGGAAAAGCTTCATCAGAACCGATATTGAAATGCGCATAACAGCTCTTGAATACGAGCGATTTGATCTGGACTTGAAGGAGCCCTACACCATCGCTTATGAGACGATTTACAAAAGTCCGAACATCATCCTGAAGATCATTACGGATTCCGGCCTGACAGGCTATGGCTGTGCTTCACCCGATATTGAAGTTACGGGCGAGACCCCTGAAGATGTGATCCGGCAAATCGAGGGGCCGATCGAGGCGCTGTTAAAAGGCCAACCGGCATTCAGACATAGTTACTATCAGGACCAATTAAAAAAGACCCCTCAGGTAGGGGCTTCCGCGAGGGCGATGGTCGATATAGCCCTATTTGACCTTTTAGCCCGGAAAGCTTCCCTCCCGCTCTATCAACTTCTTGGTGGGTACCGCTCCCGAATCGCCACGAGTATCACCATTGGTATTTTACCCCTGGACGAAACCCTGGAACGCGCCCGAAATTTCCTGTCCGGGGGATTTACCATACTCAAGCTCAAAGGGGGCTTGGATGCCCAGGCGGATATCGAAAAAATATATAAACTTCGGGAGACTTTCGGGAATGGTTTTGCCTTGCGTTTTGATGCCAACCAGGGATTTGATCCTGATACTGCTGTAGATTTTATCCGGAAAACGCGTGAATTAGGCATTGAAATCCTGGAACAACCCACGCCCCAAAACAATCCGGAAGCCATGAGATCCGTAAGTGAAAGGGTTCACGTACCCGTCATGGCAGATGAAAGCGTCAAATCTCTTGCAGATGCCTTTCACCTGACCCGCGAGGGCATGATGGATATGGTGAACATCAAAATCCAAAAAGTCGGAGGAATCCTGGAAGCGGCGCATATCAATAGCGTAGCAAAAGCCGGAGGACTGGAGGTTATGATTGGATGTCTCGACGAATGCGCGCTGGGAATTTCTGCAGGACTGCATTTTGCACTGAGCCGTCCCAATATTTACTACGCCGATCTCGACGGACATCTGGATCTGATAGGCGATCGTTTTTTAAACCTTTTTCAACTCAAGGATGGCTTTCTCATCCCTTCCGAAGCACCTGGACTGGGGCTTATAAAATGATGTGTCCCCTATGATAAAGGGGCTTGAAAAGTAGTATCTTTCCCTATGGAAAACCGAGCACTTCTTCTCTTTATCGGACTTGCCTTATGGTGTTGCAAGAGTGAG
>CAKZOC010000106.1 GCA_937136025.1 uncultured Bacteroidota bacterium
GTTGATTTACTATGGGTTTTACTTTTTAGGAAATAAGGTGTTGATATCAGAGATAATTAAGCGATTTATGATGCTAATTTTATGGTGTTGTTTTTAGTTTAGCCTTTATGATTCAGAAATTACGTGGGTGTCTAAATATATTACTCTTGGGATTTCTTTTGCTATCTTGATTATACTTTCAATGTTTGAAGGTAAAGAGGAAGGGAAGAACAAATCTATTATTTCATTTATCGAAAGGGTTGCTAAGCCTTTATAAAATATTGCAACCTTAATTACTTTCACCCTTCCAAACGCTGGACTCACACGTACTTAATAAAGTGAACAGTAACATAAGTAGGCAATTCTCGTAACAATGTATCCTAATGTTCCCCCCTTTAGCTCTGGACAGCTTACATCTTATAAAATGTTTTATGGCCTTTGACAATGAAGTTAGTTCTCTTTTTACATGGGAGAGAAATATAAAGTCTTATGATTTCTCTCCGATGCGTTTGTTAAATCTCACAAGTGTTGTATAAGTAAATAAATAAATGTCACATTATCAAATAATACGTCTGATAAAGGAGAGATAGTCAAGTCACAAGTGTTGTAGAAGTAAATAGATAACTTTTAAATCACTAGACTAAAATTATGGTACATCTTGCTTCGATTTCTTTCAGTAATTCTTAGTTCTCACTAATTTTCTACTTTAGTTTGAGTTTAGTTGAATTTTCTTTCTCTTCCTCCAATATTAATGGAGCATCTTGTTTTTGCTTTCCTTTCTGATGATGTAAAAAAAGTTTGCTTAAGACTTCCAGGTTTAATTCGGCCTGTAGTTCTGAAAAAGATTATTGTTGTTCATATATAAACTTCAAAAGATCCTATTTGACTTGCTTTAATGAATTGACTTATCTTTTGATACGATTCAATAACAGACTATTGAAAGGATTTTGAGATAATTTTTATCCGTCAGCACTTTCAACCTCCACAATCGATACTTCTTCATTGGAGTTTGTGTTGTGTATTATTTATTGTCTGCTGTAGGTTTCACTTCCCAAGAACTAGTTATCAATAGATTCTTCATTGGATCCAAACAAAAATTATTTCTCAATTACTCCTGAGATCTCAGGACTTACAGGAGTAAAACCTCTCTCTAGAGCTTTGGCACCAACAACAGAGTTGTACTTGGAGGGTAAGATGAGTTGATTCGTTGGCTTGCTATTGATGAAAACTTGATCAGTTCTAGGGAGATATTTACTATTCATTTTTATTGCCAATAATTAATATGAATCATTACAAAAAACTTCATCTCTCTTCTGATCTCTCGATTTACCTCTCAACTTGTCTGAATTGACTTTAGATTCAAAAAATCTTAGAACACTTAATATCGAGGTATTAAGAAAATATATTTATATCTAAATCACTCAACAAGCCCCAGGAAGAAGCTCCTTGACCTCACTGATTTGATTGTTACCCGTTTGGACATCTGCTTTCACTGCAGCATCATCCTCATCTTGGATTTCTTCCTTGTATTATTGCTGAATAAGCAGATAGGTACCATAAAGCATGTAAGTTGTTGGTAATAGTCGATCAGTTTCTTCTCGACATCGTCCAAAGCAGATTTGCTTTCATTGTAGAACATTTATTTTTTCTTGTCCAGAGCAGATCTGTTGAATAATTTTCAGGTAGGACAGCAGGTCAATATCAGTATTAACTTACGGGGGCGGGAATGGGTCAATCCGCAGGGAGAGACCAAATACTTCAATTCCATTCAGGGATGGCGCGTTGAAATGGTCCAATCCGGTGAAGCAGGAGGGGATATGCCCCCCGTTCCGCCTATGGAGGCCTTTGAGCCTGCGGAAAACCTCAAGGAAGAGGACTACGACGACCTCCCTTTTTAAAGGCCCGTTTGTTCGGGATATGTCGGGCAAAATACGCGCTTGTGAACTTATTTTCAGCCTATGTCCCTGACCCGTACCGTTGAGCTTGTTTTTAGGAGATTCCTGCCATCTCCTTTTGTTATTGCTCTGCTCCTGACCCTGGTTACTATGGGCCTGGCGCTGGTTTTTGGGACATACCCGGAAGGAGACCCCGTCGGGAAGGATATGCTCAAGTCATGGGAAAAGGGCTTGTGGAACAGGGAGCTCCTGGTCTTTGCCTATCAGATGATGCTGATTCTGGTACTGGGGCATGTGCTGGTACTGAGCAGACCTATGGAGCGCCTGATCTTTTGGTTGACTTCCCTGACTCGGGACGGAGCCTCGGCAGCGCTCCTGGTCGCCTCGACCACCATGTTGGTTTCATTTTTCAACTGGGGCCTCGGACTGATTTTTGGTGCTCTTTTAGCGCGAAAAGTCGGTGAATATGCACAGGGACAACAAATTCCGTTGAATTACCCCTTGATTGGAGCTTGTGGCTATGTCGGTCTGATGATCTGGCATGGAGGCATCAGCGGGTCGGCCCCTATTAAGGTTTCTGAACCCGGCCATCTCGCCGGTCTTATGAATGTGGGTGCTGATGGAGGTGCCTCAGGCTTGTACCCCGAAACCATACCCACTTCGGATACCATTTTTAGCACACCGAATCTTGTGGTATTTGCACTGGTTTTTGGAGCGATCTGTGCCCTGGTCTATTATTTGGGTCGGAAGACGGACCCTACCCTTATTTCATTGCCCTCCTACGCCTTTTCTGCCCGGGAAAATTCACCTGGCTCAGGAGCTGAACGGCTCGATCGTTCCCCGGTTTTATCCACGATTTTGGGAAGTCTGATCTTTCTGGCTTTTATGGTCCAGTACCTACCTCAACTCAAAATGCTGAATCTGACTCCGGACATGTTAAATTTCTTTATGTTGGGTCTGGCCATACTACTGCATGGCAACATACGAAGTTTTTTACAGGCTACTCAGGAGGCTATTGGAGATACGGCCGGGATATTAATACAGTTTCCACTTTATTTCGGGATCATGGGAATCATGACAGAGAGTGGTTTGATCCACCGGATTTCTGATTTTTTTGTAGCTGTAAGCACGGAAAGAACATTCCCTGTATTTACATTTTTCAGCGCGGGCCTGGTCAACGTTTTTGTCCCAAGTGGGGGCGGGCAATGGGCAGTACAGGGCCCGGTAATTCTGGAAGCGGCCCAGCGCCTTGGGGTATCTCTTCCGAAAGCCGTCCTGGCCCTGTCCTACGGAGATCAGCTCACCAATATGTTACAACCCTTTTGGGCCTTGCCTCTGCTGGGGATTACCCGATTAAAGGCTCGTGAAATTCTTCCATATACCTTGCTTTTTATGTTTGTGGGAGGGGTTATTTATCTGGGCGGTTTGTGGTTTTCCTGATCGTTCAGTATATTTTGCCAAAAACGTACAGGCTTTGAAATCCCAGCATATTCCGGTTCCCATATTGACCCAACGCCTGATCTTTCCACCGATGGCTCATGCTACTTCGGAAGGATTGTTGGCCGTAGGGGGAGATCTGAGCACTGATCGCCTGATGCTGGCCTACCGCAGTGGGGTGTTTCCCTGGTTTAGTGATGACTCCCTTTTGTTGTGGTGGAGTCCGGATCCCAGGGCAGTCCTTTTCCCAAATAAACTCAAAGTCTCCCGGAGTATGCGACGCTTGCTTCAAAAGGATCGCTTCAGAGTCACCCGAAATCGGAATTTCACAGAAGTGATTACACATTGTGCGCGTGTGGACCGGGGGGAACAGGAGGGAACCTGGATTACAGAACGCATGCTGCAGGCCTATGAAGAGTTACACAACTTAGGTCATGCCATTTCCTATGAGGTATGGGAAGAAAACAAATTGGTAGGGGGGCTTTATGGAATCGACCTCGGGCATGTGTTTTGTGGCGAAAGCATGTTCAGTCTGGTCTCCAATGCCTCGAAAGTGGCTTTTATCCATATGGTGCGGGACCTGGAAGCTCAGGGATACAGCTGCGTGGATTGCCAGGTGTACTCAGCGCATCTGGGGACACTCGGGGTGGAGGAGATTCCCAGGGAAACATTCTTAGGATTACTCAGAGGCTGAGAATAAATGAAGAAAGCAGGATAAGTACCGCACGTCCTTCCAGGCATAACCCGACCCTTAGCTTTCTGCTCCAACCTGAATCCTCTTAATAAAGCACATGATCGTAATTTGGGGGCAGGGATTTACGCTGTTTTAAAAACTTCCCGTCAGCGTCAAAGAGGATCTCAAAATCCATAGACCCGTCTGGCGTTTTCGCATGCACGATAAACTCGTAACGGATTTCCGGGAGGATGAGGTTCTGATAGGCAATTCTAAAGGTTTCTTCCGTGGAAGAAAATGCAGTCCTGGGATACTGTTGCTGGATTTTTCGAATCTTATATTTCGAAAAATGGTCTTTCAAATACGCTTCCATGGCCTGAAAAGAAACTTCTGGAATATCCACCTCGGTAATGCCCAGTTCAATATCTTCCAGGACAGCTTCATCGTTGAATTCCACACTATACTTTAGCTTATCCCTCTTGAACTTGATTTGAAAACGCTGTCGGCTACTGTCGATTTCTTTATAGAAGCGCAGTTTTCGAACCCCATCCAGAAAAGGCTCCGCAAGCTCCAGGGACGCCTGTGGAAATTGGGATTTCTTAATGCGAAACTCCCGCTCGTATTTCGCCTGCGCGCTGAGCGAACAACAAAAGACCAGGGCCAGAAAGGTTATGACACTATACTTCATCATATCTAAAACACTTGATTTCATGATCATTTACCATTCCTGTCGCTTGCATCATCGCATAGATAATAGTGCTTCCTACAAAGGTAAAACCTCTTTTCTTTAAATCTGCGCTTATACGGTCTGAGAGGGCGGTTTTGGCCGGAGCCTCCCTGTAATCGGCAAATGCATTCTGGATTTGCTTCCCGCCTGTAAAACTCCAATAGTATGTACTGAAGCTCCCGAATTCTTTTTGAACGGCAAGGAACGCCCGGGCATTGGTAATACTACCCTTGATTTTCAAACGGTTTCGAACGATTCCCGCATCGGCCAGCAAGGTTTCGTATTTATCTGGACCATACCGGGCGATTTTTTCAGGATCAAAATTGTCGAAGGCGCTGCGAAAGTTCTCTCTTTTTTTCAAAATAGTGATCCAGCTCAATCCCGCCTGAAAGGTTTCCAGCAGAAGGAACTCAAAGAGCTTTTGATCGTCCGTAACGCTTACGCCCCATTCCAAATCGTGATAGGCCTCGTAAAGGGCATCCCCTTTGCACCAGCCACAGCGGTGTTTCTCCATGAGTTAAAGATAAGTAATCCTCAGGGTTCAACGACATATCAATGATAGGGATACTTTCGTTAAATAATAGTTAAACCTTTAGTTAGTGATAGTAATACTATTATATTTGCGGGTGAATAATCTGATCCTATGAAGCATCTGATCAATACTGTGAAGATTGCGGTGAATGAAAAGACGTACGTCAAGAATCCCGAATCATCTGATTTGGGTAAGCGTATCGTGCAGAGTGGTATTGCCCTGATTTCTGAGGTGGGGTTTGAAAATTTCAATTTTAGAAAACTCGGCGCACGGATCGGTTCCAATGAGAGTTCAGTCTACCGATACTTTGAGAACAAGCATAAGTTTCTTATTTACCTGTCTTCCTGGTATTGGGGTTGGAAGGAATATCAATTGGTGCTCACTACCAACAATATTCAGGATCCGGCCTTCAAACTGGAAAGGGCCCTGAATGTCCTTACGGAGCCTGTAGAGGCGGATTCCTCATTTTCGTATATCGACGAGGCAGCCCTCTATCAGATCGTTATCAATGAGTACTCAAAGTCTTTTTTGACCAAGGAAGTTGACCGCGAGAACAAGGAAGGATATTTTGAGATATACAAACGGATGGTGGGAAGGCTCCAGGATATGATTCTGGCTGTAGATCCGGACTATCCTTTTGCGGCAAGTCTGGCCAGTACCGTCCTGGAAGGGGCCATGCACCAGTATTTTCTCAAGGAGCATTTTCCCTCCCTCACAGACTGCAGCGATAAAGACGCGCTTTATAATTTTTTCAAACACCAGGTATTCACTTCCCTAAACGTACAGATCGATGATTAAAAAAGTACTCACTGCCTGGCAGCGTTTAATCGGCCTTTTGACCCTCGAAAAGAAGGACGTGCTTCAGGTTTTTTACTATGCGATTTTCGCCGGGTTGGTGAACCTCTCCCTGCCTTTGGGAATTCAGGCGATCATCAACCTCATTCAGGGGGCACAGGTGAGCACATCCTGGATTGTACTTGTAGTCCTCGTTACTTTGGGGGTTGCTTTTGTGGGTTTGCTTCAACTTATGCAGATACGGATTATTGAGAATTTGCAACAGAAAATCTTTACAAGAGCGTCTTTTGAATTCGCCTATAGATTTCCAAAAATTAAAATGGATGAGCTGCGCAATTATTATCCGCCTGAGCTCGCGAACCGTTTCTTTGATACCCTGACGATTCAAAAATCACTGGCTAAAATTCTTGTGGATTTTCCGGCCGCCTTATTACAGATCATTTTTGGCTTGCTCTTACTCTCTTTCTATCACCCGTTTTTTATCATTTATGGGTTGTTACTGGTATTGCTGATCTATGTCGTTTTTAAGTACACCTTCCAACGCGGGTTGGAAACGAGCCTCGATGAATCGAAGAATAAGTACAAGGTAGCCCATTGGATTGAAGAGGTAGCCCGGTGTATTGTCAGCTTTAAGCTTTCCGGAAAAACGTCTCATGCCATTGATAAAAATGATGCCCTTGTCAGTTCCTACCTGGATGCGCGGGAGAGTCATTTCAAAATACTCGTGATCCAGTTTGTGCAGATGATCGGGTTTAAAGTGCTTGTTTCTGCCGGGCTATTGCTTATAGGTGGTTTACTGGTGCTGAATCAGGAGATGAATATCGGACAGTTCGTCGCCGCAGAAATTATCATCCTTCTGGTCATTAGTTCTGTGGAAAAACTCATCCTGGGTCTGGAGACCTTTTACGATTTACTGACCTCCCTTGAAAAACTTGGGCAGGTTGTCGATAAAGAACTGGAACCTATGGGAGGTGAAAAACCCTTTATAGAAGGAGATGGATTTTTCGTGGAGTTAAAGGATGTATCCTACAAGATACCCGATCGGGAGAAGAAAATCATCGATGGGGTCAACCTGGAGATCACACCTGCCTGTACCATCCTCCTGAAAGGACCGTCGGGCTCTGGAAAGTCTACCCTCCTACGTTTGATTGCCGCTATTCTGGAACCCGACGGCGGTCAGATATTTATCAACCAGGTCTCCCTGAAAGGTGTGGATCTGAATTATTACCGGTCTAATCTGGGCAAGTCCTTACCGGAGGAAACTCCTTTTGAAGGCACCATTCTGGAGAACCTGACCTTTGGAGATAAAAGTGTCTCCATGGAAGAAGTGTATTGGGCCCTTGAAAAGACCAAACTGATTTCCTTTGTCAAGGAACAACCCCAGGGGTTGAATACCGTTCTGTATCCGGAAGGGAAGCAAATTCCCTTTACCGTGGGTAAGAAACTGGTTCTTGCGCGGAGTATCCTGCGTAAACCAAAACTTTTATTGCTCAAGGATCCGCTGGATCATTTTAAGGAGCACGAGGCCAAAGAGGTTATGGACTTTTTAACGAATCCTGAAAACGGATGGGCTCTGGTTGTTGTGAGTGAAAATGAGCGGTGGGCTTCCCGTTGTGGAAGGGTGATTTACTTTGAAGATGGTAAGATTCTAAAAGAGAACGGAAATGCTTAATATTTCACCGAGTAAATTGAACGAGAAGGTAGACCTGAACCGGTTTGAGGCCGTGCAAAAGGTTTTTCACCGCAGGCACTATAAGTATTTTGACCGGTTTCTGCTGGCCTTTGCGATTATAACCCTGGTCGTGCTATTTCTGCCCTGGACTCAGAACATCACTGGGGAGGGTTATTTGACTACATTGAATCCGGATCAGCGCCCGCAAACCCTTCAATCCCCGATCCCCGGACGTTTGGAAAAATGGTATGTACGGGAAGGAGACTATGTAGCGGCCGGAGATACCATCCTCTTTATGTCAGAGGTCAAGAGCGAGTATTTTGACCCAAGGCTGATTGAGCGAACCGGTCAGCAGATAGATGCAAAAACGATGTCGGTATCTTCCTATCAGGAGAAAGTCCGGGCATTGCAGAATCAGATTGGGGCCCTTGAAAATGAACGGAGACTCAAGCTGGAACAGGCCAGAAACAAACTCATACAGGCAAAGCTCAAGGTTCAGAGCGATAGTATTGATCTGGAAGCGGCCCGGACGAATATCACAATTGCGGAACGGCAGTTTAACCGGACGACCCAGTTGCAGCAGGAAGGTCTGAAGGCCGTGACCGATGTGGAGGAAAAGCGCCTGAAATTACAGGAAACCCAGGCTAAGCTGATTTCTCAACAGAACAAATTACTCGCCAGTAAGAATCAGGTCCTCAATGCCGAGATGGAGATCGGGCGGGTTCAGGCGGAATATACCGATAAAGTCTCTAAGGCTCAGAGCGACTTGTTTACCGCCCAGTCCTCCCAATTTGACTCTGAAGCACAGGTGACTAAACTCGAAAATGAACGATCCAATTATGAGCTCCGCTCCGAGATGTACTACATCCGCGCTCCTCAGAACGGTTTTGTCAATAAGGCTATTATGGCCGGGATAGGGGAAACCTTCAAGGAAGGGGAAGAGCTGGTCAACATCATGCCCTCGGATTACGATATGGCCGTGGAGACGTATGTCTCTCCGATAGATTTACCATTGATCCATCTCGGGGAGAAAGTACGGATTCAGTTTGATGGCTGGCCCGTCATTGTTTTCAGCGGCTGGCCGAATGTGTCGTACGGAACCTATGGAGGTACGGTGGTAGCCATCGAGACTTTTATCAGCCCGAATGGTAAATACCGCGTGCTGCTGGCACCGGACGAAGAAGACCATCCATGGCCGACAGACCTGAGGGTTGGGTCTGGAGCCAACACGATTGCGCTTCTGGAGGATGTCCCCATATGGTTTGAACTCTGGAGGCAGCTCAACGGTTTCCCCCCGAATTACTATACCCCTAATGACGGTGTTGAAACGGCTAAAAAATAATATGCGGCTCAGACTCCTCTTTCTGCTCTTTTGCTGTTTTTCCTCCCTGATACAGGCGCAACAGGCGGACAGTCTCGTGCTTGGATTCCGCGAGTACCTCGCCTATGTGAAGCAGTTCCATCCTGTTGCCCGCCAGGCGCAAATTGTTCTTGGGGCGGCAGAGGCAAATCTGTTGCAATCCAGGGGTGGTTTTGACCCGAAACTGGAGGTGGATTACGACCGAAAGGAATTCAAAGGATCAGAGTACTACGACCGCCTGAATGCCACTTTTAAAATCCCTACCTGGTTTGGCGTGGAATTCAAAGGGGGATATGAACTAAACGACGGGGATTTCCTGAACCCGGAAGAATTTGTTCCTGAAGACGGGCTTTTTAGCGCCGGAGTATCCGTCAATGTGCTCAATGGGTTATGGATCAATGAGCGGATGGCGACCCTGAAAAGGGCAAAACTCTTTGAACAACAAAGCGAGGCAGACCGGGATTTATTTGTCAACCAAATCCTCTTTGACGCTTCGGAGGCCTATTTCAAATGGTTGCAATCGTATAAAGACCTCCTGGTATTTGAACAATTTCTGGACAATGCGCGGCTGCGCTTTGACGGGATACGGGAAAGTGCCCTGGCAGGCGACATTGCCTATATAGATACTGTGGAAGCAGGTATTGCGGTACAGAACAGAAGCCTGGGACTGGAACAGGCCCGGGTTCGTTATAAAAACAGAGCCCTGGAACTTTCCAATTTCCTATGGTTGGATGACAACATCCCTATCGAAGTTCAGGAGGGGGTTACCCCCGAGACGGAACCCGGGGAGGAAGTAGACCGCGCACTGGAAATAGAAGGCATACCCCTGGACAGTTTTGCCCTGGAAGTGCACCCTAAACTCCGTTCTCTGGATTATAAAATTCAGGGGTTGGAGGTAGATCGCAGACTAAAGGTCAACCAGTTGTTTCCCCAAATACAGCTTGAATACAATTTTCTGACAGAGACTCCGGATCTCATCAATTCTTATGTTACCCAGGACTACAAGGGAGGGGTAACCTTTAGTATGCCGCTCTTTTTAAGAAAGGAACGGGGTGCTTTGAAACTGGCGCGATTTAAATTGCGGGATGCGGAATTTGAACGGGACAACGCCTGGGTGAGTATACGAAACAAAGTGTATGCCCTCTACAATGAACTCGATTCTTTCGACCGGCAGAATGTACTGATCGATGGGATTGTGGTGGACTACAGTCGGCTTTTACAGGCCGAAGAGCGGAAGTTCAGTTTTGGAGAGAGCTCCCTCTTTTTAATTAACTCCCGGGAACGTGCCCTGATCGATGCACGGCTGAAATCCAATGAAGTACAGAACAAGTATCTGATGGCCAAAGCGAAGTTGTTCCAGGCCCTCGCCATCAATCCGGAGCTCAATCCTTAAGTCTGTGACTTATAACCCATGAAGGTCGTGTCTAACTTCCCAAAGAGCGCTTTAAGAGAAGCTGTCTTTATCCTCAGTGGTATTGGGTGTGCCGCGTTTGGTCTTGAGAGCTTTCTGCTTCCTAACCGTTTTATCGACGGAGGTGCCACAGGTATATCCCTGTTGATGGCTGAACTCTTCGACATCCCCCTGTATTTGCTTCTTATCGTGGTGAATATCCCATTTCTTATACTGGGGTTACGCGTTATTGGACGCGGCTTTGCCCTGAAGGCAGGAATCTCTATTGTCGGGTTGGCCCTGACCCTCGTTTTGGTGGATTTTCCTGAGATTACCGAAGATAAACTTCTGGTAGCGGTTTTCGGAGGGTTTTTCCTGGGTGCGGGAATCGGACTCTCGATTCGGGGTGGGGGGGTTCTGGACGGGACGGAAGTACTGGCTATTTATCTCAGTCGGAAAACGGCCCTTAAAATAGGGGACGTGGTCATCCTGATCAATGTCTTTATTTTTCTCGCAGCGGCCTATTTTCTGTCCATCGAAGCGGCCCTGTATTCCATGCTTACCTATTTGGCGGCTTCCAGGACGTTGGATTTTGTAGTAGAGGGTATAGAGGAGTATACAGGGGTTACGATTATCTCTGAAAAATCCGAGGAGATTCGGGCCATGATCATCGAGAAAATGGGACGGGGCCTGACTATTTTTCCCGCCAGGGGTGGGTTTCGGACCAATGGAAGTTCTGCGGATTACGATGTGCTCTATACTGTAATTACTCGTTTGGAAATCAATAAGTTGTATCGTGAACTCGACCGTATAGATCCCAAGGCATTTGTGATTATGAACAGCATCAACGATACGCGGGGCGGGATGATTAAAAAACTACCGGTGTAAGGAAACCACCGGCAGACCTACTGAGTATATCTCAACAAGGATTATAATGGCCATGCAGGAAAGCACATTAAAGCAAACGACTACAAAAGAGCTTATTACCCGGGCACTGGAGGGTTCCATGGGCTATCAGGAATACACAAATTACGTAGGGGAATTGGTAGCGGAAAAAAAGACCTCGGGCGCAACTCAGTCCGCGGAATTTGCCCACTATACCCTTTTAAATCATCAGCGGATGCGTCGGTGGGACAAAAAGACAACCCTTAGCGATTCCGATATGTCTAAACTTAAAACACTTGACAAACCCAGGGTATGGCTGGTGTTGACCGAATCCTGGTGTGGAGATGCGGCCCCTGTATTACCTGTTCTGCAAGCCTTCGCTCAGGCTACGTCCATGCTGGATCTCAGGATTGCCATGAGAGATGAGCATGAAGAATTGATGGACAGGTACCTGACCGATAACGCCCGATCCATTCCCAAACTCCTGGTCCTGAATCCCGAAAAGGAGATGGAGGTAGAAGCTACCTGGGGTCCCCGGCCCGAAGGCGCCCGCCAACGGGTATTGGCCTATAAGGAAAGGCATGGAAAACTAGATGCAGAATTCCGGGAATCCCTTCAAAAATGGTATAATCAGGATAAGGGTAATGGGATTACGACTGAAGTGATGGCCTTACTTGCTTTGAAATAAATAGGTGATAGTGCCCTTTTGAATGCCTTTTTCAGAGCTGCTGAAACGGGCCTTTTTGGCGTATTCAATACCTTTTTCCACCAGACATCCGTTAGATGTGGTGGAACTGTTCGCATTATAGGTGGCCTCAATGACGAACCCCCGGTTATCCACCTCTATATTGATCACTACTTTCCCCCCTTCCGGACAGGTGTAAATGGGCAGTGGAAGCTGACGATGCGTTCGGTTGATCAGGGAATAACTAATCGTAGTGCGCTTCTCCGAGAGGAAGCTGGTGTATTCCTTTTTTTCGGCTTCTTTTTCGCCGAGCAATTCTTTTTTAGCCTCCCGAAGCCGGGCGAGCTCCTCCAGAGAATTCGAATAGTCATCCGGATTTGTGGCATCGGCAGGCTCTGTGCCCTCGAGTTCAGCTCTTTCAGCCATAATCTCCTCCAGGGTTTTTAAGGGTTCGGGGTCCCCGTAACGAGGTTTTGCGGTCTCATTCAGGGCCATATGGGTTTTTATTGGATCGGCTTCGGCCTTTTCCTGTTCTTCCATTTCCTGCAGCATGGCCTCCAGATCTTCATCGGCCAGACTCATTTCCACAGCGTACTCTTCTTCAATCCGGGCACCAAGATGGACGTTGAACAAGGTCAGCACCACGATGCTCAGGGAGAAGAACGTAATGAGAAATGCCAGTTGACTGCGTGTCAGATTCATAGAACTATAACCCCTTTTCCCCTGTTTTATTTTGTTTTGCAGGGTGGATGAACTGCTTTTTCAGATCAGAGCTGAAAGCCCGCATCTGTAAAAAGAGCCCGAAATTCATTCGGACCTATTGCAGTATTTACGTTGTAGGAACCTATTTTGGTTCTTTTAAGGGCAGAGAGATACGCCCCGGATCCTAAAGACTTTCCGAAATCATAGGCCAAAGACCGAATGTAAGTCCCTTTGCTGCATGACACGATAAAATCGACCTCGGGCAATGCGATACGCGTAAGCTCAAACCGGGTAATGACCACCCTTCGCAACGGGATGGCTACCTCCTGCCCTTTTCGGGCATATTCATACAGGCGCTTTCCATCCTTTTTTACTGCGGAGAAAACAGGAGGTTGTTGGGTAATCTCTCCCAGAAACGAGGCGGTCTTTTGATGCAGCATTTCTTCGGTGAGGTGGTCCGTAGGATAGGTGGCATCAACGGGGGTTTCCAAATCGTAAGAGGGCGTGGTTGCCCCGAGGTGAAATGTTCCGGTGTATTCCTTGGGCATTCCCTGAAGATCTGCGATTTTTTTAGTGCTTTTACCGGTGCAGACCAGGAGCAAACCCGTAGCCAGAGGATCCAGCGTGCCCGCATGGCCCACTTTAATTTTTTTGAGTGAAAAGGCCTTTCTCAGGGTCCATTTCACGGCATTGACGGCCTGGAATGAAGTCCACTCATAAGGCTTGTCTATGGCCAGAATGCAACCTTCCAGAAAGGCTTCTTTGGTGAGTTCCAAGGGGAGTCTATTTTTGTTCGCCTATAGCCATAAAGCTGCTGCAATGGCTATACAACCGACGATTACACAATATACGGCAAAAAAGGTAAGCCGGCTGTTGCGCACCAGACGGATCATCCATGTACAGGCCAGGAGGCCGGCGATAAAAGCTGCAACAAAACCTGCCGTGAGCACTCCAAAATTATCTGCCTGGAGATTGAGATCTCCACTGAGAATATCCTTAGCTATTTTTCCAAGGATCAAAGGGACAACCATTAGAAAGGAAAAGCGTGCCGCCTTTTGCTTGTCTACACCGAGCAGTACGGAAGTCGCTATGGTGGCCCCGCTTCGGGAAATACCCGGCAACATGGCTACGGCCTGAGCGAGCCCGATAACAAAGGAATTCCCGTAGGTTACATTCTTATGCGTGTTTTTGGCCCGGTCGGCCAAAAAAAGCAACAGGGCCGTAATGAGCAACATGCTGCCAACCAGTAAAATGTTTCCGCTAAAGAGTTTTTCCAACTCGTCTTCAAAGAACAAACCGACTAAAGCGGCGGGAATCATGGAAAGGATAATCTTTAAAGAAAATCGAAAGGCTTCGTTGTCTTTGAATTCAAATAGCCCGCTGAGGATCTCCCAAACGTCTTTCCGATACACCACCAGGGTGCTTAAGGCCGTAGCAAAGTGCAAAACCACCGTAAAAAGAAGGCTTTCTTCGGGGATGGATGTGTCGCCTAACAAGACTTTTCCCAGTTCCAGGTGCCCGCTCGAAGAGACCGGCAGGAACTCCGTGAGTCCCTGTATAATTCCTAGAATAATGGCGTCTATCAGATCCAATTATTCGGATTTCTTCTTATTGGGATTGAAGAGAATCGCAAAAACCTGAATCCCAAGACCGATCGCTTCTTCACAAGTCCTAGTCCTGAATGAACTAGCCCCGACAGCCTCAAGAGTAGCATCAGTGGGACAGAATGTGGAATTGTTGCTAATCCACTCTCCCCATTCAGACAAG
>CAKZOC010000107.1 GCA_937136025.1 uncultured Bacteroidota bacterium
CTCCTTTTGAACTTTATAACCTTACAACCTTGAACGCATGGCGCAAAATCCAGCTGCTTACTGCTACTGTGAACTGCCTGCTACTGCAGTGCAGCATCCCAGGCCGGATCCCAATCCCCCTCTTCTTTCAGGTAGGCGATCACCTCAGCGCGCATGCGGTGGGTTTCGGTTTCGATTTTCCTGAATAGTTCCTGATATTCGGGGTACTCTTCAAAGGCGGCAAACCTCAAACTTTTGAGGCTGCTGTAAATGGAGAGCCGATGTCCAGGGTCAAAAAAGGCTTCATTCAGTGTCCGGAGGAAACCCGTCAGATCATTCTGTACATAGTCGCAATGCATGGGATAAAACTTATTGGCCAACATAACGCGCTTTCCGTGCGCATTGTAGTAAGAACACAAGTAGTCGGCAAAGAACGTAGCTTGTTCTTCATCACCTTCTGCCCTTAGAACTTCGATGTATGTCCGCACTGGCCCAATATCAGAAAGCTGCAGGTGCCCAATAGTCATTTTTCCGGAAGCTATATCCCCGTACAAACTGGAAAAATGCTGAAGCAGGATTTCATTGGCTTTCTCAATATTCCCTTGCAAATAATAGACCCTGGCCAGGTTTGTAAATCCAACCTTTTTGTCCAGCCCTTTATCCTCCAACCAAATATGAGTCAGGTCCAGGGCGTCCTGGTATCGCTTTTCGATGATACAGATCTCATAAGCCGGCTCATACGTGTAAATCGGATTGTCGGGGAACTTCACCTGATTCAAATGGGCGTACTTTTTGGCTATGGGCACTAAGTCCAAATCAAGGGCCAGGAGCCTTCCCCAGAATAAAAAACCATATGTATACGGCTGTTCTTTCAGGGCTTCCTGAATCACCCTGAATGCCGACAGATAATCGCCTCCCGGTTGATCGGCCAACATAATGGCTTTGAAATAAATCGAACCCCGGCTCGGAATTTCCTTCGACGCTTCTTCCAGAATGATACCAAAACCTTTTTCCCGCTGGTCCCATTTCCAGAATAAGTCCCGGGCATACACATTGTTGTACAAGTAGTTTAACGGGTCCAGTCGCAGGGCGTTCTCCAAGTACTTATGCGCAGTATGATACTTACCAATACCCCTGAACACCTGGTGGAGCCGATAACTGCTTCGATGGTGATTCGGATTCATCTCCAACACCTTGCGAAAACCGGATATAATCTCAGTAGAATCATTTAAAAGTTGACCGTGTAGGTAATCGTAATCTGCTTTGGCAAACAACACTTCAGGGCTTTCAGGGTTCAATTCAATTGCCTTTTCTATATACTTTTCCATCATCCTGTCCCGTTCCTCCTGGTTTAAACTCCCGTAGTAGTGCCACCTGCCGTACAAAAATGTGAGCTCAGCATAGGCTTCGGCAAAATAGGGATCCAATTCTACAGCCCGGTCGAGCCAGTGGATGGCCTGGGTAATCGAATCTTCATACCGCACTTTTCCTTTTTTAACTGCCCTGAGGTATAATTCCAGTGCTTCCAGATTAGCGGTCCTCCTTTGCCGCATCAGACCCTTTACATCCTCAGGCAGGGATCGCTTCAATTGCGAGGCGACTTTGTTGGAAATTTCCTCTTGTAGTTCAAAAATTGCCTCGGAATTTTCCTGGAATGATTCAGACCAAAGCTGGATTCCCGTTTTGGCGTCTATGAGTTTGACCGACGCCTTAAGTTGATTCCCCTGGTTTGAAAGGGACCCGTCCACCAGATAATCAACCCCCAGCCTTTTGCCAATTTTCGAGCAGGCTTCCCTTTTATCGACCTGAAAGGAAGAAGAAGCCGTCACCACATTTAACATACTCAGGTTGCTCAGGGAATTGAGGACTTCGTCTGCCAGGGTGTGTGCCATATAAGTCTGGGCCGAATCGGAGCCCAGATAATCAAATTTGAGTACGGCCAGGGATTTTTCTCCTTCTGGGGTATTGCTTCCCCCCACGGCAGGGATACCGAAAACCGCAAGCAGAATTGCCAGGACCCCTATCATCAGAGGGAGTATGAATTTCCTGACTCTGGAGGGATTAGGGACGTTTATAACCTCAGAGGTATGTCCGTTTTGGTCCGCCGTGCTGGGGGAGTATCCATAATATTCTTTGAAACAGGTGGAGAAATAGGTCGGACTGTTGAAGCCGACCATGTATGCAATTTCGGTAATCGAGTACTGATCGGTCTTCAGGAGCTCCAGGGACCGTTCCAGGCGGATTTCACGGATAAACTGGCTGGCTGACTTTTGCTCCTCATTTTTGATCCTCCGGTACAGCTCCGAGCGGCTGATACCGAGTTCCCGGGCAAGCGAAGACACCCCGAACTGGGGGTTGAGGAGGTTGTCCAAAACAACCTGCCTGGCTTTTGATATAAACCCATTGGAAGGCATTACTCGTAGACTGATGGAGGCTCTCCTATAAAGATAACCTTTTAGAAAAAAAGTTAAAAATGGCTGTTTAAATCATAAAGCCTCCACTCCAAACAAGCTGCTATCCCCGCAATGACGGGAATTCACCCCTTTTAAAACAGAAGTCGGGACATAATTGAAATCCTTAAATTTTTTTTTAAGGTGTCCGAATCATGCTTGAAATGGGGTCTTGGAAGGAATGATGAACTTCATGTTACGAGTATTAAACAATTGACCTAACCGATACGGCCTCCCTACCCCCCTGCCTGGTCATATCCTCAAATACCTATCCTTATGAGAAGTGTATTTAAAGTGATTATAGCCGCGGTAATTCTTTTCTCTGTTATTCCTTCTTATAGCCAGCAAAAGTACATAAGCGGCACCATCAAGGATGATTTTAACCAGCCGCTTCCCGGGGCCAATATTGTTGTAGAAGGCACCAAACGGGGTACGATTTCCGATCTGGACGGGTTTTATGAAATTCAGGTTTCCGAAGGCGATGTCCTAATTTTTTCATTCATAGGCTATGCTTCCGAACGGGTAGAAGTTGATTCGGAAAATACTATTAATATCACCCTCCGTGCGGGCAATGACCTGGAAGAAGTCGTTGTGGTGGGGTACGGGACCACCACACGGGAACAACTCACCGACAACATTGTTTCGGTAGGGGCGGAACAAATCAAAGAGATTCCTGTTCCCTCCATACAGGGTGCATTGGTCGGAAAGACGGCCGGAGTGCAAATTACCCAAACCGGGGGACGGGCGGAATCCGGGTTTAAGATACGGGTCCGTGGGGTAGCGACCATTAACGGAGACCAGGAACCCCTGTATGTTATAGACGG
The DNA here is from genome assembly GCA_937136025.1 of uncultured Bacteroidota bacterium. Classification (GTDB taxonomy): domain Bacteria; phylum Bacteroidota; class Bacteroidia; order Flavobacteriales; family Flavobacteriaceae; genus Robiginitalea. The sequence goes on from CAKZOC010000107.1 coordinate 3,254, forward strand.
AATCCCTATTGACAAAGTGGATGAGAGTATCAACGGGTCCCCTATCAATGCCCTGATAGGAATAAACCCCGAGGATATTGAATCCATTGAAATCCTCAAAGATGCCTCAGCAGCGGCGATCTATGGATCCAGGGGTACCAATGGGGTTGTTCTCATCACCACCAAAAGCGGTAGACAGGGAGCAACAAAGTTCTCCTTTCGGACTTCTTACGGGTGGAGTGAAGCCTCGAACTCCCTGGATTGGCTGAACACTGGGGAGTATGTGGAATTGTATACAGAGGCCGCGCTGAATTCAGGATTTACCGAGGATGATGCAGCTTTCTTTTTCAATCTTTTTGCCGAAGATGAAGCAGACTGGCAGGAGGGAAATGTGGACACTGACTGGCAAAACCTCGCCCTGGTATCCGGCAGTGTTCAGGATGTAAGTTTTAGTGCCAGTGGAGGCGGTGAAAAGACCACCTTCTTCCTTTCTACGGGGTATAACCGAACCGAGAGTATCATCCGGGGCAATACCCTGGAGCGTTACAGCCTTAGGGCAAATATCGACCATAAGGCCAATGACTGGTTCACCGTTGGGCTTAATTCCAATGCTTCCAAGAGCCAGATTTCCCGGATTGCGAATGATGGAGAATTTGCTAATCCCCTGCAGGCTATTGCCCAAATCCCATTCAGCCGGCCGTACCTGGAAGATGGGATAACCCCAAATACCCAAACCACCCTTTATTACAATTTCCTGATGGACCAGTTTAACGGAAACTTTGATTCCGAGGTATGGCGGGCCTTTTTTAAAATGTATGGGCAGGTCGATTTTTCTAAAAACCTGAATTTCCGATCCGAATTCGGGTATGATTACAGCAACC
>CAKZOC010000108.1 GCA_937136025.1 uncultured Bacteroidota bacterium
CCAGGGTAGAGAGGCGGTCTGGTTGAATCCAAATCCGCATAGAGTAATTGGAGGCGCCCAGCACATCTACCCTCCCCAGGCCGGGGATTCGGGCCAGCCGGTCCTTGATGTTGATCAGGGCATAATTACCCAGGAATTCCTGACTGTCGTGATTGGGGTTTTCCGAAGTTAATGTAACCAGCATCAACTGGTTGGGCATGGATTTTTTGGTGGTGACCCCATACTGGGTTACGGCTGAAGGTAATTTTGAAGTGGCGGCCGAGACCCTGTTTTGGGCCAGTACCGTATTCATATCCGGATCGGTGCCTACATCAAAGGATACCTGAATGGTCATGGTGCCGTCATTGGCATTGGTAGACTTCATGTAAATCATGTTGTCTACGCCATTCATTTCCTGTTCGATAGGAGTGGCTACGGATTCTTCTACGTTCAGGGCATTTGCTCCGACATAAGTGCCCCGGACCTCGACCACCGGAGGCGTAAGGCTGGGGTATTGTTCGATAGCCAGGCCGATAACCGATACGCCACCCACAATAACGATAACTATGGCGATTACCATAGCTACGATAGGCCTTCTTACGAAGAAATTTCCACTTTCTTCAGCCATCTTTAGAGTGCGGTTTTACTTTGGAATTCGGAGGGGACCGGGATGATTTTCATACCTGTCTGTACTTTCTGAAGCGCATCAATGACCACTTTGTCTCCGGATTCAAGTCCTTGTTCAATAATCACCATATCGCCGATTTTCCGACCGATTTCCACAGGTCTGGATTCAATGGTGTTGTCCTGGGTGGCCACCATAACGGTGTACTGCCCCTGGAGTTCCGTCAGACAACGCTGCGGAATAACCAGGGCGCCACGGGCTATGGCCATCTGCAGGCGGACCTTGGCATATAAACCCGGTCTGAGTAATCTGGAAGTATTTGGGAAACTGGCCTGTATCAGCAGAGAACCCGTCTCAGCATTGATCTGGCTGTTGACAAAATCTATCGAGCCTTTCTCTTCAAAAACAGAGCCATCGGCCAGGATCAGCTCGATGTTAGGCTGAAGACGACCCTCCTGGACATCCTCCGTCACTTCTTCGTGGGAGCGTCCCTCGGCATAGGCCCGGGCCAGCTCGAGGTATTTTGCCTCGGAAATGGAAAATTGAACACGTATGGTGTCAATTCTGGAGAGCGTATTGAGAATTACCGGATTTGGGTTGCGCCCTACATATTCTCCCTCCCGAGCCTGTGTGGCGCCTATTAGCCCGTCAATAGGGGCTTTGATGGAGCAATACCCCAATTTTATCTCGGCCTGCCGTAAATTGGCCCGAGCCGCATCCACATTGGCCCGGGAGGCATCGTAAGTCGCCTGGGCCGCATCGAGATCGCTCCGGCTCACCGCGTTCATTTCAGCCAGGGGAATATACCGGTCCAATTCGTTTTTGGCATTGACCATTAAGGTGCGCGCCTGCGCCAGCAGGCTTTCCTGTGCGGCAACCTCGGCCAGGTAGGGATCCGGATCAATGGAGTAAAGGAGTTGCCCTTTTTTCACCCGGGAGCCTTCTTCAAAAGAGATTTTCTGAAGATAGCCGTCTACCCGCGCCCGAATAGGGATATCTTTTTGTCCATAAATCTGACCCACCAGTTCGTCATACAGGGGCACATCCTGCTGTTTGGCTTCAAATACCGTAATTTCCCGCGGCCCCTGAGCGGTCTGCGCTGTCTTGTCCCCGCAGGAAGTCCATACCGTCAAGAGCGCCAGGGCCCAGAGACCATGGCTTATGGATGATTTGTTTAAAATGATACTCCGTTTCATGGCCCGTCTGTCCTATTTGGCTTCAATGTAAGGAATTTTTGATTTTCCCTTATTTAAGGTTATCCCATGCGGGAGGGTTGCCGGTGAGTTCCCATTGCCCGAGTGAAATTGGAATATTCCCAATGGCGTTCAGGCGATCGAAAAAGTCCTTCACCTCAAAAGGCTTTTGGGTCGTCTCGTGTATTCTCGCGTATTCCATCAGGGCCTCTTCCAGTAAATACTTCCCGGTAATATAGCTGCTTCCATAACCCGGTTGACGCATATACAAATGCTGTTCAAATAGCAGGAGTTCTTTTTCAGTTTT
>CAKZOC010000109.1 GCA_937136025.1 uncultured Bacteroidota bacterium
CATTTGGGCTTCCATAAAATATACGGTCGGATCAGATGCTTATGGATACAGGGGCCTGGGTGATATCTTTGTATTTCTATTTTTCGGATTATTGAGTGTGGTTGGATCGTACTTCCTGTTCACCCATACCCTGACCTTAGCGTGTTTCCTGCCTGCCATTACCATAGGAGCGCTGAGTACGGGCGTTTTAAACCTCAATAACCTCCGGGACTGTGATTCGGACCGCCAATCTGGTAAGCGAACTCTCGTGGTTCAAATGGGATACGCCAATGGAGTGCGGTATCATGTGATGCTCTGCCTGTTCGCATTTCTATCGCTTCTTTTCTATGTGCTGGTGCAGGACCAACCGCTACATTTTATAGCCTGCCTCATCCCCTTTATATTTATAGGCCGACATCTGGGCAAGGTGATCCGGGTTACGGATCCGGCATCTCTTGATCCCGAATTGAAGAAGTTGGCATTGAGTACATTTGGTATTGGGCTGCTGCTTCTGGCAGTGAATTATTATTTTTCGTAGTTTTATCACTGTAACCGCTAAACCCGAGTCATTTTGGAAGAACCTATCAAAATACTTATTGTTGAAGACAATGTAATTATTGCCGATGACATGCAATCCATGCTCGAAGAAATCGGCTATGAAATTGTCGACAACGTCATCGTTTATGAACAGGCGGTGGAAGTGCTCAAAAATAACCAGGTCGACCTGGTCCTAATCGATATTATCCTGGCTTCGGATAAAACCGGAATAGATCTTGGAAAGCACATCCGGGAGTCCTATGACATCCCTTTTATATTCGTTACCTCAAATTCTGATCGGGCTACGGTTGAAAATGCCAAGACCGTACAACCGAACGGATATCTGGTAAAGCCTTTCGAACAGCAGGATCTGTACACCTCCATTGAAATTGCCCTTTCAAATTTTGAGCCGGGAAAAAAGTCTAAAGCGGCTGAAGTCGAAGATCAGGTAGCCGGTGAAGGATTCACGTCAAACTCTGTTTTGAAGGATTCTATTTTTGTGAAAAAGCAACACCTGTACTACCGCATTTACTTTGACGACATTCGATTTATTAAGGCGGACAATGTGTACCTGGAAGTCAATACCAAGGACAAAAAATTTCTGGTGCGCTCACCCTTAAAAAATTACCTGGAGAAATTACCGCAGAATAAATTTTACCGGGCCCATAAATCGTATATCGTGAATGTAGACCATATAGATGGTATCAACACCCGGGATATCCTGATTAATGGTACCCTTATTCCCATTTCCAAGGACTTTAAGGAGTTCATTATCTCCGCTATGAATTCTTAGTTCCAAACTCCTTTACTTGTATGTAAGGCAGAGGTAAGCCGGCATTGCGAACTCCCGGGGATGACCGTTCTTTAGGCAGGTTACTTATGCGCCCCGACCTAACCCCTCTTTACAAAGTGCTGCATTTCTCTAAATCCATCGGGGATAAGGCCGGTTTATCCAGGCCTGATTATTGGCTGAAAAGGCATAATCCCGTTTTATACCACACAATTTAGCTAGTTCACAACAATTAATTGCCCGGTGCGGACAACGGGCCTATATTCGTCTCAGGATTAAAGGATAAATTTTCATTTTTCATTTTCATATAGTGTTCTCGTGAAAGAGTCTTGTCGAACGGCAAGGCTCTTTCTGTTTTCAGGCCTTTCTGAAGGGATGGCAGCTTTTTACGGGATCCGCTGTATTCTTTATGAAATGCCCCTAAGACCGGAGCCGGGTTTTTAAAAGTTTAGGAAGCACTGAACAATCGCTCTCTGTTCTTCAAACGCCATATTTTGGATATTCTAAAGGGGTACTATTCATGAAATCTCTATTTCACAACAAGATTTTGGGTTTACACAACAAAACAGTCGGGCAGGTGCGTCAAAATTCTATTTTTGAAAAGTCTTTAGTTAAGATCCCAAATCTTACATGTAGATGAAAAGGCTGTGTGCTTATGTACATGGCCTTTTCTTATTCTCGGCGACCCGCTCACATCCCCTCTTTTATCAATCCCTACAGAATGGTTCTATTTGACAACAAAAGACTGGGATTTCCGTTAGATAGAGGTAATTTTGATTGACTGAGATGCAGCAGCCCCCAATTTCTTATGACTGCTGTGCGGCGGATTTATGAAAAAATCACTGATCATCATATGTTTTCTGGCAGGACTTGCATTCCCTATATCGGGAATGGCGCAGGACTTCGCCATGCCAGGAGAATCTTTTTTGCAGACCTATAGCGAAAAAGAGACGGCGGACGAGAAACTGTCATTTTTCTACCAGACCAGTGACCGGTATACATTTCATTCGGCTTACGACTGGCTGGACCGTATTAATGCCGATTTGAGTTCGGCTATTCAGCTACAGGATTCTGCCGCCATTCGCACCTACCACCTGATTCGCGCCCAACTGTACTACGATCTTGGAAACTATAAACGCGCTGCCTCCCTGAGTCAGGAGCTCTATCCCGAGCTCGAATCCATGGATACGCTCAGCCTGCAGAGGCTACTCAACCTGATGGATGAGAATTACGGGAAGTTGAGGCAATTTGATAAACAAATCGAGATCCGTGAGCGCAAGCGTCAATTTGGCATTTCAGAAAACATCAGTTTTTACGACATCTATTCCAATCTTGGCCTGCATCGCAAGGCGATGGAACAGTATATCGAGGAGGTCAAGAAAACAGTAGATTCATCGGATTTCTATCAACAGGCGGTGTACAACAACCAGATCGGGCAATTCCTGCTCAGTGAAAAGTCTTCGGCTACGGCCATGACTTATTTTAAAAAGGCACAGGGCTATATAGTCGTCTTTGTAAACGATATAAACCAGGTGCGCACCCGGGAGGAAATTGATAACGCCAGTCTGTTAAAGGCGGTTGTGGAGGGGAATATTGGGAAAGCCCACATTCTTCAGAACGAACAGGAGGAAGCCCTGCCTTATCTGGAAAACAGCCTGGGGGTTCTCAGTTCCTTGTCTTCTGAGGCCTACAAGGATGAAAAGGCTGTAAATATGCTGGCCCTGGCTTCCGCCTACCTGGATCTTGGAAATTACCGGAAAGCACGTCAGTACCTCACCGGGGACTTCGATACATATCAGCCGGAATTGCAGATACGCCGCAACAGGATGCTGGCCGATTATTACCAGGCCACAGGGGACTCCGGGCGGGAGGCCGTCTATCTGAAAAACGCCATGCGCCTTCAGGATTCCATCAATGCCCTTGAGGCCTTTAATCAAAAGGAGCGACTGGTGACCATTGTAGCGAGCGAAGAACTCGAAAAGGAAAAATTAAAGAATAAAGAGCAGGAATTAATGCTCGCCGAGGGCCGGGAAGTGATGGAGGCCCAGGACATGAGGATTAACCTGGTTTTTATCTCGCTTGTTTTCACCCTCCTGGGTTTTGCCGGGTTGGTGTATGCCTATTTGAAGAGTATTAAAAATCAGCGTTTGATCGCGGAGCAAAAACGGATTATCGAGAATTCCCTGGTAGAAAAGGATTCCCTTCTTAAAGAGATTCACCACCGTGTAAAGAATAACCTGCAAATGGTCTCCAGTCTTCTGAGTTTACAGACTAAGAATACCCGGAGCAAAGCGGCTATCGAAGCACTGGAAGAAGGAAAAACCCGGGTTAAGGCTATGGCACTCATACATCAGAAGCTCTATCAGAACGATGACCTCTCCGTCATCGAAATGCAGGGGTATATCGAGAGTCTGATCAATAGCATTCAATCTGTTTTCCGCAAAGGCGGTCACAGCATCAACATCACGATTGACGCTGAAGGTGTTGAATTGGATATTGACAGAGCCATACCTATAGGGTTGATTCTTAATGAACTCGTGTCAAATTCTTTTAAATACGCCTTTCCGGAGGATTATGAAAACGGTAGAATCTATATTCATATTCAAAACTCAAAAGAAGGCGGATTTTTCGAATATACAGATAATGGCGTAGGCCTTCCTGAGGATTCTGAAAGCCGGTCTGAAAACTCTATGGGAATCCGTTTGATCAAAAGACTGGTCAATCAGCTGCAGTCTAATCTGAATATCGATAAAACAGCTGAAGGGGTTCGTTTTTGGTTCAATTTTAAATAAATTTGGGAGCAAAGTGAAACTCCCATGAAAATTACCTACCTCGGGCACGCGGCCCTCTATATTCAAACCCGGACTCATAGTATCCTTGTAGACCCGTTTATCAGTGGTAACGAACTGGCCGCCGGAAAGATCGATATACAAGCCCTGAATCCCGATGTTATTTTGCTCACCCATGCCCATCAGGATCACGTTTTAGACGTGGAAACCATCGCCAGCAGGACACAGGCGCCTATTATCAGCAATTACGAAATAGTGGCGTATTACCAGAACAAGGGGCTTGAGGGACATCCCATGAATCATGGAGGAGCCCGGGATTTTGACTTCGGCTGGCTCAAATATGTCAATGCGGTGCACACTTCTTCCTTTGCCGATGGCACCTATGGGGGGCAACCCGGTGGATTTCTGTTAAAATGCGAGGGTAAAATGGTCTATATCGCCGGAGATACAGCTCTGCATTACGATATGAAGCTCATTCCGATCTACGGAAATCTGGATCTGGCCATTCTGCCTATAGGGGATAATTTTACGATGGGTGTGACCGATGCACTTCTGGCAGCGGGCTTTGTAGATTGCGACCGGGTGATGGGAGTGCACTACAACACTTTTGGATATATCACTATTGACACGGAAGCCGCCATGAAAACTTTTCAGGACGGTGGAAAAATACTCCTGTTGCCAGAAATTGGGGAGGCGCTGACCGTTTAAACCACCTTACTACGCAAGACCAGTTTGTGAAGTAGCCGGGGAAAAAATCGTTTCATATAGACACCTGAGACTTCTTTTCCTCCGATATTCACCTCCATTTTACGTCTTTCAATGGCTTTGAGCATTTTCCGGGCAAAACGATCGGGATCCATGCCTCTGGCCGTGGCCTGATCCTGACGGGTCTGAGCGGATCCATCTCCCGTGAGCGCATTTCTGGCGATGTCTGTGTTGACAAAACCAGGGCAGACGAGGGTCACGGCAATACCATCTTTCTGGTGTTCCATCCGAAGCACGTCAAAAAAACCGTGAAGGGCGTGTTTGGCCCCGCAATACCCCGAGCGCCATGGCGATCCGAATTTCCCCATCAGGCTCGTCACAACAACAAAATGCCCGCCCTGTGCACGGATGAAATGGGGGAGCAGTGCTTTGGAGAGGGCAACAGTGCCTAAATAATTTACATGCATCAGTTTTTCATAGACCGCCATATCTGTATCTGCAATGAGGGAACGTTGACTAATCCCTGCGTTGTTGACAAGAATATCAATACCGTTAAAAAACCCGATTGCCTGCTCGACGCACTCATTTAATGACCCTATAGCACCCAGATCCATGGGCAGTATGCGCGAGGACTCAGGATGTGGCAAAGCAGTTTGAACCTCTTTTAAGCGGGCTGTATTTCTTCCGGAAAGGATGAGTCGGGCTCCTTTTTGACCCGCCAATAGGGCCAGAGATTTCCCAATGCCCGAGGAGGCTCCTGTAATCCAGATTACCTTATTCCTGACTTCCATAGTTATCCGCTGTTTCGGATGGAAAATATACGTAAATTTGAGGGCCTGTATGAAAGCATCCTTCTTAAAATACACCCTCCATTTCAAGCGACCGGGAGGCACTTCCCGGGGTGTACTCACCCAAAAAGACACCTATTTCATTCTTTTAGAAGATCGAGATCGGATGGGAATCGGGGAAGCAGGGCTTTTTAGGGGGCTCAGCTGGGATGATGTGCCGGATTATGAAGCACAACTCCATAGGGCTTGCCGGGCTTTGGAGGCCATGGAGCCCGAACCGTGGACCGCATTCAGAGCATACCCGAGTATCGTTTTCGCCATGGAGCAGGCGCTTCGATCCCTGGAGGGCCCGGATCCGTTTCTCCTGTTTCACGAAAACCCATTTACTCAAGGGGAGTCCCTGCCCATCAATGGGCTCATTTGGATGGGCGATCTGAGCTATATGAAACGACAGGTAGCTGCAAAGTTGGAAGAGGGCTTTACTTGTCTGAAGTTAAAGATCGGGGCCTTAGATTTTCAGGAGGAACTCGGAATGCTCCGGGAAATCCGTCGGGAATTCAGTGCCGGGGACCTCGAAATCCGGGTGGACGCCAACGGGGCTTTCCCCACAGCTATTGCGCTGGAGCGGTTAAAACGGCTTTCCGAGTTGCAGTTGCATTCTATAGAGCAACCTATTCGCGCAGGACAACCCGATCAAATGGCTGAACTTTGCGCCAGCACTCCTCTGCCCATTGCGCTTGATGAAGAGTTAATCGGATGTTTGGAGACGGAATCCAAATCGGCATTGCTCGAAACCATACGCCCTCAATATATCATTTTAAAACCCAGTTTGGTGGGCGGATATTCAGGAAGTGAAGAGTGGGTTCATCTGGCTGAATTGTATGAAAGCGGATGGTGGGTAACCAGTGCGCTGGAGAGTAATATCGGTCTCAATGCCATTGCCCAATGGACCTCAACGCTGGGCGCAGACATGCCACAGGGATTGGGAACGGGCAGTCTATTCACAAATAATTTCGACAGTCCCCTGGAGGTCCGGAAGGGCAGGCTCCATTACAGGCCTGGGAAGCCATGGGATATTCAAAAGATTTATAAGATATGTACATAGAACAAGGGTATCGGGGAGATCTGGGGCTTTGGAAATACCTCATTTTACCGATTGGGTTTATCGGCTTTATGATATGGAATTACATTATGACGATAAACTCCCCGGTAAGCTTGGAGGATATAATGGCCGGATTCATTGCGGAATTCGGCGCCAATACGGTCCTGATTATCGTATTACTGCCCCTGGTGCTGGGGCTCTTTGTGGTACTGGGGTGGACGAAACTGGTACATCGGCAATCTATCCGCTCCCTGACCACATCACGGGATAAAATCGACTGGAACAGGGTCCTCTTTGCCTTTGCCCTGTGGGGGGCGCTGACCGTAGGCCTTACCCTGATCGACTATTTTATATCACCGGAAAGCTATGTCCTTAACCTGAACTGGCCGGCCTTTCTAAAACTGGCCGTGGTCGCCATTTTACTCATTCCCCTGCAAACCAGTTTTGAGGAATATCTCTTCCGCGGGCATATGATGCAGGGGTTAGGGATTATTTTCAGGAACCGCTGGGTGCCCCTGCTGGTTACTTCGGCCATTTTTGGGTTGATGCATATGGGAAATCCCGAGGTGGAAAAACTGGGCCCGGGAATTATGGTATTCTATATAGGCACAGGGCTCTTCCTGGGTATTATTACCCTGATGGATGAAGGGATGGAACTGGCCTTAGGGTTTCATGCTGCCAATAATTTAGTTACGGCCCTATTGGTCACTGCCGACTGGACAGCTTTCCAAACAGATTCCATTCTTAAGGATGTCGCAGCGCCTGACCTGAGTTGGGATGCTTACCTCCCTATATTTGTAGTCTTCCCGCTCCTGTTGTATTTTTTCAGCAGGAAGTACGGGTGGACGCATTGGAAAGAGCGCCTTACCGGCAGGGTTTTATCCCAGGAGGAAGCCCGTAAACTTTTAAAAGAAGACACATCATGGTAACTGAATTCAATACTGCGTTTTCCATCAACGGCCTGCCTGTCGCCTACGCCGATTTAAGTGAGGTGGCTTATAGTCTCGTGAAGGAAGGTGAGCCTTTTGAAAGGGAGATCGGGGACTTTTTACTGGATTGGATTTCCGAGTCTGAACACATCCTGCAGCGCACTTCGGGTTCTACCGGGTCCCCCAAAGACGTATACCTGTCTAAAAAGGCCATGGTGAAAAGCGCTTTACTTACCGGGAGTTTTCTCGAATTGGGAGAAGGAACCCGGGCTCTATTATGTCTGCCAGTAAGTAGTATTGCCGGAAAAATGATGCTGGTTCGTGCGTTAACCCTCGGATGGGCACTGACCCTTGTAGCCCCGGACCGCAATCCGCTCTGGTCGGTGACCGGGGATGTCGATTTTGTCGCTATGGTGCCGATGCAATTAAAGGCATCCCTGAAAGAACTGGACCGGGTGGGGAAGGTTCTCGTAGGTGGAGCCCCGGTTTCTAAAGATTTACGGGAGGCGCTGTCGGGAAGGAAAACCATCGTCTATGAAAGCTATGGGATGAGCGAAACCGCCAGTCATATCGCTTTGCGGAAACTCAACCCACCGGGGGAAGGTGATTCCTCCGGGGGTATATCTCCTTTCCAGGCTCTCCCAGGAATAACTTTGGAGCAGGATGATGATGGCTGCCTGGTCGTGCACGCTCCGTTTATTTCTAAGGAGGCGATACAAACCAACGATCTGGTTTCCATGCCTGATGCTCACAGCTTTCACTGGCTGGGGAGGGCAGACCATGTCGTGAATTCGGGAGGGGTGAAGTTAATTCCCGAAACCCTGGAAGCCCAACTGGAACCCGTATTGAAAGGACGATTTTTCCTCACAGGAATTCCCGATGCGGAATTGGGCGAAAAACTGGTATTGATCGCAGAGGGCAAACCCGATGAGGAGCTTTTGACCCGGTTGAGGAGCTCCGCGGCCCTGGAGAAATACGAAGTGCCTAAAGCGGTGTATTTTCTGGATACTTTTAAGGAGGGGAAATCCGGTAAGATTCTGCGAGCCGAAATAAAGCGCGAATTGTTTAAAAGTGAGTAGAGGATGAAAAATCTCTTTTTTATTTTGTGTCTGTTTTGGAGTCTTTTAGGGGCTTCTCAAAGTGTGCTGCCGGAAGTGCAGCGCGCCAAGGTGGTTGATGAACTTTTAAAAGAACGCCTGGATTCCCTTCTGCCGGTGCTGATGGACCGGGCTGGGATCGATATGTGGGTCCTTATCTCCAGAGAGTACAACGAGGATCCCGTCCTGAAAACCATGTTGCCGGCTACCTGGCTCAACGCCCGAAGAAGGACCATTCTTTTATTTTACAGGGATGCTTCCAAAGGTTCTATGGATAAACTAGCCGTGGCGCGGTACAACATTGGTGAAAGTATTACGTCTGCATGGGATAAAGAGCAACAACCAGACCAGTGGAGCCGTTTGATGGACCTGATCTCTGAAAGGAATCCAGCTAAAATTGGTCTGAATTATTCTCAGGATCACAATATAGCGGATGGACTGGACAAAACGGATTACGACCTTTTTATGGAATACCTGCCCTCCCAATTTCGATCCAGGGTGGTCTCGGCCGAGGATCTCGCTGTGTCCTGGATTGAAACGCGGACGGAACGGGAAATGGTGCTGATGTCCCATTTGGTTGAAATCACCCACAATATTATCGCGGAGGCCTTTTCCACAGCTGTGATCACCCCGGGCGTAACAGCCACTTCGGAAGTGGAGTGGTGGATGCGGGAAAAAGTTACAGCTATGGGGCTTGAAACCTGGTTTCACCCCACGGTCGATATTCAACGCAGCGCAGATCAGTTAGAAGGACATTTGTATTCTTTCTCCGACCGGCCGGAAGGTATGGTGATCCTGCCCGGAGACCTGCTGCATTGCGATTTCGGGATTACCTACCTGCGGCTGAATACAGATTGCCAGCAACTTGCCTACGTGTTAAGGCCCAGGGAGACTGAAGCCCCTGAATTCCTGAGAAAAGCCCTTGCTGACGGCAATCGGGTACAGGATTTGCTCACTGGGAATATGAAGGCCGGACAAACCGGTAACGCCATTCTCGCCACCGCCCTGACTCAAGGGCGGAAGGAAGGCTTAAAACCCGCAATTTACACCCATCCATTAGGCACTTATGGACATTCCGCAGGAACGACCATTGGCATGTGGGATTCTCAGAATGGAATAAAAACCAAGGACGGCAGTGCATATCCGCTACACCCGAATACAGTGTATGCCATCGAACTCAATACGACGGTAGCCCTGCCTGAATGGAAACGCGACATCCGGATAATGCTCGAAGAAGCAGGATTTTTCGGGGTCGATGGCTTCCGTTACGTCAATGGGCGGCAGACTGAATTGTACCTCATTCCACGCTGAGGTCAAAATCTAAAGAATCGGCATACTTTTTGATGCCAGTTGTGTATTTGCAAGGCCTCTCGTTTCTTCGTTATTCGATGGAGCATGCATTTTCAAACCGGGTCGGGACGCTGAGGCTTAAAAAACGATGTAAAACAACTGCCTTTTAATTTTCTTAACATTTAAAGGCTTATCTTTAAGGGAGTTAAAACTATTTGCTATGAAATATTTCTGGATACTTCTCATGTTAATCGGCCCGCTGGCTATGGCCCAGCAAGATCAGAAAACCATTCGCGGAACAGTTTCAGATGGAAGGGTACCCCTTTCTGATGTGGCTATTTCCGTCGAAGGGGGAGGGGCTTCCACCTTCTCCGATGCCTCCGGAGCGTATAGTATTACTGCCCGACCCGGAGATGTGGTGCGGTATACCTATCAGGGAATGAAAACACTGAGAATTCGGGTGGAGGATGTTACCCGGATTCTGAGCCCTACAATGGCTATGGATGTAGCGGAACTGGAAGAGGTCGTTGTCGTGGGTAGCAATCGGAAAAGTCAGCGCGATCTGGATCGGGAATACGTCATTAATGAACGCCTCATTCGCACGGCATATGGGATACTGAATGCCGACACGGCCCCCGGGAATATCCGTTTTATGAATGAAGACGATATCACTCCGATTTATCTCTGCATCCTGGATCTGCTGCGCAATCGATTTGCCGGAATCCGCGTAGTGGGTGACTGCGCAGGTGGTGGTGCACCTCCCTCAACAGGACAGATAACAAATATTCAGGGTGTGGTACAATCGGATGCAGATTCCTTCAGTGAGTTTGAGGATTTGGCCCCCCAGCGGGTATATATTCGGGGGACATCGTCCATTTTTAATCAAAGGGCGGCGCTCTTTGATGTGGATGGCCAAATCTTCTTAGACCCGCCCATTTGGTTGGATATCAACCAGATCAAAAGGCTGGCCATCCTCAATAATTTCGCCACGACCACTCAATATGGAAATCTGGGTGCGGGCGGCGTGATCGTGATTAACACTTTAGCAGGTAGTCCGAAAGGTGGTCGACTCAAGGATCAGGCCCGGCTTCGGAACAATTTTCAAACGGGCCCTATTCTCTCACGGGCCAGTGTAGAAGCGGGTGAGCCTACGTACTATCAGGAACTAAATGCCGCGGCTTCAGCCACAGATGCTATGGCGGTTTATGAGAAATACGCCTCGCGTTACGCGAGTTCCCCCTATTTTGTAATGGACGCCTATCGTCATTTTTATGAAGACAGGGGAGATCAGGCTTTTGCTGATGAAATTGTGAGTTCCCATAGTTATTTGTTCAGCAGGAATCCCGTCAATATGAAGGCCCTGGCGTATATCTACGAAAGTCAGTCCCGGATCGATAAAGCGCACGAAGCGTACAAGGAAGTCATGAGAATGCGCCCGAATTATGGCCAGTCCTATATGGATCTGGCTAATAGTTATAGGGATTTAGGCAGGTACGATAATGCGGCTGCCCAATATAAACGATACGATTACCTCGTGGAAGAAAATCTGATTCCGGTGGATACTACAGATTTTGTCCCCATATTGAACCGGGAGTACAACAATCTTTTATTTCTGCATCAGGCGGGAATCGTCAGCGCCTCCAACAGGGAATCCCTGTATGTGGAGGAGGAAACCTTTCAGGGGACCCGACTCGTATTTGAATGGAATGACGGGGAAGCGGAATTCGATTTACAATTTGTCAATCCCGAAAACCAGTATCACATTTGGAAACATTCCCTGGCAAGCGATGCCGATCGAATTATGAGGGAGAAAGAAATCGGGTTTAATTCTGAGGAGTTTCTCATCGACAGTTCCCTTCCCGGAACCTGGGAAATAAACGTACGCTATTACGGCAACAAAAGTCTGTCACCCACATATGTAAAGGTGACGATCTACGATAATTATGGAACGCGTTCTCAACGTAAGGAAGTTCGTGTATTCAAGCTGAGTCTGAAAGACACCAATCAACGTTTGTTTACCCTGACCAAGGGGGCTACAGTAGCGCTGAACTAGATTCAGGGGTTGCCGGACCTTGTCGAAGTATTTTTGAAATCTATCCCCAAGTTCCCGCTTGGCTTGTGATCTTTGAAGCGTTCACGATTTCATTAATATAAATCATATTTATGTAAAACTTAAAATATATATATAAAAATATATAATATGTTTTACGTATTTTACAGTTAAAAGAAAATGGCTATGGACTGGAGAAAACTCACTTTAACACTCACTTTTTTATCCCTGGGTCTGGGCCTGATGGCCCAGGAAACACGCACGGTACGCGGCAGTGTCACCGATGGCACAAACCCCATGCAGGATGTTGTGATTGCCGTGCAGGGCAAGCAGGACGTCCGTACTTTTACGGATGCCGAAGGCAAATATGAAATTCAGGCCGAGGTCGGGGACCTTCTGGAGTATTCCTATACAGGTATGAAAGACTATCTGGTTCGGGTGGAGGAAGTTACCCGGTATATGAACCTGATCATGATCCCGGATATAGAAGAACTGGACGAAGTTACAGTAACCCGCAGTCGTCGGAAATCCCAACAGGATCTCGCGATGGAGTACGAAAGCAACCCCAGGATCATCAAGACGGCTTTTGGGTTCTTGAATGCGGACACCGCTCCGGGGCAGGTACGCATGCTGGATCAAAACCAGATCCTGCCTGTAGCCCTCTGTATTCTCGATGTGATACAAAGGCGTTTTGCCGGAGTGCGTACCGTTGGGAATTGCCAGGAGGGAGGCGCTGTTATTGTTCGGGGTCCGGGTTCTGTGGGGAATCCGAGGGTAGCGATTTACGATGTGGACGGCCTTGTTTTTACAACGGTACCTACCTGGATTGATGTCTCCCAGATTAAACGCCTGGCTTTGATTTCTTCCATAGCGTATACGGCGCGTTACGGAGCCGTAGGCGGAGGTGGCGTAGTGATCATTAATACGCTGACCGGATCTTCTCAGAACCCTACCCAATACGACCAGGCACGCCTGAGGAATAACTATGTAAAAGAACCCGCTCTGGAGGGGGCTGCGATAGCCGGTGCTGAACCCACCTATATGGAAGCCCTGCGGGAAGCGGACTCTTTTGAGGATGCCCAAACCGTATACTCCAGATATGAGTCTCAATACCGTAGTTCGCCCTATTTCTTTCTGGACGCATATAAGCACTTTTACCAGACTCTGGGTGAAACGGAATTTGCCGACCAAATCATACAAAACAACAGCCGGGTTTTTGATAAGAATGCCTCCATGCTCAAGGCACTGGCGTACTCCTATCAGGAACAGGGCAGATATGAGAAGGCCCTTGCGGCATATAAAGAAGTATTTATTCTGCGCCCCAACTACAGTCAGTCTTATCAGGACCTGGCCCTGGCGTATCGCGATGCCCGGGCGTATGACAAGTCCGCCTCTATTTATGCCAGGTACAAATACCTGATTGACGAAAACTTCTTACTGCCTTCCGAGGATTTCTCCAAAATCATTCAGCACGAGAGCGATAATCTATTGCAACTGCATGCAGCACAAGTAGGCGCCAACGCGAAGAAAATCGTTTCTGATCCTTTTGTACAGAATACCACCCGTGTGGTGGTGGAGTGGAATGAGACTGAGGCCGAATTTGAACTGCAGTTTGTAAACCCTGAAGGCCAGTATCATAAATGGAAGCACACCTATGTAGATAATGAGGATCGTATTATCGACGAGAAGATGACGGGCTACTCCATGGAGGAGCACATTATCGACAACGCTTTACCGGGCTTATGGGAACTCAATGTGCGATACGATGGAAATAAAAGTTTGACACCTACCTATCTCAAAGTAACCACCTACTATAATTACGGGGAACGGGACCAGAAAAAGCAGGTGAATACCTTTAAACTTACCCTTCGAAACAACTGGCAGAAATTACTCTCCATCAACAATCCGGGAGTGAGTCGTGTGCGTTAGACAATGAAATATTTTTTTTTCGCTGTACTGCTGCTTTTAGTACACCCTCTTCAGGCCCAATTAGCCTATAGCGGTAGTGTGGTAGACGCTGTAACCGGGGAACCCTTACCCTTTGTGAACATCGGAGTGGTAGACCGGGCCATTGGGACTGTGAGTAATGAGGAAGGTATTTTTCTTTTGGAGTTCAGACCGGAAGAAGTAGGGCCCGCGGATATGCTCCGGATATCCAGTCTGGGATACGAGCCCACCGAAGTTCCCCTTTCCAGATTGGAACAAGCCACAAAACACTTCACTTTTCGCCTCAAACCTTCCCCTATCGGATTGGATGAAGTTATCGTCTCTACAGCAGAACTTTTTAAAGTAGAGGAGGAAGTGGGGTATCCGAATATGATGGGCCGGGGCATTGGATATTGGAAGGACAGTGTGGCCCTTGGGGGAGAACTGGGTTCCCGAATTCGGGTAGATAAGGGACTTCGAAGACTTAACGCCTTGTTTTTTCAGGTACTGGATAACCCTTCTGACAGCGTGCAACTTCGGGTGAATATTTATGAGACAGATATCAAATCGACCTACCCGGGTACGAACGCCAACAAAAGCGGTAAAAGTATTCTTTACAGACTCATTACTAAACAGGTCGCCTTGTTTAATTTGCATTGTCCTATTGAACAATGCCGGCGGATAATTAAACATTTCATTCTGCTTATGTTTGTAGATATAAATTTGTGCTGATGATTCACAAAATCTAATAAAGACTTTCATTATTAATGAAAATGGAAACATAATTATTTCTGAATTAAATGTAATCCTCCTGTCTTACATTATTTGTTTATCAACTCCAACTAAAAAATTATAACTATAGTTTTGTCTACGCTAGATTTGTTACCTTTTACCTGTATTTTTAAAGAATTCTTCAGATAGGAAAATATACTTTCCAGGTGATAAAAATCGTATTAATTTACTGACGAAGAGAAAACATTTTCTGCTCTAAAACTACTTCACATAGACAAATTATCTGTTTGCAAACGTTTTAAACTTCCTTCTACAGCTTCAATAATAGCTTCTTTGGCAAATCCATTTTCACGAATATGAGCCGTATAAGGTCCAGCACCAGCAATCTTACTTGCTAAAACTACTTTGTCTCTATTTCCTGTTTTTTTGAACCAAGTTCCAATGATTTCTTCGGTCTTCCCATAGGTTTCTTTGGAAGCTGGAACCGCATATAGTTCAGCAGTATCAAAGAAATTGACACCTTGCTCTAACGCATAGTCCATTTGTTTATGTCCATCGGCTTCTGTATTCTGTTTTCCCCATGTCATGGTTCCTAAACAGATTTTACTCACTTTAATATCTGTGGTGGGTAGTGTTGTGTACTTCATCTTCAAATTTTCAAAAAAATAATGATCCGCTTTTGCGAATCATTTTGTCTATATGTTGGTTTACGTTTATTGTTTTAATTTTTCTCGTGTTCCAGAAATGTTCTTATGAGTCAATTTTGCAAAGTTCCATGCTTTCGACTCATCTACCAATCCTTTTTCATTGATCAATTCTGCGTTGTAAAATCCTTTGATGACTTTCTTAGCATTCAAAGAAGTCTCAAACTCTAAATCGAACAAGGCAAACTTCACAAGGTAATATCTGACTTTACGAACGGTATTATTGCTTCTGCTCACAACTAATTGAGGATTTGAGGTCAGTGTTCTAGACCGCGTACTAATTTGGTCAGCAGAACTCATATTATTGTCAGAATACTCTTCAATTTTTCTAGTCACACTAAACAGCCGAACTCCATCATAGGTATAAAAAGCATCTCCTTTATAAGTGAGGTACTCTTTCTTGTCTACGAAGACGTTTCCATCTTTAATTTTTACTTTTTGGGCGGCCATGAACCCAAAACTCATTAAAAAAAGAACTAATATTATTTTTAATGTTTTATCCGACACGCTGCATAATAATAAAGTGATGTATTTCACTGTCTCTCTCTCTCTATCTCTATATATATATATATATATAAATAAATACATGTATATATATATATATAAAGTCAACGGGGAAAAGTTCCTACACACATCAAAATTTTTAAAGTGTAGAACTAAAATAATTCAACGTTGGTTTCAATATTGGATTTTAAGTTCACATGAAAGTTAAATACCTTCTTAGATATATAATAAAACCCATTGAAACCAGTGGTAAATTATTTAATTATTTTTGTTATGGACTTTGAAAATTTCTGTGTAGGAACTTTTGCCGTTGACCATATATATATATGTATATAAATATATATGTATATAAATTATAAGTATGTATATACATTATAAGTATGTATATGAAGATTTATCTACTAAATATTTGTTATCGTGTACTTTTGTAAATAATTTCCTTTTATTTTTCTATTGAATCCTCCTCCCTCAGGTACTTCGTCTTCTGAATTATAGAAATTTGTTTCAACTGTGCTGCTCGAGTAAAACAAAACCGTAAATTTATGTTGCCTTATAAATGTGAATACCAAAATATGTTGTTTCAAGGACTTAGGTTATGAAGCCATTCAGATTTTTTACGATTACAAAAATTGCTTCGTTATTAAAATTATAGCTAGTCTAGTAAAGACTCTTTGTACAGGTAACAAGACCTATTAATAATTGAGTTATATTTCTATTCTATTATAATAAAATGATATTATACAATAATGATCTATCAACTGAAGGACAAATAGGTTGACTTATTTTCTGACAAATAATAGGTTTTCTGCAGTTTGTACCTTTTTGAGGCGTAAACTGTGACCAATTAGAGTAGCTTTATGCCAGTTCCAAAATAACGGTCGATAAACCAACAAGTTTCATAGCCAACAATTGTTTCAATTCGATAGAGATAGATATCTTTTATTTTAAATTTGTAGTCTATATGACTCTATTTGCTGTGGTGAGGCTGCGATTGAGATGTTTCTGTCTCACTCTGCACTCTTTCTATCGCCTGGCATTCTGCAGAAGAATCCTCAGGCTGATTACTGCCATCAATTCCTGATTTTCGTTCCATATCTAAGTTCTGTAAAAATCATGCAAGCGTCCAACCGTAATTTACTTAAAAAATTGGATCCACTATATTTATGCTTGGACGTTAAATGATAGTAGTATTTATACGTAAATAAAAATTTATTATGTTAAGAAAAAATGTACTCATCTAAAAACATCTTACCCTGAACCGTGCTGTCGAGTGGTGCTGCCATTATGCCAAATCAAATATTGATAATGCTCAACCTAATTTTATAGCAACAGCTTTTGTCAAAGTTATGATTGTAAGTGCCCCGCTCCTTTGGTTTTTGTGTGTATGATACTGTTTTGTATAAGAATTTTATCTCGCATATATTTTCATGTATTTCATTAAATCATGTAATTCTATTGTTGATCATGGTGATACGTGATATGCATAGTTTCATGTAAACAGAATCTGATTCCATCGAAAACGGATTTCCTAATGGAGTCTCGAACATAGGAATGTTTTTAATCCTAATTCTTGATTTTTAACCTTTTTCAAAAAATATTGGATTAGAAGTGAAATGCGTTTATTAACGTTATAAAATAATAAATATTATTTAAAATTTAA
>CAKZOC010000110.1 GCA_937136025.1 uncultured Bacteroidota bacterium
CAAACCCCAAAACCCAAAACCCAAAACCCAAAAAACAAAAACCAAAAAACCAAAACCAAAAACCCGGATGATACGGCGACAAAATTGATAATGATCGCCCTGCCGCTCGTCAGGATACTTTGGGAAACTACTGATTCTATCTTATCATGGGTTGCCCGCAAGTGATTGAAATGCGAAATAATGTGTATGGAATAGTCAATCCCAATACCCAGGGCCACACTGGCTACAAGAACGGTGGCAATATTCAGGGAGATCCCTGCCAGGCCCATAATCCCAAAGAGTATGGCAATGGCCGTAACAATAGGAACGGTCGCCAGAAGACCATATTTCAAAGACTTTAAAACGACCCCAATGACAATAATGACGAAAACCAAAGCTATTAAAATAGATCCTATTTGACTATTGATCAGACTCCTGTCCATGGTAATATCCACAAAGGGCATTCCGGTGATTTCAATTTGAAAATCAGGGGATTTATTTTTAGATATGTAGGCCTCCATATAATCGGAAAAAACCTTTTTTGACTCGTTATCCGGAGACTTGAATTTTGAAATGACAATAGCCTGGGTGAGGTCCGGATTGACCATTCTTTCCAAAGTCTCATTACCTTCCAAAAGAAACCAGATTTGTTGTATTTGCTCAGAATCGTCCGGAATGGAACGGCTTCCGGTAATAGCGTAATTCAGTTCAGCAATCAGATCGGCAACCGAAAGGGTTGTATTGATATCGGGACTCTGTTCCATATAATGGGCGGCAGCTTCCATTTCCTGCAAAACCTCAGGATCGAGAATGTCTCCCTTAAACAACATGAATACCGGGTTGGTTCCACCGAACTTATCAATCATTATTTGTTCGGCTTTTCTCGCCGGATTGCCGGGTCTGAAATATTCCTGAATATTTACGCTGCGTTCTATGGCGAAAATGCCCAGGATCCCCAAAAGAATTATAAGCAACCAGAATATAAGGATCCGCTTAGGGTGGCGAAGGGTCAAAGAAGCAATTTTAGAGATCAGCTTTTCGATGAGCCGGTCTTCAGGCTGCCCGGTTGGTTTGGCTGAATGATGTGGTTTGGAACCCAGGGCCAGTACTGCAGGAACAAAGGTGAGTGCCAAAACGCAGGAATAGAGGGTGCCCAGGGAAGTGAATATTCCAAATTCAACAATCATGTCCAGATAGGCGCCAAATACGAAGGAAACAAAACCGATGGCTGTGGTAATTGCAGCTAGAATAACCGGGGTTGTAACGGCCTGCAATCCCCCGGCAACGGGGTCAGGGTTATTGCTGCCGCGCTCTATGTTTATTTTATTGACTACATGAATGGCGTATGCACTTCCAACCGCTAATAGAATAATGGGGATGTTGTTGGAAATCATGGACATGTTGTACCCTAAGAGCGCAATGCTACCCAGGGTCCAAATGATAGCTATGACTGAAGTAGCCAGAGGGAGTATCACACCTGACCAGGATCTGAAGCTGAAGAACAGGATCAAGGCAATCACCAAAAAAGCGATGGGCAGCAGGGTCACCAAATCGTTTCTCATCAAATCCGTAATGTAACTCACGAGCATTGGGGATCCGGCATAATAAAGCGTTTCCGGTAACTCCAGGCTATCGGCTTTATCGATAACAGCATTCGCGACGCTTTTGACTTCGGCCTTATCTTGTAAGTAAAATATAATCAGGGCTGAAGTTTCGTCTTCTGAAACGATAGACCCTCTGTACAGGGGATTGTTGGCAATGTTTGCTCTTAAACGATCAAAGTCCCCCCGGGAATCGGGCAAGTCATACGGATCTATCAGTTTTCCAACCTCAATCCCGTTTTCATCGCCTTTGATATTGATGATGTTGGTCATACTCTGGACCGAAGCGATGCCCGCTATGGTCCCAATACTGTCTGTTAGGTCACTGATGTGCTGAATGGCCTCCGTTTTATAGATATTATCGGTTTCCAGGATAATAATACCTATGCTGTTACCGCCGAAGTCGGACCCTATTTCTTTGAGAAGTCTGGCATTGTTGTCATTGTCCGGAAGCGATTCCAGAATGTCTGCATTGATGGTGAGTCCGGACGCCTGATATCCAAAAAAAACAGTGATAATCGCGGTGATGAGGAGTACAGCCCATTTCAGTTTTACAATCTGTTGTGAGAGGTTTTTAAAACGAGCAGGCATGGGGGGATTCGTTGAGGTTGTATTCCTAAAAATCGACATTTTCCACTTAACCGACAAAGCAAACCTCAATACTTTTCGGATACTTCAGAAATTGAGCCATAAGGGTTTAGCATTATGCCTAAAGCGAGATTTCAAAAGGGAAATTCTACATCCCAAAAGCGAGTCGAGTACCAGACAGCGAGGTGGTGAGAGCAGGTGGATTTCAGATTGTTGAACTCCTTGATTCCGAATACTTCCAGTAGGCAGTAGGCAGTAGGCAGTCGGCTGTCGCAGTTGGCAGTATTGAAGTAAGTGTACACACGACATCTGCATATGTCCTGCAAACTGCCAATGCCCGCTAAAGACTTACCTTTGAATCTTAAACCTTGAACCTTGAACCTTGAACCCTTCCCTGCCGACTGCCCACTGCCGACTCCTCCCTTAAACCTTGAACCCTGAACCCTCCCGGCACCCCTGCGCCCGGGGACTAATTGAAATTAAATCCAACGCCAAGGAAAACGTGAAGATTATTTGTTTCATTTACCCATGAAAGATCAAAATTAACGGGTCCCAGGATAGAGTTGTATGATATGGTACTGCCCGCGGATAAGAGCAAACTGGTTTCTGATGCATTTTGCCACTCTCCCCTGGGGTTGTAAAAATCTTTGGTGAAATCCTTAAAAGATCCAAAGCCCACAGATGCCAGATCTACATGAGGGGTGAGAAACACTTTGCGGAACAGATTGATTTGTGTGCCCAGCGCAAGTTTTACATATTGATTGGCAATGACTTCCTTTTGATTTAAACCCGGAAAGGGACGGGTGTCATATCTGGGGTTCTCGATATTGCCGCCGAGTATGTATTTCGCACCCAGGCCAAAATCATTAAACGAAATATCACGGTCATTCAGGGAGTCTTCGAATAAAAAATGGGAGGCGGCCCCAATGATTAAAGAAGATTTCGGACTTATCGGAAATCTAACTTCATAATCCACCCCCAATTTTGAAAACCCATTGGTCTGTCCCTTCACGGGTTCGGCTGAATCTACAGAATATTCCAAATCCACATGACTGTAAAGGGACCTTCCAAGATAACCCTGAAGTGAAGTCCCCCGAGTGGCAAAAAAGACCTTGTTCATGGAATTATGACGATACTGGCCGTAAATTTCAATATTATCGAAACGATAACGGTCTAGCTGAAAAAAATTGTCGTTTACATTGGGATCAATGGTTGGCTTAAGGCCAGTTGACTCGTATTTTACACCGAAACCTACATAATTGATCAATGAATTCAGATTCAGATTGAGTTGATTATCGAAGACCCCGTTCCGATATTTAATATCATCCACGTATTCCCCGAGTAAAAACACCTTTTCGTTCTGTTGCTGTCCCATTAGTTCTGCACGCCACCACCATACCTTTTGAGGGCCAAACGAAGCCTGGTGTTGTAATCGAAATTTGGGCCGTTCAGCAACATCAATGGTAACCAATGTCCTTGAGGAAGTTCCCAGTACATTGAACCCGGTATAATTCATTATCAATCCTACCCCATTATCCGTATCGTAATGTAAAGAGCCTTTGAATTGATGCTTGGAGCGTTCAAATCCGTGTACCTCGAAAGCAAGGGATTCATCCGTATACTGGAGTTCGTAATTGATATGTGTGAAACGTGCCGTTCCCATTGCCCGTTCTATACCAGACTTCACATCCTGAAGCGTATACGCGGTATGCGGTTTTAAATTTGTACGTTCCCTGACCAGCGTCCTATTCCCTCTACTTATTCCTTTGAAGATAATAGTGTCTAATGTGACCTTGTCTGCCACATCGGGAATTTCGTGCGGTCTTTGGGCATACTTTTTTAGGCGTTCAGCCAGGGCCACTAAAGCGTCACTGTTTTCGGATACCGCAATTTTGCCTTCTTCCATCATGGTTTTGGATTTGGCAAAATCGGAAGTTGAATAGGTTAAATTAGGGAAATGGTCGATCAGGATATCACAAAGCGCCCGACTCTCGGGGTTTTTGAGATTGCTATTCAGCATTCCAGCCTGGAACATGAGCGCGCTCAGGCTTTCAAGGTCTTCCTTAGGTAACATATTTTCGCCTACATCACTCCCAATGATGATGTCCACCCCCATGCTCTTTGCGACATCAACCGGGAAATTATTTAAAATGCCCCCATCCACAAGAAGGGTCTCCTTATAGGGCACGGCTGAAAAAATACCGGGGATGGAGATACTTGCCCGCATGGCAAACGCCAGAGATCCGGATTCCAGGATTACCTCCTCCCCATTGACAATGTCTGTGGCCATGGCGCGGAACGGTATGGGAAGGTCGTCAAAGTGTTTGACCTTGTGGGCGGGGTAGGTGAGGTATGAAATAAAGGACCGGAGATTTTGGTCATTAATAAGTGAATTACCTAAACTGAACTTTCCATTTTCGAGACTTAGGCTAATCATATAGCGATTAAACTCACTCTTCTCTTCAACAGTTACATCGTTTAAAGCAATTCCACCGCCCATTAGGTTATCCCAGTCTGTGGAGCTGGCAATCCTGGCAATGCTGTCGCCGGAGTATCCCATAGCGTATAACCCCCCAACCATGGTTCCCATACTATTACCCACAACCAGATCGGGGACAATACCCAGGGAATCCAGCGCTTGTAATAATGGAATGTGTGCCAGGCCTTTTGCCCCGCCGCCGCTAAGCACCAAGGCTACTTTGGGTTTTTTATCCTGGGAAACGGATGACAGGGGCACAAAACAACATAACAATAACAAACATAACAGGCGGTGCCAAAGCATCATTCGAGATGGATTTGATTTAAAGAGGTAATATACAATGAATCTGGATATGGGGGTTTATCTGCGCATTTCTTTGTTTTCCGGGCAGTTGTTTGGTCTGAATGGGAAAAACCGAACCCTAAGTTTGCCCACTGCCCACTGCCCACTACCCACTGCCCACTGAAGACTTTCCTTTGAACCTTA
>CAKZOC010000111.1 GCA_937136025.1 uncultured Bacteroidota bacterium
AATGACAATATAAAACTTGAACAGTAATAAATTATTATAATACGTTTTTATCATCATCATGTATAAGTAGAAAAAATTACGAACATAATACCATGAAGAAATTGCCTACACATTCTTGGGTCATACTCGTCCATCTAATATATATGTACAGAATTCTTGCAATTCCAAATTGCTTTGGCAAGTAATACAAAGTTTCCTATTAGTCGGATATCATAAATATTGGTGCTGCCGGAATTGACAAGGGAAACACGCGGGGCTTTTTCTCGTGAAAGTATTTGTATTTTTAAAGCTGATAATTTTAGTTCCCGACCCGTGAGAATTACAGTAGTTCTACTTTTTATCCTGTTTGGAAGGCTTTATAGCCAGGATTTGCCGCCCATCCGGAATTTTACCCCTGCGGATTACGGGGCAGAAAACCAGAATTGGGCGATTTCCCAGGGGCGCGACAAACTCATCTACATATCCAACAACCGGGGCCTGCTGGTATTCAACGGGTCGTCCTGGGTCCTGTATCCTTCCCCCAACAAAACGATCATGCGATCGGTCAAGGCCATCGGGGACCGCATATATAGCGGTTTCTATATGGATTTCGGGTACTGGGAGCGAGACCCGTTTGGGGATTTACGCTATACTTCGCTGACCAAAAGGCTCAGCATAGATATGGTACCCGATGAAGAATTCTGGACCATTTTGGAAATCGATGGCGACATCGTTTTCCAGTCACTCGATCGCATCTATGCGTATAACCCTTCTGATGAAAGCGTGGCTACCATAGAGGCACAGACCTCAATCCCAAAAATCTTTGAGGTAGACGGGGTGCTCTACTTTCAGCGGGTAGGACGCGGGTTATTTAAAGTTGAAAATGGTTCCGAGATTTTGGTCAGCAACCACCCGAAACTCCTGGAGGAGGAGATCATCAGCCTTTTCGGGGAGGCGAATGGATTACTCGTACTGACCAGTGACAGCGGGTTTTTCAGGCTGTGGCCCGAAGGCCTGCTCGCCTGGGATATTCCTGCCAATCCCTTTCTGCTTGCCTCCCGTGCCTATAGCGCCTTACAGTTGAAGCAAGGCGGTATGGTTATTGGCACCATTTCAAAAGGGGTGATTCACCTGGATCCTGAAGGAAAGCTGGTCCGGCAATATGATCAGCTCAATGGACTTGGTAATAATACGGTTCTGGCACTTTTCGAGGATCGGGACGGCAATATTTGGCTTGGACTGGACAACGGGGTGAGTTATATCAATCCCGAATCGCCATTTACCCTATTCGTCGACAAAAAGGGAGTTGTGGGCAGTGTTTATGCAGCCCGGTCGCACAACGGATTCCTCTACCTGGGGTCGAATCAGGGTTTGTTTTGCAAGCCGGTGGGCGAAACTGGTGAATTTTCACTGATTGAAGGAACCAAAGGCCAGGTCTGGTCCCTGGACGAGATTGACGGCACGCTGTTTTGCGGCCATCACACAGGAACATTTGTAATCCGGGGAACACGGGCACTGCGGATCGATCAGGCCTCGGGTACATGGAAAGTGACACGGTTATCAGAGAATCCGAATTGGCTGATACAGGGGAAGTACGATGGGTTGAACATCCTGGAGCAGGAAGGCCAATCGTGGAAGGTCAGGAACAAAATCGCTGGGTTTGAACATTCCGCCCGTTTTGTGGAGGTACTCGACCAGACGGTTTTTGTAAATCATGAATACAAGGGAATTTTCAAGGTCACTCCGGACCCCGCATTTGAGAGGGCAATAGAAGTGAAGGTGGACACCACCCTGATAGGCTATGACTCAGGAATTCTGAAATTCGCGGATGAATTGCTCTACACCTATTCGGAAGGAATTTTCAGATACGACGCAGAGGCCGATCAATTTGTGAAAGATACGACCCTGAGGGGCATTTACGAGAAGGAACAGAATCTTTCAGGGCGGATGCATCTGGATGAGTCCGGCAAGAGTCTCTGGCTTTTTGGCCAGTCGAACATCTATTCGGTCAGTTCCGGGAATTTGCTGGGAAATCCGAAAATTCAGGTCATTCCCCTTGCCGAAAAAGAGCGAAACGGTATTGTGGGTTATGAAAGCCTGGGCACGCTTCCCGAGCCAGAGAACTATTTGATAGGAACGCGTTCGGGGTATATGGTTATGGACCTGAAACGCTATACCCCAAGGGATTTTAATATCGTCCTGGCCTCCGTGCGATGCCAAGGGAGAGATTTGCAGCCCGGTTCGGAGTCCCGGGCAGAAATCGCAAAGGCGGGTGGATTTTCCCATAAGCAGAACAACCTGGATTTTGCTTTTTTTTCAGCGGAATACTTTCCATTCCGCAAGCCGATGTTCCAGTACCGTCTGGAAGGATTCTATCCGGAGTGGAGTCCCTGGTCAGAAAATCCCTCGGCTTCCTTCAGAAACCTGCCGCCGGGCAACTACACCTTCCAGGTGCGCGCCCGGATCGGGAACCAGGTCTCCAGCAATACCGCGGATTATCCTTTTGTGATTGCCAGGCCCTGGTACCGTACGCGCGTGATGTGGGCCATTTACGCCCTGATGCTGGCACTGGCCGGATGGCTCATCCATCTGCAGTACCGTAATTATTACCGTAAAAAACAAGAAAGACTCCTGAAGCGAAACCAACGCGAACTGGACCTGGCTCGTGCGCGGAACGATAAGGAAATCGTCAAGCTCAAAAATGATCAGCTCCGCAGAGACTTCAAGGAGAAAAGTAACGAGCTTGCAGCTTCGACTATGAGCATCATTAAAAAGAACGAAATTCTGAACCGGGTGCGCAAGCAAATTCAGGATCGCTTTCAGAACACTGAGTCTATACAACCCATTATCCAAATTATAGATGAGAGCCTGAGCCAGGACGATGACTGGGAATTGTTCAAAGAGGCCTTCAACCATTCCGACCGGGAATTCCTCAATACACTGAAAACAGCTCATCCTGAACTATCCCCGAACGATATCCGGCTCTGTGCATATTTGCGCCTGAACCTCACTTCGAAGGAAATAGCTCCCCTGTTCAATATTTCGCCCCGCAGTGTGGAGATCAAACGATATCGTTTGCGTAAGAAAATGGGCCTTGAACGCGATATGAACCTGGTAAGCTACCTTCTCACCCTATAGTGCACCCTACAAGAAGGCCGCTATAACTCAACATTACCTATACATCCATCATTTTTTCTGAAATACAGACCTGCGCACTGAATAAGGGCTCGGGGTCTAAACCATTGATTTTGTTGCGATATATAAAATTATCGTGGAATATTTTACGATGTATGTTTTTTGTATAGGGTTTTATTGCGGATTAGTCAAATCAAATGAACTAAGTTTAGGTTTGAGTTAAACCATCGTATTGCCCGTCCTGCGAAATTTGGCTTTATTCATCAGATAACACCATTACTTCAATTGGGAATACGGTAGCGCTCTAATCCAAACTTTTGCATTATGAAGAACAGCATTTTTGGTTTCATTCTCCTCCTTTTTACGTCAGCTGTCTATGCCCAGGCAGATCAGGTATACATAGCCAGGGATTCGGATGGGATGCGATTGAAGGTTAACGGGGAGGATTTCATGATCAATGGGATGAACTGGGATTACATTCCGATCGGAACGAATACCATAACTGCCGAATTCTGGAAAAAATCCGATGATGTTATCAGGGCCGGGCTCGATACGGAGATGTCCCTCTTAAAAAATATGAATGTTAATGTCATTCGACAGTATACCGGTGTACCCGCAAGGTGGATCCGCTACATCTATGAGAAATACGGCATATATACCCTCCTGAACCATTCCTTCGGACGCTATGGTCTCACCATCGACGGGGTCTGGATTGAAATTACAGATTATTCGGACCCGCGAACCCAGGAGTTTTTGTTGTCCGAGGTGGAGGGTTTGGTCCGGGACTACAAAGACACCCCTGGACTCCTGATGTATCTGCTGGGTAATGAAAATAACTATGGCCTTTTCTGGGCGGGTGCCGAAACTGAGGATTTCCCGGATGACGAAGAGGAAAAGCAGTATGTAGGCGAAAATCGGGGCCGTCCCATGTACCGTCTGATGAACGAAGCCTCCAAAAGAATGAAGGCCATGGACGGGAACCATCCTGTCGCCATTTGTAATGGCGATGTTTTGTTCATCGATATCATCGCGGAGGAATGTCCGGATGTGGATGTTTATGGTACCAATGTCTATCGGGGATTGTCTTTCGGAGATATGTTTGATGTGGTAAAAGAGAAATTGGACATGCCCATCATGCTCACCGAATTCGGGGCCGATGCCTTCAACGCCATTGATAATAAGGAAGACCAAAAGGCCCAGGCTTTTTATATGTTAGGCAACTGGAAAGAGATTTACGCCAATGCCGCCGGGCTTGGGAAGGCTGAAAATTCCATAGGGGGTTTTACCTTCCAGTTTAGCGATGGATGGTGGAAATACGGCTTTGACGACCGGAAAAATGCCGATGTTCACGATAACAATGCCTCCTGGTCCAATGGTGGGTATGCCATTGACCTGCCCGCTGAGGGGGAAAACAACATGAATGAGGAATGGTTCGGGATTACCGCAAAAGGACAAACCGATGCCAGAGGTCTTTATGATCTGTATCCCAGAGCGGCTTATTATTCCCTTAAAGAAGCACATCAGCTGAATCCTTATGAGGAAGGGGTTACCGTCGACTTTGTCGAGACCTATTTCAACAATATCCAGATTATGGATGCCGTACTTAAGGCCCGGGGGGACAAGGCTGCCCTGGTAGGGGAAAGCAGCAAGTTGCTGCGGGTTAGCAATCTTCAGGCCCGTTTGACGACATACAATACCGGGGGCTCGCTGATTACAACTCCTGAGGCTCCCGACCCAAATGAAGTCCAATTTCCGGACGAACTGGGCTTTGATCACATGCAGTCGTTTTTCTTTGGTATTGAAGGAAATCCCGCCTCTAATGTGCGGGCAGAGGTGAACTTCAATGTTTTGGGTAATGTAGCTACCAACCCCATAGACGAGATCTTTTATGAAAACGTGGGAAGGCCCGTAAATGTAATCAACGAAGAGGGTGAAGAAGTTCTGGTTACGGACCAGAACAGGGTGCGGGTTTACAACGCCTCATTTGAGTGGAAAGCCAAAGACTTTGATGTACGCGGTTTTTACCGAACAGGTCACTACCATTGGGGGTATGAAGGTGATTTCTTTGGTCTGTATCCAGAGGCCAATTACGGACCAAATCTGGATATTTACAACGGTGAAATTGCGGGTATAGAAATCGATGGAAAACGGGCTATTGAAGGGCTTAAGGCGGCTTACGGTCCCCAGCTCTGGTGGGGGGCCAACCCGGCCGTCCTTTTGAAGTACGGCAGGACGATTGGAAAATTCGACGTCACGGGGGTGTTTCATGAGGATATTGACGACTTTGGAACTATTGTTTCCTCTCTGGCTGTACCCCAGCCCAGGACCCGGCGGGCCACGATTGCTATCGAGCGTGAATTTGGGGATTTAGGAATACAAATTGGCGGTATCTGGGGCGGGCAGCCTCTAAACGGAAGGGAATTCCAGTTTACTGAAGACAACCCGGACTACGATCCCTCCAACCCGGATGGTGCTCCCAAGTACATTATTTATACGGATGAGGTCAACTCCGAGGATAACTGGGGAGGGAAGGCAAAAATCACTTATTCCAAAGGGAAGTTCAATTGGTATGCACAAGGCGCTGTCCAGGGACTGGTTGCGGGGGGTGGCTATGACCAAACCCAAACTTTTACCGGATGGAAACTCAAAGATACCGGTAGCGGCAACCAAACCAATTTTCTATCGGGTTTCACCTATTCCTTTGGCAACTTGCAAGTGGCCCCTAACTTTTTATGGCAAAAGCCCATTGTTGGACCAATGCCCAATGACGTACAGGGACCGGGCAGGCTCAGGAATATTCTCGACGATCCTTTTGTAGTGCGTGCCAACCGGGAGACCGTGGCAGGGGAGATCCTCTTTACCTGGGACCCAACCCCTGGCACCTGGATGTACGAGTGGGACAATGACCGGGCAGAAGATGCCAAGTTTGCCGTGAGTGCGGGCTTTGTATTCCGGCATTTACCCACCACCATGGATGCGGCGATTGGTTTTCAGGACGACCGAACCCTTTTTCCCTTCCCCAACTCTGTCCCAGCCCGGGATTTATGGGAAACTCATGCCCGTATCGTTTCAAAAATCAATCCGGATTTCGGACTCGTGGCCAATGTATATTTTGGAAATGCACAAGCTAATGGTGACGATCCGAGGGTAATTGATCGTATTGGGGCAGATATTCGAATGATCTATAAAAAACTGAAGGTGCAGCATACCTTTAAATTAAACGACTGGGGGCCCTTTGATTACCACCGTGATTTTAACCTCACGTATCCCGTACAGTTAATGCTCGATGTTTCTACCACCCTGGGAATCCCGGACTGGTTTGTTCTTCCCAATACCCAGATTGGAATTCGAGGCACATGGAGAACTATGAATGAGTTTTCTCCTCGATACGCACCGAACCGGGCCCGGGAATTCGCGGACAGCCCAATCATCAGCCCGGTAGGTTTTCCAGACGGCACAGAATGGGAAATCCGCACGTACATACATATAAACATTGGTAAATAAAAAACGAAGTAAAATGAAGAACGGACGGTTTATTTATCCAAAAATCACCCTGATTGCCTTTGCGGCTTCCACGCTGTTTTCAGCCTGTGAGCGCGAGTTTTCAGACGACGTAAAATTCGCTACATTTTCCAATAACCCTGAAGTGTATATCGACGGATTTAGCGGGGGCTTGGAATACCTGCCTTTTGACGGGTCTAAACTGGATGCCTTTTCAGTAGATCCCGATGTAAAATACGCCGGTACAACCAGCATGCGCTTTGATGTACCCAATTTTGGGGATCCCTCAGGTTCTTTTGCAGGTGCTGTTTTTCCTGATATGGGTGGACGGGATTTGTCAGGCTATGATGCCCTTACCTTTTATGCGAAAGCCACAGAGGCTGCCACTGTAAATGAAATCGGATTTGGAGTTGATTTTGGAGAAAATAAATATCGGGTAAATGCGGAAAATGTTCGCTTGGGTACAGGATGGGCTAAATACATAATCCCCATACCGGACCCATTTTTACTCACTGTGGAGAAAGGGATGTTTTTCTATGCCGCAGGGCCGCAGGACGGAGATGGCTTCACCTTTTGGATCGATGAATTACAATTTGAAAGGCTGGGAACCATAGGCCAACCCAAACCGGCGATCTTTAATGGAGAAGACCTGGTTCAAACGACTTTTCTAGATGTTCAAATCCCGATTACGGGCCTTACCCATACCATTAACCTGGGTTCTGGGGGAAACCGAACCGTTTCAGCTGCCCCGGCTTATTATGATTTCAGTTCTACGGACAATGAAGTGGCCCGGGTAAGCGAGTCGGGGGTGATTTCAATTGTGGGCACAGGTACGGCAACCATAACCGCCTTGCTGGCGGGTGTAAAAGCAGCCGGGTCCCTGACCCTTGAGGTTGAAGGCAGTTTTCAGACCGCCCCGATACCTCCTGCCCGGAACCCTGATGATGTCATCTCGGTATTCAGTGATGCCTATGCCGACGTCCCTGTGGAGTACTACAATGGATTTTTTGTTCCTGATGGACAAACAACCCTGGGAGGTGCTGATATTAATATTGGAGGGGACAATGTTATCCGATATACCGACTTGAATTTTGTGGCTATCAAAACATTGAACACGGTCAATGCTTCGGAGATGACACATTACCATCTCGATATTCAGGTTGAAGATCAGCAAATCTCCGACGGTGACTTTATCCGCATCCTGCTGGTGGATGCCGGACCTGATAATGTCATTGGAACAGGGGACGATACGGAGGCTTCTGTGGAATTTGACAACCAGACCCTGGTCTCCAGGGAATGGGTGAGTCTGGATATCCCGCTGTCTGATTTTGTCGGGTTGAATACAGGTAACCTGGCCCTGTACTTCTTTGTTTCAGATGCGACGATTTCAAACATCCTTGTGGACAACATCTATTTCTATAAGGAGTAAAAAGAAAAAAATTGTAAAAAAAGAGTGATGAATCAGAAAACAAGACTGGAAATGAGCATAGATATACCGCGTCCACCTTACCTGAGACGTTTTGGAAAGCTAACAGGGCTGAATATGTTGGCCACACTTACGGGCATCTTGATTCTAAATGTGGGATGCAGTTATGGTGAGGATCAGCGCGTCGCCAACTTCACCGAAATTACGGTTCAGGATGAATTCGACGTTAATGGCGCTCCGGACAGTTCCCTGTGGAACTACGACATAGGCACCCGGGGAGATGGTTGGGGAAACAACGAATTACAATACTACACGGACCGCCCTGAAAACATTACTGTTCAGAACGGATATCTCATTTTTACCGCCCGTCAGGAGAATTTTGAAGGATCTGCCTATACTTCTGCACGTATATTGACCAAGGATAAATTTGAGCAGAAATACGGAAGGTTTGAGGCCCGGATCAAGGCGCCTTACGGACAAGGTATATGGCCGGCCTTCTGGATGCTGGGCGCAAATTCCGATGAAGTGATCTGGCCCGAATGCGGAGAGATTGATATCATGGAAATCCGCGGACAGGAGCCGACGATCCTTTTTGGCAGTGTTCATGGCCCGGGGTATTCGGCCGGAGAAGCTATTACCAAACGTTACGATCTTGAAAACGATCGATTCGATACCGGATTTCACATTTTTGGAATCGAATGGGGTCCGGACTATGTGAATTACTATGTGGATGACGTCCTCTACAACCAAATAACCCCTGAAGATCTGCCCAATCCGGATAACTGGGTCTTCAATCAGCCTTTTTACCTTATCCTCAATGTAGCCGTTGGAGGATCCTTCGTAGGTTCCCCCAATCAGGAAACTGTCTTTCCTCAGCAAATGCTTGTAGACTACGTGAGGGCTTATAAATATAACGGACCAAACGAATAAATCAAGACTATGAAAAATATCTTAAATATTGGCAGGAGATTTTCCATCTGGATGGTAGTACTAGCTTTTCTGGGGTGTTCCGACGATGATTTGGATGCGTTGCCCCAGGTGGTTTCATCCTTTACCTATACCGTTAACGAGGACACCGGAACTGTAACTTTTGTGAATGTTTCAGAAGGTGCCCGGACATATGTTTGGGATTTCGGGGACGGTACAACCTCAAAAGAAATAGATCCTATAAAGACCTATTCGGATAGCGGCACATACACCGTTTCCCTGGTAGCTTCGAATCAGGCGGGTGCTTCGAACACATTTGAAGATCAGTTGACACTCAACATTAAGAAGGGCATTACCCTGCCCATTACTTTCGATGATGCCAACGTAATCTACGAGGCTTCCACTTTTGAAGGGGCTGCCTTTGAAATTGTGGCTAACCCGGATGTCTCAGGCTCCAATGATAAGGAGTCAAATGTCGGGCAGATTACCAATAGTGGGGTGGCTTTTGAAGGATTGTTTTTCGATCTGGAAACTGCGATTGACCTGACTAGTGAAAAAACGATTACGATGAACTTCTGGTCAGAAGCCCCGATTGATGTTTTGATGAAACTCGAAGAGGGAACCGGCGCAGCCACGGAAACCAGTGCCAGTCATGGCGGTACGGGTTGGGAAGAGATCAGCTTCGATTT
This sequence comes from uncultured Bacteroidota bacterium, assembly GCA_937136025.1. GTDB lineage: Bacteria > Bacteroidota > Bacteroidia > Flavobacteriales > Flavobacteriaceae > Robiginitalea. The sequence goes on from CAKZOC010000111.1 coordinate 9,658, forward strand.
CACCTCCTCCGCATCGTATTCGCGACTTACCCTTTTTGTGGACGGTCCTGGTACAACCGCGGGAATCTTCTACTTCGATGACGTGGAACAGGCCGGAACCGATCCCGGAGGCGATGATTGTACGGCTGAAACCGAGCAGTCCCTGGACGCCTCAGACTTTAACCTGACTTTCCTGACAGACCCGGGTACTGCCATTATAGGGGACGGGGCAGCGTATTCCTATATCGATAATCCCGATACGGAGAATGATGTCAATCCTTCCTGTAAAGCAGGTCAGATTGATCGGGACCCCGGTTTGCCTTTTGCCAACAGCCAAATTGTTTTCGATTCCAAATTTGAATGCTTCCCACGAACAAGAAGATTGATCAATAGCGACCAGGATGTGTCTTCCGCCTGCGTCTGGTTCCATCGAAACTGCGTCGACTGTTGTTGTTTCTCCGTTGTAGAACGAGTGGGGTATATCTCTAATCATGCGGTGTCTATGGTTGTAGCTGGCGAACAGATTATTCGAACCTACGACGAACAACTGATCCGAGTCCGAGCTGGTGAACTCCTTTTTATCCCACGCGGCATGTATTATGTTTCTGATCTACTTCCTACCAATGGTGTTTTCAAAAGTCTACTTTTCTATTTTGATGACGGCATCATCCAGGAGTTTTTATCTACCTCTAAGATCACCGACTTGCACGAGCGTACAGTACCCAGCTATTTAAAGTTTGGAGTGGTGCCGGTTATTGATCTATTTGCACAATCGCTACTCAGTATTTACGAGCAACATAGCA
>CAKZOC010000112.1 GCA_937136025.1 uncultured Bacteroidota bacterium
CCCATGGAGTCCGGTATTTTAATGAGTTGACCAATATGGCCCAACTCACTGAGGAGGTGGGGGAGGTCGCCCGGATTATCGCCCGTCGTTATGGGGAACAAAGCGAAAAGGAATCCGATAAGGACAAAGATTTGGGTGAAGAACTGGCCGATGTGCTCTTTGTGGTGCTCTGCCTAGCCAATCAAACCGGGGTAGATTTACAGGCCGCCTTTGACCGTAAGCTCGAAATCAAGACCCAGCGCGACCACGATCGGCACAGGGACAACCCCAAACTTAAGTAAAGGCCATTTTTAAATCGGATTTTGGGAACTCGGGCAGCGCATTCAGGAAACACAAACCCGGTGATAATACTGGCTTTTTGAATCGGGCGATCATGCTGCACCCTCGGACGTATTAATTGGAACATTTATTTTGAAACTGCATCTTCAGGGTCCCGCGACCCGTCATATAAAGGGATCGCTGCGCATTACAGGATCCAAAAGTGAATCGAATCGCCTTTTGATTCTACAGGCGCTTTTCCCGGGAATCCGCATCGAAAACCTGTCCAATTCAGATGATTCCAGAGTCATGCAGGAAGCACTAGGTTCAAGGGAAAACCTTGTGGATATCCATCATGCAGGAACGGCCATGCGCTTTTTGACCGCTTATTTTGCCAGTAGGGAAGGGGCTGAGGTGGTTCTGACCGGATCGGATCGGATGAAGCAGCGGCCCATTCAGATTCTGGTCGATGCCCTTAATGAACTCGGGGCTTCGGTGTCCTATCATCAGGCGGAGGGATGCCCGCCCCTGCGAATTGAGGGTAAAAAACTTACCAAAGCGTCTGTGGAATTACCGGCGGATGTCAGCAGCCAGTATATCTCAGCTCTTTTGCTGATTGCCCCGGGCTTGCCTGAGGGCCTGCGTATACATCTCAAAGGCCAAATCACCTCTTTGCCATATATAAAAATGACCTTAGGCCTGCTCAACCGCCTGGGTATTCGCGCCGAAATGCACGGCCAGACCCTGAAGGTATATCCCACCCCGCAAGTGCCTGACCAAACCTGTGTGGTGGAATCCGACTGGAGTTCGGCCTCTTACTATTTCAGTATGCTGGCCCTTTCTGCACCCGGTAGCACGCTGCGGTTAAGGGCTTATCGGGAAGATTCCCTTCAGGGCGATCGGGTGCTTTGTGAACTCTTTAAACCGTTGGGGGTTCGATCTGAATTTGAAGGGGATACCCTGGTGCTTTCGCGAACAGAACAGGCATTGCCTCCCCATCTGGATCTCGATTTGGTTCAGGCACCGGATCTGGCGCAGACCTTGGCGGTTTGCTGTTTTGGTCTTGGAATCCCCTGCGATATGAAGGGGCTTCATACCCTAAAGATTAAAGAGACCGACCGCCTGGAAGCTCTACGGGCTGAGTTGACGAAATTAGGAGCCCAAATCCGGGTGACGAATCATTCCCTGCATTTGGAGCAGAGTGCGGGCTGTCATTCCGGAATCTCCATTGAGACCTATAACGATCATCGGATGGCCATGGCTTTTGCTCCCCTGGCCTTAAAGACAGATTTATTCATCAAAGATGCCGGGGTGGTCTCTAAATCCTATCCGGGTTTTTGGGAAGATTTGCAGCGGATCGGTTTTAAAACCGAAGAAGCAGGACCTTACTGATCCGACCACACAGCGAGTTCATTTCCGGCAGGATCGGTAAAATGAAAACGCTTTCCCCCGGGGAACGAAAATATATCCTGCCGAATGCTACCCCCGGATTGCAGTATTAATTCACGGATAGCTTTGAGGTCTTTATGATAAAGAATCACCAGAGCGCCCCGGCTATCAGCCACATCTGACTTTTCAAAACCTCCGGAAACCCCGCTGTTTTCAAAGGCCGTATAGTCAGGTCCGTAATCGGTAAACTTCCACCCAAAGCACCGCTTATAAAATGTCTTAACAACTTCCAGGTCGGGGGCCCTGAATTCAATATAGTCAATGTGATTACTAATCATAAGTGCATTATTTTAAAGACTTTGTCCGATTGGGAAGCGAAGCCGGGTGGCCTCAATCCACTTTTCGAAAAACCAGTTCGGCTCCGCTGGGATTGGTCAGTGTCAGCCGGCCATTCTCGAGTTTGTAATGAATAGTGCTTTGAAGGGTTTTAAGAAATTCCGCCTCCAGCCCGCCCGGACACATTTTACGCGTGGTGAGCACCTCGTTGAATCGCAAGAGTCCGGGTTCAAAAAAAAGAGTGCCCCGCATCTGGTTGCAGGAGGTGGAGCCCATGAATGCAGACTTCCTGCTGTCAATTTCGAAATAGGGCCGCTCGAGACCTTCCGCCAGGGTGATCACGTCCCCATTGAGCGACTCCAGGGCCCAAATGTCGTGCAAGCGGTATTCCATGACGTAGGCCCCGCATCCGCTTAGGGTTGTATATTTGGATTCCCCTGTGTGTTTGTATTTAACCTGCACGCTATAAGGCCTGGATATTCCGGATTCGGACTCACAGGGCCCCTGCCGTATTTCGACATTCATTTCTGTAGCCTCGGTCATCGGGCGATAGCGTTTGACGTTAGCATCCATAGCCCTGTCGGGTACAGTGTGGGGTGTATTTAAGGTGTCCCCACCGGTCTGCAGGCGAATGCGATCTGCGGCAATATCCAGGGTCCACTCGGGAGATAATCCGGAGGCCGTAAAGTAAATTTCACTCATGTCCGTGGCGTTTAAGGGGATTGAATATTCGGGATGGGTCGGTTCAGAGGCAGAAACGGCGGTCTGATTCTCTAGTATTTTAGATTCTTTTTTCGGCGAACATCCAAAAAAGATGAAAAACGACGCGAAAAGAGTGAGCAGAGTACTTTTTAGTGGCATTTTGGAGGGTTAGGAGCTGTGTATTCTCAAAGATAAGGCATTGGTGAGAATTGGCCAGACACCCCGGCCGGATTTGGATCCGGCGTTTTTGATGCGGCATCTCATAGACTAAGCCGAAGCCAGGGGCGGGGAGCAGATGCAGAATTACGGGGTTTTACTTGACATCCCCTATGGTGGGGTCGTATATTTGCAGCCGCTAAACTGAAAACTCCCAGCACCCTATGAAGTTATCTCATTTCAATTTTGAATTGCCAAAAGAATTACTCGCAGAATACCCTGCGGACCATCGGGATGAATCCAAATTGATGGTAATTCATCGGGATACGGGAAAAATTGAGCACAAGTTATTCAGGGATCTGATCGACTATTTTGACGAAGGTGACGTCATGGTGCTTAATAACACCAAAGTCTTTCCAGCCCGCCTTTTTGGAAATAAAGAAAAAACCGGAGCCCGAATTGAGGTATTCCTGCTTCGCGAACTGAATCAGGACCAACGCCTTTGGGATGTCCTGGTGGATCCGGCCCGAAAAATTAGGATTGGAAACAAATTGTATTTCGGAGAAGATGAGTCCCTTGTCGCTGAGGTTATCGACAATACTACCTCAAGGGGCCGGACATTGCGGTTTCTTTATGACGGGTCTTACCCGGATTTCAGGCGCAAGTTGCGGGAGTTAGGACAAACGCCCCTGCCAAAATACATCAAGCGAGAAGTAGAGGCTTCCGATGAAGAGCGGTACCAGACCATATATGCCAAACACGAGGGCGCTGTGGCTGCCCCAACGGCCGGACTCCACTTTTCAAAACACCTGCTTAAAAAACTGGAGATCAAAGGAATCGATTTTGCCGAATTGACACTCCATGTAGGGTTAGGTACTTTCAACCCGGTTGAAGTAGAAGATTTATCCAAGCATAAAATGGATAGCGAAGAGCTGATCATCGATGAGCGGGCTACGGAAATCGTAAACAATGCCAAGACCGAAAAGCGCAGAGTATGCGCCGTGGGAACTACCGTAATGCGCGGACTGGAGAGTGCTGTATCTTCGGATCATACCCTCAATACCCACCAGGGATGGACCAATAAATTTATTTTTCCTCCCTATGATTTTAGTATTGCGAATTGTATGATTACCAATTTATGGACGACCGTATAGACCAGATGTATCGCACCGAAGAACGATTCTTTAAGATCATTACTTTCTTCAGCATCATCGCCATTATCATCGCAAACCTGGGCATATTGGGACTGTCTGCTTTTCTGGCTCTGCAACGTACAAAGGAGATAGGTGTGCGAAAGATATTCGGGGCATCTGTATCCGAGCTTGTGTTTTTATTGACTCGAGAGTTTTCTTATCTGGTTTGGATTGGATTTGCTGTCGCTGCTCCC
>CAKZOC010000113.1 GCA_937136025.1 uncultured Bacteroidota bacterium
TACGGTTGACGGGGTGGGGTATTACCCTCAGGCGGGCATTAATTTTCTGGCCGGGATTACGGTTCGATTCTAAGCTGACTCCTAGTTAGAGATAATAACACTGTTCCCACTTGCATTCGCCCGATACTCCAGCATGTCGAAATAGCGATTGCCATCATCAGGGCGATCCAATTGCTGGCCTGTAAACAAACTATACTCGTAATCCTCGCAGGAGCAACGGGCATTCTGGCCGTTAATTGTCATGGTCGAACAGGAATTCGGACTGTGATTCGGGCAACTGGCTTCAAAAGCCCGAAAGACGTCAAAACCGGTGTTCATGACAAACACCCCGCGAATTCCAGCCCCCTCTGTGGGGATATACACCGGGTTGCCAATGGTGATCAGCGGGCTGTAAAGCGGGAGGCCCAGATTGATTTCAAACCGGAATCCCAATTCCTGTAAATACGGGTTTCGCTGCTGGGTGTCACTATCACAACAGACGAGTATAAAGAGCAATAGCACAGGGAATAAGAAGCGTTTTGCGGACATCTGATGACTTTAGATTTCAGCAAAATTCCGCAAAAAAACCCTATCTTTGTTTAAATCCTCTAAATAACTTACAATTCAGGTAAGTATTGCGGGGATTTTCTGTTTATAAATTGGTTTCACTATGAGTAAGGTTTCATATTACACGGAAGAGGGTTTAAAAAAACTTAAGGAAGAGCTGAATCAACTCAGGGATGTGGAACGCCCCAAAGCCTCTCAGGCCATCGCTGAAGCCCGCGATAAAGGAGATTTATCTGAGAATGCAGAATACGACGCCGCTAAAGAGGCGCAGGGGCTTCTGGAAATGAAAATTGCCAAACTCGAAGAGGTAGTATCCAATGCCAGGCTCATTGACGAATCCCAGCTGGACACCTCAAAGGTTCTGGTACTTTCAAAAGTCCGACTTCGCAACAAGCAGAATAAAATGGAGGTGGCCTATACTTTGGTTGCTGAAAGCGAGGCAGATCTGAAAGCCGGAAAAATCTCTGTAACTTCACCTATCGGAAAAGGACTTTTAGGAAAGAAGGTGGGAGATGTCGCTGAGATTCAGGTACCCAGTGGTGCCTTGAAATTTGAGATTCTGGAAATATCGCGATGATTTTTAGGGGAATACAGCGGTCTCAAGCCTTCAGTAATTCTTGGATGTATCACTTGAGGTCGTAACAGCAGGAACTATGGCAAGTATTTTCACGCGGATTATAAAGGGCGAAATCCCCTGCTACAAAATTGCAGAGGATTCAGATAATTTCGCTTTTCTCGATATTCAACCCAATGCTCCGGGGCACACCCTGTGTATTCCCAAAAGGGAAGTGGATAAGCTCACGGATATGGATGCGGAGGCCTATATCAGCCTCATGCGCTTTAGCCGCAAGGTAGCCTTGGCTTTAGAAGAAAGTATGGATTGCAAGCGGGTGGGCATGACCGTCATTGGCCTGGAAGTGCCCCATGTACACGTGCATTTAATTCCACTTCGTGAAATGGCGGATGCCACATTTCAGCGGAAGACACCCCTGACTCCAGAGGCTTTCGAGGCGATCGCTGAAAAAATCAGATCAAAACTCCAATAGTCTTTTTTTAATCGCGTTAGCCAAATGTGATTAGGGCATTTGGTTTGGGCTTCTGCATGGGATTTAGATAACCCTTCAATACACGGCTGCGGGTCTGTGGCCTTTCGGTTATGTTCAGCGGGCTGCTGGCAAGAGTACGTAAACGAGTGCCCCCAACAGTAGGATTCCCAAAAAAATAACGATAAAGAAAAGCGGGCGAAACTTGATTTTTGTCTTTTCAGGCTTTAGTGCTTTTTGAAAGTATTCCACGCTGCGTTCGATATCGGGGGTCCAACGGATCGGATAGAGGACTGAACCACAGGTATTGCATTTGAGTTCTTGGGTCACCTCTGGGGTGATTCGTTCGAAGAATCGACCCATCAAATGCTTTTGGTAGAAAGTAAGGGTTAAATCCTGATTAAAACATTCAGGACAATTATTGGTCACCGCATTCTGGCTCAGAATATGTCGTTCGCTCGTTCCCATATTAGCTGAGGGTTTTGAAACTGAGTTGCATGACGGTCCCTTCCTTTCCGGAAGAGAGCACCTTTATTTTGCCTTGATGATATTCTTCAACAATGCGTTTTACCAGAGACAGTCCCAGGCCCCATCCGCGTTTTTTGGTCGTAAAACCCGGATTGAAAATTTCCTGAAATTGCTTCCTTGGTATGCCGTGTCCTGTGTCGCATACCAGGATGTTGACGGACTGGTTACCCGGGAGAATCTCAATGGAGACCTCCCCTTTTCCCTTCATGGCATCGATTCCGTTCTTGACGAGGTTTTCTATAGTCCAGTGATACAGGGATTCATTCAGCGAGACACTTGCGGAATCCACTTTACTGTGAAAGGTGAAAGTAATGAGCCTGGAACTCCGCGTCTGTAAATATTCAAAGGCGGTTTTGGTTTCCGCAACAATATCCCTGGGTTCCAATTTGGGCATAGACCCGATCTGGGAAAACCGCTCTGTGATGGTTTGTAATCTGCCGATATCTTTTTCGATCTCTGCGGTAATCCGTGGGTTAACGTCCTCGCTTTTTAACAACTCATTCCAGCCGAGCATGGAGGTGAGCGGCGTTCCAATCTGATGTGCCGTCTCTTTGGCCATTCCTGCCCATAATTTGTTCTGTTCAGAAACTTTATTGGTTTTAAAGAAAAAGAAAATGACAGTCCCAAAGAGAAAAATGATGAGTAAAAGGGCGATGGGATAGTATTTTAGTTTATTGAGGACTTCCGAATTCCCGTAATACAGGGTAGCCAGATGTTCGTCCTGGTAATCGATCTGAATCGGATTGTTTTCAGCCTGAAAGGCTGTGATTTTATCTTGAATTCGCGTGCTGTCTTCCGGGGAGACCTTGGGCATATTATTGATTTTCACCGACCCGTCTGCATTCACAAGAATCATTGGGGTGGTGGTATTTGTTTGGAACACTTTCAAATGCAGGGTGCCCAGTTCCTGATTCTCTGAAGATCGGAGCAACTCGGATTGGGCATTAGCCCATATCTCCATTTTGTGCCGCTCTTCTTCTTTGAACTTTCTGAAAAAACTGTTCGTATTCCAAAGGATCAGGCTGACAACTACAAAGGCGGAAATCAGCAAAAATGTATTCGAAAACTTCCGTGGAGGATTTATTTTCATGCCCCTTTCTTGTGGTCATTAAAGATAACTGAAATTGAAGGGAATTGTTGTGAGAAGTCTGATTTTGACCTTCTGCTTTCTGGCAGATTTCAATACCTTTGTAGCCATGAGTGACTCCTACCTGACCCTCTTGCCTGAAAAATTGGAAACCCGGGATTTGCACGGGTATTTGCTCGGAGCTGTGGGTCCGAGACCCATCGCTTTTGCGAGCACCGTAGATGGAGCTGGAAACCCGAACCTCGCACCGTTTAGTTTTTTTAATGTTTTTAGTGCCAATCCGCCGATTTTGATTTTTTCCCCGGCTCGCAGGGTCCGGGACAATACAGTCAAACACACGCTTGAAAATGTACTGGAGACCCGGGAAGTGGTCATCAATGTCGTTTCTCATGCCATGGTACAGCAAATGTCTCTGGCGAGCACGGAATACGACCGGGGTGTAAACGAATTTGTAAAGGCCGGTTTTACCATGTTGCCCTCCGAGGTTGTTAAGCCTTGCAGGGTGGGCGAATCTCCCGTGCAATTTGAATGTGAGGTGACCAAAGTAGAACCCTTGGGGGAAGCAGGCGGCGCTGGGAATCTGATCTTTTCCAAAGTCGTACGGATCCATATTAGCAAGGCGGTACTGACAGAAACCCATGCCCTGGATCCCGTAAAACTGGATTTGGTTGCCCGGATGGGAGGAAATTGGTACTCCCGTTCTATTCAGGGGCTTTTTGAGGTTCCCAAACCCCTGACGGCTCAGGGTATGGGTGTAGACCTCATACCGGAAGCCATTCGCAAAAGCCCTGTACTGACAGGGAACGATCTTGGGATGCTGGGTAATTTTCAGCGGTTGCCCACTCAGGAGGAGATCGCGGAATTTCTGGAGGCGCATCCGGAGTTTCAGAGCCTGCTCAATGCCTCGGATGAGCGGCAGATACATGCCCAGGCTAAAGCGTTTCTGCACCAGAACGATGTGGAGGCCGCCTGGAAAATACTTTTGGCCGAAAAGGCCTGACCTGTTCACGCGCTCGCTCAAATAGAGGCGTGTAACAGGAATGATTTTAAAATTTTAATATAGAAACGCAGTTAGAAATTATGGAAGTACAAGGGACAATCAAGATGATTGACGAGACAAAAACGTATGGAAGTAATGGATTCAGGAAACGCGAGGTGGTACTGACAACTGACGAGCAGTATCCCCAGCACCTGATGATCGAATTCGTTCAGGATAAGACCGACTTGCTCAATAACTTTCAGGTTGGGCAGAAAGTGAATATCAGCATTAACCTCAGAGGCCGGGAGTGGGTAAATCCGCAGGGTGAGACTAAATATTTCAACTCTATTCAGGGATGGCGTATTGAGGTTGTCCAGGCAGGAGAAACAGCCGGAAACATGCCGCCCGTACCACCAATGGAGGCTTTTGAGCCAGCTACAGATCTCACAGAAGAAGATCATGATGACTTGCCGTTCTAGATAGAACAATCATTGCATAAAAAAAGTCCTTCCGAGAAATCAGAAGGACTTTAATAATTTGGTTTTAGGTTTTTATCGACCTATTTAACAAACTCAAAAAAGCAATGATGAACAAAGTTTTCTAAATAAAGGTCACATCAAATATGGCGATTTTTTTACTATTTTCAAAGTATATAAGCCGTTTTAACTCCTTTTTGTAATCCTGTTTTAATGCAATTATTGACTAACGATATAAAATTTCCTGAGGTAGCTAGTGCCACAAAAGATGGTTTATTGGCAATTGGTGGTGACCTTTCGCCAGAACGTTTAGTCAATGCCTATAAACGCGGAATATTTCCCTGGTATTCAGCAAACGAACCAATACTTTGGTGGTCTCCAGATCCTAGATGTGTGCTCTTTCC
>CAKZOC010000114.1 GCA_937136025.1 uncultured Bacteroidota bacterium
GTAAAAATCTTCCTCTCCGATTTTAAATCCGTAAGTCTCGGGGTCCTTAAGGATCTCCTTGATCGCCATGATACGGAAAACGTAGCGCCCCGTTTCATCTCCCAGGAGCAGGTCGTAATAGCTATCGGTTTGCTGAATATCCATATAGCGGTCAATGGCACCTGTCCCGGCATTGTATGCGGCGGCTGCCAACGTCCAACTTCCGTATTTCTCCTTGTATTTATTCAAGTAATCACAGGCCACCTGAGTCGCCTTTTCCAGGTGATAGCGTTCATCTACATTGTCATTGATCTCCAGGCCATACTCTCTTCCCGTGGGTTTCATAATCTGCCAAAAGCCGCGGGCTCCGGCTGGAGACACGACATTTTGAAGTCCACTTTCAGCCACGGCCAGATACTTAAAGTCTTCCGGAACCCCATTTTTGAGCAGAATAGGCTCTATGATCGGGAAGTACTTATGCGCTCGCTTCATCAGCAAAAGCGCATTGGATTGCCAGTATGTGTTTACCAGAAATTCCCGGTCGATACGCTCCATAACCTCCGGATCTTCCTGAGGTACAGCTTCTCCGGCAAAGTTCAGATCCTCCGGGATGGCAATGGCAGAGATGCGATAGGTGGGGTCCACACGAATTCCTTCTTCAGTGGTGGGATCGGATTCTTCGATAGTCTCATTTTGGGCCGTGCCCTGTTGAACGGCAAAGACGAGGGTGCTCAAAACGACCAGCACCCCAAGGAGCATAAGGCTTTTTTTCAATAGTTGCATGGGAAATGACTTAAGATTACCTCAAAGGTATTAAATAGAACCTGCTTCCTCCAATATTATTGCAGGCAATCGCTCATTAAACCATTTGTAGCGATGGATGATCATCGTATGCGTCCCCCCTTCCACACACAAACAGGATCCCAGGTGGCTCATAGGAAAAACGGCATCCTGGTCTCCGTGTATATGAATCAATCCGGGTTCAGGCGTTTCCCTGTCCCAGTGGACTATGGCCTCGAGGGCCCAGTCCAGATACTCCTTATCACGCATCCCCAAATACCGTTCGTAGAGTTTTAACCGCTTGCGTACGGCATCTCCAAAAGCAAATCGGGTAAGCGTTTCAAGATTTTGAATCGCCCCTGTAGGCAAGAGTCGGTGTAAACGGGTATACCGGGCCACCCATAACCTTCTGGGCATTTCGTCCCTGCACTTTATACTGGAAATGATAATCAGCTTCCGGGGTTTGAGAAATCGCGCCATTTCCTGAATGAGCATCCCCCCGAAAGAAACCCCGATAAGAACCGGTGCGTCGTGGGTCACCCGCTCCGCCATAATCCGGGCGTATTCGACAAGATCAGCGCCGGAGGGAGGAAGAAACCAATCCAGATGGTGCACTTCAAATTGGTTTGAAGGCAATTCAATGTACTCAAAAATCTTAGGACTGGCTGCGAGGCCCGGCACGAAATAAACCTGTATTTTCTCAGCTGGTAGGGTATTCAAAACGGGGTTTTTCCTAGGTTTTTAGCATTATTTTTAGTACTTTTGTACTCTGCCTAAAATTATGCTTCCCAAATCCGAGTACGGCAGTATAAGAAGTTACAAATTACGATCGCATAGTTCGTAATTTTTTTATCTGAAACCAAAACTAAATCAAACTATATGAGTGATCTGGCTATTAAGGATAATGCTTTTTTGCGCCAATTTGAAGCCCAAATGGAGGGGCATTTGGCAAAAATTGAATACGCCTCCCAGGAACGTAAGATTTTCTTGACAAAACTCGTAATTCCCGAGGGGATTACTAAAGAAGGGTTTAAAGAGGATTTCATTAAAGCGGTTCTGAATCATATTCAAGAGCAAAATTTAAGAGTAGTACCCACCAGCCCTCAAATTGCAGGTTTTCTTAGAAACAACAGACAGTACAAAGAGATGTTGCCTGTCGGTATCCGGATTTGATATTGTCTCTGGTACACTGAACATAAAACCCGGCCTCACGCCGGGTTTTTTTTATGGAATCGTAATCGGCTCCACAGCCTGAATACGAACCAAGCCATCCGCATCTATATCTTTCAGGCGAATGCGGTGCACCGTATTGACCAGGCTGGGATCCCAGGGTGTTTTTACCTTGACATAATTTTCAGTAAACCCATGGATGTATCCCTTTTTATTCTCTCCTTCAAACAATACAGTTCGCTCTGTTCCCAGCTGGGAGGTGTAAAAGGCCCGCCTTTTTTTAGCCGATAAGCTTCTGAGCATTTTGCTGCGCTTTTTACGCTCGGTCTGCCCGACGGTCCCGGCCATAGATGCTGCCGGAGTATCAGGCCTTTCAGAATAGGTAAAGACGTGGAGATATGAAATGTCCAGGGCGTGCAGGAAGTCGTAAGTCTCTTTAAATAATTCCTCACTCTCCCCCGGAAAACCGACAATCACATCCACCCCAATACAGGCATCCGGCATCACCTCGCGTATACGCGCCACTCGTTCCACATATAACTCCCTGAGATAGCGCCGGCGCATCGCCTTTAGAATAGTATTGCTCCCACTCTGCAGCGGAATATGAAAATGCGGTACAAACGCACGGCTCTCAGCGACAAAATCGATGATTTCATTTTGAAGTAAATTGGGCTCGATAGACGATATCCTGAGGCGCTCAATGTCCGGCACTTTGTCCAAACCCTCAATGAGCTCCAAAAAGGTATGCTCGTGTTTTTTATTTCCAAACTCCCCTTTGCCGTAGTCCCCGATATTCACTCCGGTCAGGACAATCTCCCGAATTCCTTTCCCGGCAATTTCGGCCGCCTTCACAAGTATATTGTCTAAAGAGTCGCTCCTGGAAATACCCCGGGCCAGAGGTATGGTGCAATAGGTGCACTTATAATCACATCCGTCCTGTACTTTAAGAAATGCGCGGGTCCGGTCCCCAATAGCATAACTGCTCACATAAAAATCTGCCTGGCTGATCTCGCAGGAATGAACCTGCCCCTGTTCCTGTTTTTCCAGATCCTCAAGATAAGTTCCGATCTTAAACTTCTCCGTTGCCCCGAGGACCAGATCTACCCCTGGAATGGAGGCGATCTCATCGGGTTGTAATTGGGCATAACATCCCACAACAGCAATATAGGCTTCAGGATTGATCCGTTGCACTTGCCGAACCACTGAACGAAATTTTTTATCGGCATTCTCTGTGACAGAACAGGTGTTGATCACATACAAATCCGCCGTTTCAGGAAAGGGAACCTTTTGGAATCCCTCCTTTTCAAGCTCTCTTGAGATGGTAGAAGTCTCTGCAAAATTCAGTTTGCATCCCAGAGTGTAAAAAGCTACGGTGCGCTGCATAGGGGATTTCAATTATCTAAAGGGGTGCAAAGATAAAAAAATCAAGGCATTACAAGAGAATCTCTCCAGTTTGTCACGTCTTGCGGTATGCCCTGGAAATTTCAAATACTTCTAACATCAGGGCTTCATCCTCGGCGGTAAAAGACAGCCCCCTGCGTTGCATGGCTACCCGTGCCGCTTCAAAAGCCTTTTCAGGGAGATAGGTGCTAAAGCCGGCAGTACCCCCCCAGCTAAAGCTCGGGATAAAGTTTCTGGGGAATCCAGAGGCAAAAATATTGCAATTCACCCCAACCACAGTACCTGTATTGAACATGGTATTGATCGCAGATTTACTGTGATCGCCCATAACCAGGCCACAGAATTGTAACCCCGTCTGGTCAAAGCGTCCGGAGGCATAGTTCCACAGCCGCACTTTGGCGTAGTTATTCTTCAGGTTTGAATTATTGGTGTCTGCCCCCAGATTACACCATTCGCCCAAAACAGCATTGCCCAGGAATCCATCGTGTCCTTTGTTCGAATACCCGAAAAGAACTGAATTATTAATCTCCCCTCCTATTTTGCAGTAAGGCCCGGCAGTGGTTGGCCCGTATATTTTAGCGCCCATTTTAACCACTCCGTGGTCTCCCAAAGCAAATCCGCCACGAATCAGGCATCCCTCCATGACCAGGGCATTCGCTCCGATATAAATCGGGCCTGCACTGGCATTTAACACACAGTGTTCTACCTCCGCACCGGCTTCTAAAAATATACGGTCCGGATGACTGACTCTATTGGTATCAGAAACAGGCGCGGAAGTACGGCCCTCGGTAAGCAGCTGAAAGTCGGCTTCCATCGCCTCGCCATTCAGAGAAAAAATATCCCAGGTATGACAAATCTCAAGATAAGATTTGTCGTATTCAATCCGCTTAAAGGATTCTGTGGGTCGAAATTCTTCCGCATGAGGTGTCCGACATGCCAGCAGTTGGTCCTCAAAGAATAAGCCCTGGCCGGACTGTAGTTGTAAAACGGCCTTTGCCAGGTCGTCATCTGCCAGCAGGGAACCTTTGATAAAGACATTGTCATACCCGCTGTCCATTGGGAACTTCTTTTGGAGATAGTCCTCGGTAAGCACTCCAACAGGGGATTCCAGGCGTTTCTCCCATTTTTCTCTAAGGGTGAGTATTCCGGTGCGAATATCTGCAACGGGTCGGGTATAGGTCAGGGGCAATAGTGATTCCCTGCGATCCCCGTCAAATAAGATATAGTGCATGATCTGATTTTACACAAAAGTAACAAATGAATCCGGACGCCTTAGGGTCCATCTAAAGCAAAAAAAAACGAGTGACTCCAGAGGAATCACCCATTTTTATAGTCCGAAGGGAACTCCCTGAACTTATTTTTTAAACTTCTTGTATTTGTTCTTGAACTTGTCGATACGTCCTGCAGTATCCACCAGCTTGGCCTTCCCGGTATAGAATGGGTGTGATGTTCTGGAGATCTCGAGTTTAACCAGGGGATATGAAACCCCTTCAACCTCAATAGTCTCTTTGGTTTCCGCTGCTGACTTGGTCAGAAAGATATCCTCGTTAGACATATCTTTGAATGCGACCATCCTGTAATTCTCTGGGTGAATGCCTTGTTTCATGCTTGAAATATATTTTTAACCTGCTTATTTCGCGGGTGCAAATGTACATATTATTCTTAAAAATTACACGCCCCTACCTTCAAAAAAATAAAATTAATTCCTACCTTCCCAGTAACAAATACTTAAATAATCCAACAAACACCTTTAAAACCTTAAATCTTCATTATGGAAACCAGTACACCTAAAATTGGTAAATTTTCTTTGAATTACGGACTTATACTGGGGGGACTTGGCGTAGTCTTTGCCCTAATGCTTTTCATGAGCGATGCCCATGTCTCCCAAAGCCCCGTGAATTCGATAATTTCAATTGTCATGTCCATCGGGGTCATATTCTGGGGCATCCTGAATTTTCGAAAAGCCAATGGGGGCTTACTGAAACTCGGACAGGCTGTAAAACTGGGTGCAGGCATCGCTTTGGTTTCAGGTATCATTTCAGTGATTTGGATGTTGCTGCTGACCAATGTACTCGATCCGGATTTTATATCTAAAAGCATTGACATGCAATTGGCAACTGTGGCTGAAGAAGGCACTCTGACCACGGAACAACTGGAACAGCAAAGGGAAATCAGCAATCAGTATTGGGCGGCATTTGCCTATCCCAGCATTTTGATCGGATCTATCCTTATCGGGCTTCTTATCGGACTTGTTGGCGGGCTTATCTTTAAAAAAGCGGCTCCGGACTATTAAACCTAAAAAATGGTACTTTTGGAGCAGAATCAGCAGTCCTGACAGATGCGCCTTTCAATAGTCATCCCTTTACTAAACGAGGAGGAATCGTTAACGGAACTATCCCATTGGATTGCCAGGGTAATGGC
>CAKZOC010000115.1 GCA_937136025.1 uncultured Bacteroidota bacterium
AGTACTTCACGAAAACTCAAGCAATAGCAGCACTATATTTTGGCATATAATAGAGATTGATGATAACATATTTATTCGATGTATGATGAATATAAATTCATGAATAAACGCAAAGTAGATTTAACGATTAGGAAAAGCTTTGGCAAGTTTTTGATTATCGATGGCGTATTCTTGTTCCCATTGTGAAACAAATGTTTTATAGATGATATTATTATTTGCGACTACTTATTGTGGCAAATTCGGGATCATCACTTTATTCAATACATGGATGACACCATTGTCTGCCTGAACATCTACGGCGATGATTCCGATGTCTGTGTTCCCGGCACCATCCTCAACGTCAGCGATGTTATCTCCGGTACCTGGAGCAGTGATGATGATATTATCTCCCTGCAGGGTCTCTACAGTGTCGTTACCTGTAAGGTCTGTTGACGCTATATTTGCTTCACTCTTTACGTGGTGCAATAGCACATTGTCCAATACGGTGCCCTCAGGGATTGATTCAAGATCATCAAAAGCATCGTTTGTTGGGGCAAATACAGTAAACTCAGGATTGATTCCATCTAAATTTTCTCCTTCGGTCCTACTCAGAACCGGGATAAAACCACGAGCATCGAGGGCACCTCTCAGGGTGGAGAAATTCGGGTCAGCAGCGGCAAAAGTGACTACTGTTGGCAGGGCTATTACTGCGTCCACTGCGTGAATGATTCCGTTTGATCCTACAATATCTGCAGAAGTTACCGATGAAATCCCATTGAATACTACTCCATCAGAAGTGTTGAAATAAAGGCTCATTGGGTTGTCCCCAGGCCCATCAACGCTTGTGTTGGTGTAACCTGCTCCTAAGGCGCCAAGATCAGTTGAACTTACATTAGCGCCAATGACATGATTTAATAAAGTGCGCGTAAGTACTGTTTTATTGATTTCCCCTACGGGAGTCCCATCCAGAAATGCAGTAAATGCGTCGTTATCAGGGGCTAGGACTGTAAAAGGTCCTTCACCGTTCAATACATTAATTAGGTTCCCGTCAGCTGCAAATAGTCCAGCGACAAGAGAGTCGAAATCTGAATTAGCTTCCGCGTGATCCACAATATTGGGAATTGGAATAACGGCATCTACAATATGGATGGTTCCGTTAGAAGCATCGATATCGGCTCCTCCGGAGGTTACCGAAGATACATTGTTAAACCGCACCCCGTTTTCTGCATTGAAGTAGATGCTAATGGGAAGGTTATTCGCTCCGGCAGCACTGGTACTTGTATATCCTCTTCCAAGATCTGCGAGATCTCCTGAGGAAACGTCCGCCTGAATTACGTGATTCAGAAGAATGGCCTCCAGCACACTTGGGGGAACATCCTCTAACGAACCGAAACCATTGGCAGACAAAAAGGTAGCAAAGGCAGCATTGTTCGGAGCCAGTACTGTAAACGGGCCGTCGGTTTGCAGCAGATTGACCAAATTTCCGTCAGCCGCCTGAAGGGCAGCCACTAATGAAGTAAGCTCCGGAGTTTCCAGGGCAACCTCTACGATGTTAGGATCGTCGTTTCCACCACCATTGTCTCCGTCGTCGTCATCCGAACAGGCGGTGGCAGTGATAAATAAAAGTCCGAGGAAAAACATCCTCATAAGTAAAAGCGTTTTTTTCATGATTAAATTTGTTTAAATGTTTAGCAAATGTAAAAAATGGTTAAACAATACCATCCTCCTTAATAAAAGTTTAACTATGTCTTTTAAAAAAGTATTGATTCGAAAACCAGATGCGGTATTCAGGGCTCCGTTGCGTTAATGCGATAAAAAAAAATCGAATGATCACAGGGTGTTTTGTCGATTATACTTGTATTTAAAAGGGATAGCAAGCCTAAACAAAATGAATTATACTCAAGTGATTTTTGTAATTTTGCAGTTAAATTCCCCGTATGAAAAAAGTTGTGGTCGGTCTGTCCGGAGGAGTAGACAGCAGTGTGGCGGCTTTGTTGCTCAAGGAGCAAGGTTATGAGGTCATAGGCTTGTTTATGAAAAACTGGCACGATGATTCCGTGGTTATTTCACGGGAATGTCCCTGGTTGGAGGATAGTAATGACGCGCTTATCGTGGCTGAAAAACTGGGCATCCCTTTTCAGGTGGTAGACCTGAGTGTGGAATACAAGGAGCGGATTGTGGACTATATGTTCCGCGAATACGAGATGGGCCGCACACCCAATCCCGATGTGCTCTGCAACCGGGAGATTAAATTCGATTTGTTTCTAAAGATGGCCCTGGATCTGGGTGCCGACTACGTCGCCACGGGGCACTATTGCCGAAAAGGTTCGACGACAACGGCTTCCGGAGAAAAGGTAAATCAGTTACTTGCGGGGAAGGACCCAAATAAGGACCAATCCTATTTTTTGTGTCAACTCAGTCAGGAGCAACTCTCCAGGGCACTCTTTCCTATAGGGCATCTTCAAAAATCAGAAGTTCGGGAAATGGCCAGGACCCACGGATTAATTACAGCTGAAAAAAGAGATTCACAGGGATTGTGCTTTATAGGCAAAGTACGCCTGCCGGAATTCCTTCAGCAACAACTCTCGCCAAAAGAGGGAGCGATTATTACCGTTCCTGCGAATGCCGACAAATTGCAGCCCGTGGGCGCGGAATTTTCCTCCCGCGAGGCTGAATTGACAGCCCTTTCAAAAGCTCCGGAACTGCTGCCCGGCGATGGTAAGATAGTGGGAAAACATCAAGGGGCACATTTTTTTACTATAGGACAGCGAAAGGGTCTGGATGTGGGGGGGACCCCGGAACCCCTGTTTGTCATACAAACCGATGTAAATAAGAATATTATCTATACCGGTGAGGGTAAAGCCCATCCGGGCCTTTACCGAAAGGCGCTTTTTGTGAGTGAGGAAGAAATACACTGGATCCGAACAGATCTGACCCTTAAACCGGGGGAAGAACTACACGTAATGGCCCGGATTCGGTATAGACAAGAGCTTCAGTCTGCCTTACTCATTAAAGCCGGGGATGGATTATATGTCGAGTTTTCCGAACCTCAGTCCGCGATAACTCCCGGACAGTTTGTGGCCTGGTATGACGGAGAGGAATTACTGGGTTCCGGCGTAATCGCCTGAGGCCTCTGTTCAGGGAAAAAAATTAGAATTATGACAAACCGAATTACAGAGCTCTTCCATATTGACTACCCGATAGTGCAGGGCGGCATGATTTGGGCCAGCGGCTGGCGGCTGGCTTCTGCCGTGGCTAATGCCGGAGGCCTCGGGCTGATAGGGGCAGGAAGTATGTACCCGGAAGTGCTTCGGGAGCATATACGCAAATGCAAACAGGCGACACACCGAAGTTTTGGGGTCAATGTTCCCATGCTGTATCCGCAGATCGACGAAATCATGCGCATTATTGCTGAAGAAGGGGTAGAGTATGTTTTTACTTCTGCCGGAAACCCCAAAACCTGGACGGCCTATTTAAAAGATAAAGGGATTACAGTTGTCCATGTAGTCAGTAGTGTACGCTTCGCCCTCAAGGCCCAGGAAGCAGGGGTAGATGCGGTTGTAGCCGAGGGATTCGAGGCTGGCGGGCACAATGGTCGGGAAGAAACGACGACCCTGACGCTTATTCCTGCCGTTCGTGAAAAAATAGATATTCCCCTGATCGCTGCCGGGGGTATTGCCACGGGCAGCGCTATGCTGGCAGCCATGGTACTGGGTGCAGACGGCGTTCAGGTGGGAAGTCGATTTGTCGCCAGCGAAGAGGCCTCATCCCACTTGTCTTTCAAACAACAAGTAGTAGAAGCTCAAGAGGGGGATACCCGACTGACCCTGAAGGAGCTCGCCCCTGTACGCCTTCTTAAAAATAAGTTTTACCGGGATGTTGAAAAGGCTTATGCCCAATGCGCTACCCCTGAGCAGCTCAAAGAATTGCTGGGCCGGGCCCGGGCTAAAAGAGGGATGTTCGAAGGTGACCTCGAAGAAGGGGAGT
>CAKZOC010000116.1 GCA_937136025.1 uncultured Bacteroidota bacterium
GAGTGCTTTAATGCAGTATTATGTCGGTTAGAGTTCAGTTAGTTATGGTCTTTTTCTTTTGAAAATACTAGATAAAAACCAAAACTAAAGTCAACACTATTCCTGCAAGGGAGAAGTACATGCCTTTTTTAAAAATAGGCATTTTCGGGGTATACATCCAGAAGGCGGACAGCACAAAAAACAGGAGGGAAGCCCCAAAAAAAATGTTTAGAAAATATACCGGACTATCTGTGGTAGCTTTGTGGAGCCGTTTCCCTGAAGATCATGACAATACCGCTCAGGGCGTACATCGCCATAATGCCGGCCAGGAAATAACCCAAATACCTGTGAATTACTCGTACCTTAAATGAAAATGGTGTATTGCGCTTTGCCATGGGTTAATGGTT
This sequence comes from uncultured Bacteroidota bacterium, assembly GCA_937136025.1. Classification (GTDB taxonomy): domain Bacteria; phylum Bacteroidota; class Bacteroidia; order Flavobacteriales; family Flavobacteriaceae; genus Robiginitalea. Next base: position 387 of record CAKZOC010000116.1, read on the forward strand.
GCTGGTAAAAATATTAATGGGATTATTTCGCAGTGTTATTGGTTGTAGTTAAGCCCAAAACCGAATTCAAACAAGGGGTTTTCGCTGTCGTATGGGACATCGGTTTTTTGATTGTAAACCGCTTCCATGGATGAGGGTAATTCAAAAGGCAATTTCCCCTTCGGTGAGGCGTTGCCAAAAAGTACTTCACAAACGGATTGATCACTGGCTCCGTAGTCTGCAATTACGGCCTGGGCAGCGGCAGTAATTTCGGGGATGACCGCAGGTCGGTCCAAATAGATATTTACCACGGTAGGAACAGTTTTTAAAAGCCTCAGGATTTTTTGTTTTTCCTCACCTTTAAAATCCAGATCTCCGTGATGAAAGCTTTTGGCAAAGGGCACATTTGTTTCGGCAGGGGTCCAGGGTGTACTTATACGGATAATGGCCAGATCGGCTTCTTCCGGGGTGGGGACTACCTGCGCATATTGAGCTACGGTGGTGCTGTCGAGGTTTTCTATATAAACCTTCGTGCTGTTTTGAGCGATAGGGAGCGTTTCCCCTTTGTTTTTAAGTAAGGTCATAGACTCTTGTTGTGTCTGTTCCCCCAACGCTCTTGAAGACTCCGTATTCAGGGCCAAATCTACTTTGGTTTCATCGACAAAGGGATTGTCAAATAATCCGAGTTCAAATTTTTGTTTTAACAGGCGGGTAACGGATTGATCGATTCTCTCTTCGGATATTTTTCCCGCTTCAACCAATTGTATGACTAATTCCGGGCGGCTCTCCCCGCCGAACTGATCGCAGCCCGCTTCGATTATCTTTTGAGCTCTTTCCACGGCATTTAAATCTTCTACGCCCCACGCCCGGGCTTTCCAAACCGCGTCAGGGCCCATTGGCCGATCCGTAATTAAGCCCCAATCGGTGCAAACCACTCCGTCGTACTTATATTTTTCTCTTAGTAATGTGGTGATAATGGTCTTGTTGTAGCTCATGGCCACGTTCTCGTCGGTTTGGTCGGTAGGAACGCCGTAATAAGGCATGATAGCCGCGGTGTTCGCTTCAAAGGCGGCTTCAAAAGGAATAAGGTGATACTCAAAATTATCCCCCGGATATATCTGGCCTTCCTGGAAGGAAAAATGGGGGTCCAAACCATTTTTCTGAGGACCGCCACCGGGAAAATGTTTGGTCATACAAGCTACGCCTTCAGCCAGACGTTCACCTTGTAAACCTTCTATATAGGGTTTTACTAATCGGGCTGTTAATTCCGCATCCTCGCTGAAGTTTCCACTAATCCTTGACCATCGGGGCTCCGTAGCCAAATCAATTTGAGGATGTAAAGCTTCACGAATACCTATGGCCAAATATTCCTCTCTGACGATATTGGCGAATTCGCGTACTAAGGCCTCATCGCCAAGGGCTGCAAAACCTGGCATTTCGCAAAATTGAGTAAATCCGGTCGCCGCCATACCGATTACATTTTGGCCCAGGTGGTGGCGCGGGTCAGATGCAATGGTTACAGGGATACCTAAACGCTTCGATTCGGCTTCGCGCTGTACATTATTATACCATTTTGCAAAAATTTTGGGATCTGCAGGGATGTCCCAAATATTAAAATGGTTCATTTTAAGCGTATCCATATTGTACACCACCGATTTCATTCTGGATGCAGGGCCTGACAGGGCTTTTTGGCCATCCGGCAATCCATCCTCGCTTACAGGAGCTCCATTGATGAACATGATTCCGGCTTTTTCTTCCAGGGTCATTTGACTCAGCAGATCTGATATGCGCAGATCGATGGGTTGTGTCACGTCTTCATAGATATCCAGCGCTCCATTACCATTAAGGTCTCTGAACTGAACACCCTTGTCGTTCGATACGATCTTAGACTCTTCGACCACAAGGGCGGGTAGTTTTATCTCTTTTTTCGTTTGACACGAATTGAGAAGTATCAAAGTGAGGAGTGAATAGAGGGTATACTTCATGGCATGTATTTTATAATGTGTTGATATAATGTACTTTTTTTTTATCATATCAGTGAATTTTATATGTGGCAATCATAAAAATGATTATACCTAGTTTCAGATTTCATTTTAGTGCAAATTTTCATCAAACCTTCTATTTTTCGATGAGAAAAGCAACGTATTTTTAAATTGCTTCAAGATAATAAGTCACACAAAATACGTATAAATACGTATTGTGTTTTTAATGTATTAATATCTCTTTTTTTGGAAAAGATATATCATTTATCAAATAATTATTTTTATCATACTTTCGTTTTGAGATGATATTTAAATCATTTTGATTCATGACTAATGCAATTTGGGATTTATTTCGAGGTCTTAGTTAGTTTACTTTCACCAATCAATTGAGTGCTTTTTAAATAAAAGATAACTGTTCAAAAAAACCCAGCAAAAAATAAAAAAAGATCTCTATGAAAGGTGGAGACAATAATGTAATTAAATAACAACTAAACAAGATATAATTTTAATGAAATAAATAACTAGAGAATAGTGGTAACAACAAACAAAAAAAGAACAAAATAAAATGATCCAAGATAATATTTTTGAGATGAAACCACTAAAAAGATAATGTAAGAAGTAACATTTCATTATGAATTTCAAGCCATCAATGATATGTCCTAGTGAACCAACAAAATGTAACATTATTCCGACATATATACATGATAAGAAGGTTATTATGGATGGATTTGATTTACCTACTCAGCATATCAAATCAAAAGCATATTATAGATAATAAGAAGAAGCATATTGGCATGTTTTCAGAAGAGATCAGCAATAAATATCAGCAGATAATATTCAAGTACCTAAACCTAACCATTCTGCTTCTTGTCATGTTTGTCGCTAACCATATTAAGACTACTTTGATCATATTAAGTCAAAAGAACATAAAAAAATATTCAAAAAAATGAAGCTAACCAGTATATCAATTAACTTGTTCTCAAAATCAATCCAGAATTTGCTTATGATCCTATCTAAGTTGATATAACTTCACCAGAGTATCACAAAGAGAAAGGCTAACGGTTGCCAACTAAGACCAGAAGTGGGAAAAGCATGAAATCTTTGTAGTTTGAGAAAGAATATATGACTAAATGTGGCAGCTGGAGAGATTCAAGACCAGAATGGGAATGGGCTATGAAGAAAATGAAACAGCATCATCAAAAAACTCAGAAGCGTAACTCATGATCTCCATCTTTTATAATCATATCAAAAAAATATTAAATTCAAGAATATAGAAATGGATTTTTGATCCTATCCTTCATTGAAATGAAAAATATGTCAAAATGTGCAAAAAGACATCATAGCTATTTGAAAATGCTCATAAGATTTAATACAGAGATAACTGCGGTTCGAACATTAAATAAGTTATTCTTCAAATAAGT
>CAKZOC010000117.1 GCA_937136025.1 uncultured Bacteroidota bacterium
GGAAATTCCGGAAAACCCTATACGGAATGATAGAAATTGAACGGAAGTTTCTGGTAAAGGCTTCGGATTATCGGGAGGAATCCCGTTCACAATTACGGATTCTCCAGGGTTTTCTCTCCACAGATCCGGATCGGACGATCCGGGTACGTTGCATCGGCACCCGTGGGTTTTTAACCATTAAGGGGAGAAGTTATGACGCGGGAACTTCCCGACCCGAATGGGAATATGAAATCCCCCTGGAAGAAGCAGAGGAATTGCTCGCGCTCTGCGAAGCCCATCCTGTCGAGAAGGTGAGATATCAGGTTGAAGCGGGCCCGCATATTTTTGAAGTAGACGAATTTACAGGACTTAACGAGGGTCTGATCCTGGCGGAAGTGGAACTCACCGCGGCTTCGGAGTCCTTTATAAAGCCCGACTGGTTGGGTCGTGAAGTCACCGGGGACATCAGATATTATAACTCTCAACTCAGCCTTAATCCCTTTACACAATGGAAAGAATAGTCATTTTTACCCTAAGTATGTGTTGCCTTTGCCTTTTCGGCAGTTGTAAGAGCGATGTAGAAACTGCTCCCACCCCCATGGTTTCCGAAAACCAGATACCCCCCTCAGTTTCCAGGCTCCGGGATGAGCTAAAGAGTAAGGGGTATGAGATTTTTGACTATGTCGATGAGGAAACCGGGGATACGGTTTTGATGCAGCAATATTACATTGCTTTTTTAAAACGGGGACCCGAGCGCTCTCAGACACCCGAAGCGGCCGACAGCCTTCAGGAACTGCATATGGCGCATTTAGCCCGGATGTACGCCGAAGGGTATGCAGATATTTCAGGGCCTTTTGGGGATGATGGCGAGATACGTGGAATTACCATTTATAATACCCCTACTTTGAAAATCGCAGACAGTCTTGCCAATATGGACCCTATGGTGCGAGCGGGACGCCTGGTGGTGGAAGTGCATCCGTGGTGGGCGGCTAAAGGATTTCCTTTGCGGTGATTTCAGAAGACACTTTTGAATTGCTTTAAAAAACGCAGGTCGTTCTCACTGAGCAGGCGGATATCTGAGATTTGATACAGCAAAAGTGCGATTCGGTCTATGCCCATCCCAAAGGCAAAACCAGAGTATTCCGAGGAGTCAATACCGCAGTTATCGAGAACATTGGGATCCACCATGCCACATCCCATAATTTCCAGCCAGCCTGTTCCCTTTGTCATTCGGTAGTCGGTCTCTGTCTCCAGTCCCCAATACACGTCTACTTCGGCACTGGGTTCTGTGAATGGGAAATAAGAGGGTCTCAGTCGTATTTTTGATTTTCCGAAAAGGGCGGTAGTAAAATACTGCAGGGTTTGTTTCAGATCGGCAAAGGATACGTTTTTGTCTATATACAATCCTTCTACCTGGTGAAAAAAGCAATGCGACCGGGCCGATATCGCCTCGTTTCTGTAGACGCGTCCCGGAGAAATCGTACGTATGGGAGGTTGGTTATTTTCCATATATCGCACCTGGACCGAGGAGGTATGGGTCCGCAAGAGGATGTCGGGATTCGTCTGAATAAAAAAGGTGTCCTGCATATCTCGGGCAGGATGGTATTCCGGAAGATTGAGGGCCGTGAAATTATGCCAGTCATCCTCTATTTCAGGGCCTTCAGAAACGGTGAATCCAATGCTTGAAAAAATATCGATAATCCGATTTCGGACAATGGATATGGGATGTCGGGAACCTAATTCCAGGGGTTCCCCCGGACGGGTGAGATCCCCGTATTGATTTTCACTCAGGTCATTCCCCTCAATACGCGCGCGCAGCTCATTGATTTTGTCCGTGGCGGCGACTTTTAATTCATTTACGTGTTGACCAAATGCCCGTTTCTCCTCATTCGGAATGTCCTTTAACGCTTTGAAAAAATCGTTCAGGAGTCCTTTTTTTCCAAGATATTTAATCCTGAAGGCTTCAACCGCCTCAGGGTTTTCAGTGTTAAAGTCCTGAACTTCTGCGATGTGTTTTTTCAGTTGGTCAATCATGCAGATAAGAGTTTTTCACGGCACACCCTGTAAAGAAGCGGTGGCAGGGGACAAATGTACTATTTTTCAGCTTTTGGGAACAGGATTGTTTTCACGGATCCATTGCATACACGCACTGAAAGATTCGAAGATCTGGTCTTCGGGGACGAGCTCCGGAATGATGTCGATGCCCTCCATCAAATACCGGGGTTGTTCGAGCAGATTCACAAAAAGGATAGTCACTCCCTTTAGAACAAGACCCTGCAGGACTTCTTCCATGGAATAAAGCCCGGATTGGTCCATATACTGCATACGGCCTAAACGCAGAATTACCGTATGGGCCGAAGGAGGTATTTGTAGGGATAGTTGTTGAAAGCCACTAGTGTTCCCAAAGAACAGGGGGCCGTTAAGATGCTTTATGAATACTTTTTCTTCAAAGGATTTGGGAAATTGCTTTTCGTCGGGCCAGGCCTTTTCCTTTTCAAGGGCGCGGACCTCTGAGCGTTTTGAAGTCAGGTCGCCAATGGCTTTCATAAAAATAAGGGATGCGATAATCAGGCCTATCCCTACGGCATATACCAAATTCCAAACCGTGGCCAGCACCATTACCACGAGCATAATGACTACATCTGCACTGATTCGTACCGGCCCAAAACGCAAATTCCTGGGAAGGCTGGGAATGGCTTTTAACCCCCGGTAATCCATAACACTAATCCCAACGGTAATCAGAATTCCGGCGAGCACCGCGGCAGGTATTTGGGAAGCCACCGGGCCGAGGGCCAGAAGAATAAACAGAAGAAGCACTCCTGAAATCATCCCTGACAATCTGGAAGTTCCTCCGGCATTGATGTTTACTACAGTGCGTATAGTAGCCCCAGCTCCGGGTAATCCCCCGAAAAGGGCCGCAATGCTATTGCCAATTCCCTGACCTATGAGCTCCCGGTTGGGTTCGTGTCGCGTTTTAGTCATATTGTCGGCCACGACGGAGGTCAGGAGCGAATCTATGGCGCCCAGGAGCGCCAGGGTAAAGGCGGTAAAGAGGTAGGGGGTAAGGGTATGAAGATCAAATTCTGTAAAGATCCGGAATTCAGGTATGGGCAAACCCTGTGGAATCGTTTCGATAGGGCGGTATTCGATATTAAAAAAATAAGCAACCCCTGAGACCGCTAACAGGGCGACGAGTGTACTGGGAATCACCCGGGTAATTCTTTTAAAACCATAGATGATAAGTATGGTGGCCAGCGTTAGTATCAGTTCGATCCAATTCAACCGCTCCAGCGCTCTGGGCAACACCCGGATCGCTCCAATCACTCCCGAGGCCTCGGATCCGGCAAGGGTTTGCGCCTCTTTGAGGATCGCCTCTGAGGTAATTTCTCCGGACCTTTCGATAGTCTCCTTAAAGTCTTCAAGGACCAGAATGCCTTCGCCTGCTTCTTCTTCCAGAATGTTTTCCAGGAGTAATTCTTCAGCCTGAGGTTTAAAAAGGTCTATAAAATCCGCATCTTCTTTGGGATAATAGCCCAGGGCGGGCAGGAGTTGGGTTATAATAATGATCAGGCCAATAGCCGTCATAAAACCCGAAATAACGGGATAGGGGATGTACCGTATGTACATGCCCAGCCTGAGTACGCCCAGGAGTACCTGCATCAGCCCGGCCAAAAGAAAAACCATAAGGATGGCGGGCAGAGCCTGGTCCAGAATACCATCATAGGCAGCGACAATACCGGCGATCACAACCATACTCACGGCAGTCATAGGAGCCGTAGGTCCCGAAATCTGAGTCGGGGTACCGCCGAAAAGAGCTGCAAAAAAGCTGATAAAAATGGCGCCGTATAATCCTGCACTGGGCCCCAATCCTGAACTAACCCCGAAAGCCAGGGCCAGCGGCAGGGCGACGATCCCCGCCGTAACGCCTCCGAAGAGATTTCCTTTTAGATTTGAGAACAGGTGCTTCAATGATGTGCGGACTTAAAAGAGAGGTTGGATACAATTCCGTTGTCTGCAGGGGCTGTCCGGGCCGCCCGGGCCGTCATAAACCGTATTAAAGGAAGCGAACTTTTCCAGAGGCAATGTCGTACATGGCCCCCGAAATAAGGATTTCCCCATCTTCTTCCATCATACGGAGGACCGGACTGAGTTTTCGAACATTCTCCATGGTAAACCGAACGTTGGTCTCAGCAACCTGATCCACAAATGTAAGATTTTGGGAGGTTCGTTCTTCCGGGTTTTCCGGCGCTGTAACCGCCTGAACGGCAGGTTTGATTTTGGACAGCAGGGTGGTAAGATTTCCCATCCGCGCATCGTCACAAGCTCCCTTGACAGCGCCACAGGAGGTATGCCCAAGGACTAAGATCAGTTTTGTTCCAGCCAGTTTGCACGCGAATTCCATACTTCCCAACAAATCGTCATTGACAATGTTCCCTGCAACACGGACGCTGAAAATATCCCCTACTCCCTGATCGAAAACGAGTTCAGCTGAAACTCTGGAATCGATACAACCCAGAATGGTGGCGAAAGGATATTGACCCGTTGTGGTTGCCTTTACCTGTTCCAGGAGATCCCTCTGGGCCTGGCGTTTTTCAACAAATCGCTCATTTCCACTCCGGAGCAGAGCCAGCGCTCCCGAAGGAGTAATAGCGGCCTGATCTTCTTTAGTAAGTGCATTCATAGACGGAAGGTATTCTCAGGCATTTTAAGCCTGAAGGTTTATAAATTCAGCATATTTGTGGGGGTTGTGGGTTTCACCCTTCTGGGAAATCAGCAGTATATCGATATTACGATCCCTCGCCTTAAATGCAAAATCATCAAGAATCTCAATGATGTCATTATCCAGATATCGGGTGTTCCTAACGTCAAGTTCCAGAAACGTCCCTTTCGGAAGCCCATCGAGTTCCTTGAGTATAGCCCCCTTATTGAAAAAGGTAACTTCTTCTGCCAGGGTCATGCGAATCCTGTGTTTGTCGTTACTTTTATCTACGATGTGTAAAAAATGGCTGTTTTGGTAGCTTTTGAAAAGGATGACCACAATACCTACGGCAAGCCCAAGTCCGATGCCGATCAGCAGGTCTGTAAAAATGATACCCAGAACAGTGACAATGAAGGGGACAAACTGCTTCCAACCCAGGGAGTACATATGTTTGAAGAGGGTGGGTTTGGCTAGCTTATAGCCCACTAAAAAGAGTACCGCAGCCAGCACAGAGAGCGGGATTTTATTCAGTAGCCCGGGGATCAGGATTACGGAAATAAGCAGGAAAAATCCGTGGATAACCGCAGCGCTTTTGGTGCGACCCCCGGATTGAATATTGGCGGAACTCCGGACGATTACCTGCGTCACAGGAAGCCCCCCAATAAGACCTGAGATCATATTTCCCACCCCCTGGGAAAGCAGCTCCCGGTTGGTAGGCGTCACCCGCTTCATAGGATCGAGTTTATCGGTGGCCTCGACACAAAGTAAGGTTTCCAGACTGGCCACAAGGGCTATGGTAAAGGCCGTAATCCAGATTTCAGGCTGTCCGATAAGTCCAAAATTGGGAAAACTGAATTGAGAAAGGAAGGAAGCCGCATCTTCGGGAACCGGAACATTGACCAGATGCTCGGCAGAGATTCCCCAAAAGTCGTTACCCTGGGTGGCCATAAAAAACAGAATTCCGATGACTACGGCAACCAGGGGACCCTGGACCAGTTGAAAAAATTTATGCTTTCGGGTCAAAACCCGATCCCAGAGAATGAGAATTCCCAGGGCGAAAATCGCGATCAGGGTTGCCCCGGGTGAAATATTCTGAAACGTCCTTAAAATTTCGGAGAAAGTGTTCTCTCCATCTACTTGTATGAATGCAAAATCGCCCTCCGGGTCTGCGTCATATCCAAAAAAATGTGGAATCTGTTTCAGGATAATGATGATCCCGATCCCCGTCAGCATCCCTTTAATGACAGAAGAAGGAAAGTAATATCCGATAACTCCGGCCTTCAACAGTCCAAAAACCAATTGGATGGCACCTCCCAGCACCACGGCAAGAAGAAAGTTCTCATATCCCCCGAGGGTTCCAATGGCGGTTAAAACAATAGCGGCAAGTCCGGCAGCCGGCCCGCTTACCCCTACCTGAGACCCGCTGAGCATGCCCACTACAACCCCACCTACAATACCCGCTATAACACCGGAAAAGAGTGGTGCGCCACTGGCCAGGGCGATGCCCAGGCACAAAGGGAGTGCGACAAAAAAGACAACGATACTTGCAGGGAGGTCTTGTTTGAGGGATTTAAACATATACGCTTTTATTTGATTTCAGATTCTACCTTACTATTTCGGATAAAAAATCCGCGGCATCTGAGTTATCCAAATATGAAGGCCCCTGTCTTTGAGCTCAAATCGAACTGAAGATTCAGGAGTATATGATCGGAGCCTTTTTCACGGGATTTCAAAAGTACCGGAACCTGTCCCATTGATAGGGGGTTTTTCCAAATCCTCCCAGAGTTTAAACAGGTTCAGTAACAAAGATAGAAGAGTAGCCGACTCAAACTGTTAAAGAATGTTAAAAATCCTTCAGAAGACGGAGTGCATCTCCCTCAGCCCAGCCGGTTTGGCCATCGGCCAATTGAATTTTCAACCAAATGTCCAGGGAATCCTTCACCTGGACCTTGGTCCCTTCGTGAAGCAGGAATACCGGAGTGCTCTCCAGGTTGGGCTCCGAGCGAACTGTAATTTCCCTTTTATAGACGATGGCAGGTTGGGTTTCCAGATAGTCCCTGTATCTCAAATAAGCAAACCCGGAGCAGAAGAGCGCGAGTGCCAGGGCGATTCCGCTTGTGATCAACCCGGCTCGTTTCCGGTTGGGCCGACGACTGCCCAGGAAAAACAGGTAAGTGCCCACAAATAAGAGCATAAAGAAAATACCTGCATAGGCCCATGTATTCATCGAAAAAGATAAGAGCACCCCTTTATAGAGCCGCTCGAGGTAGGGCTCCGGGATGGGGGTAATATCGTCCAGCGTCATATTCCTGGCATAGGCAAGATTGTTCAGGGTTTCGGGATCACCGGGCTTGAGCAAAAGCGCTTTTTCGTAATAATAGATACTGGGAGCAATTTCATTTTGCTTGTAATGCGCATTGCCCAAATTAAAATAAAGGGATGCCGAGTGTTCCCCAGCCTCCAGAATTTGTGTGTAAATCGAAATGGATTCCTCGTAATCCCCGGCGTTGTAGGCAGCTGTTGCTTTCTCGAAAAGCGCTTCATTCTGGGCCATACCCTGGCTTCCTGTGAACAGGAGTGCCATATAAACCAGATATATTCTGAAGCTGAGATTCATTTTAAAGTGCTTTATCCAGGGCGGTGATGACCTGACTTGCTTTTTGATAATCCTGTTCCATTTGAACCTGAGAAAAAGGGCTGTAGCGCGCTCTTTCGCAGTTTTCCAAAAGTGAAATAAAACCGTCCTGGGCAGCAGGTTCTACATTTCTTTCGGTCAGAAGGGTCCGTATTTTGTCTTTCGTAAACTCCGAAGTCTCTATTTTAAACTTGGCTTTAAGATAGTTGTGCAGCGCTTTTTCAAGGGCGACATAAAAGGCATCCTTATTTCCCAGCGCTTTTTTGGCGGTCGAAAGGTATTTTCGCGCCAGGCGGTTTGCCCTTCGAACGCGGCTGCCTTCCACATCTAAAGCCCGGGCTTCTTTCTTTCTTCGAAACAGAATAAAGAGCGGAATTGCGAGCAGGGGCCCAAGCAATAGTGCTAAATGGGTCCGGGAACCGACGAATGGCGTCCATTTTTTGGGAACAAGTTCAGGGGTGAGTTTGATAAAGTAAAACTGATCTCCCCCCTGTACGTTAGATTTAGGGGTCACTACAGCATCGGCAGTTTCCGCCGTGGCCTTCGGGCCTTCCAGGACATTAATAGTGATTTCCCGGGAGTCGATCTTCTCGTATTTTTCGGTTTCCGGATTAAAGAAGGAGAACGAAATAGAAGGAATGGGGTACTTCCCCTGGTAGCTGGGTACCACGGTGTATTCCTCTGAGACGCTTCCTTTCATTCCGGAGAGGTTGGTCTGCACATCCTCTTTGAATTCGGGCTCGTAAACTTCAAGGGCACTGGGTAGGTTAAGTTTAGGCAACTGGAATAGTTTCAGATTCCCGCTACCGCTCACCACGACTTTAGCCTGCAGGGATTCAGAGGCGTTCAGCGCGTCTTTTGAGGTGGTCACTTCAAAGTTGTAATCTCCCACCGCCCCACTGAAATCCACAGGCCGTCCTGCACTCGGAAGGGGTTTTACCTGTATGGTCCGGTTTCCCGCCGAGACCACCTTATTTGTTTTCGTGTAGACCCGGCCTCCAAAAAAATCGCGTTTTTCTGTCGGTACCTCAAGGGAGACGTCCAGGGCGAGGGGTTCAATTTCGAGGTTACCGCTTTTCTGAGGGTAGAGCACTACTCGTTTCAAAACGACATAGCGATAGGGCTTCCCCTGGTAGATCCCCTCTTCGATGTTATATCTGGAAAGCGGAATATCCTGGCTCCAGAAATTATTGTATTTCGGATTGTCCAGAGGACGAAAGTTAGACACCACGATAGAAGGGCTTACAAAGAGCTTGTAGACGACACTGACAGGCTCGTTCATATACGGATTCGTCTTGGAAATTTCAGCGATGAGGTGCAGATTGTCATCGGCGATTTCATCTGCCGAAGGCGTACCGTTGGGGTTGGCTACTGCATCGGTAACCTCAATTTTTTTTGGAATGGTCTTATAGGTTTTTCCCTTGATAATAATACTGGCCTGTCCTATGGAATAGGCACCTTTTGAAAGTGGGGCCAGAGTGTAAGAGTAGGTTTTGGAATAGGAACGAACTCCGTTGATCCAGGAGGAACTGATCGCCTGAGAAGGACCCATAAGGATTCTGAAACCCTCGAAATCCGGGGGCACAAAATTATCTCCATCCCGGTTCATGACAAAATCTGCCCTGAGCCGTTCATTGACCCCCAGGCGGTCTTTGCTGACCTTAAGCTCAAAGGTGACATCCTCGGATTCCTGACTCCAGAGCGTCGTCCCCGCTGTACACAGAAACAAGAAAAAAGCGATATGTCTCCAGAGCTTATACACCTACCAGTCCTTTTCTTTTTTTACTTTGGGGCCTTTAATTTTTTGGGCGTCAATTTTTTCCTTCACCTTTTTCTCTTCATTCTCCATCGCTTCCAGCAGATTTTCTATTTGCTGGGGAGATAATTGGTTGGGCCTGGGCGGGCTTTTCTGCTCATCGGGCTGAGAGGGGTTGGGTTTTTGTTCCTGCTCTTCCTTTTCCGGGCCGTCACCCTCTTTATTCTCCTCTTTTTCGGAATCACCTTCCTGATCATTCGGATCCTGGTTCTCTTCCTGCTGATCCTCGCCTCCCTGATTCTGATCCTCGTTCTGGTCCTGGTTTTCCTTTTCCTGCTCGTCCTGGTCTGGCTGTTCGTTCTGATCGTCTTCGTTTTGGTCCTGATTCTCCTGATCTTTCTTTAAGAGCTCTTTGGCCAGGGCGAGGTTATAGCGGGTTTCGTCATCCCCGGGATTATTTCTCAGGGCCTCTTTATAGGCCTCAACGGCTTTTTCATAATCCTTCTGCTGCATGTAGACATTCCCCATATTATGATAGGCCCTGTGTTTGTCAGGCTTTTCACCAGCGCGTTCCCCGGCTTCTTTAAACCTGCCAAAAGCTTCTCCAAAACTCTCTTTTTCGTAATACGCATTTCCGAGATTGTAGGGTGCGGCGGGATTATCGGCACTCTTTGAGATGGCTTTCCGCAGTGTGGCCTCAGCTGAAATGAAATCGTCAGAGGCCAGTTCTTTACCTGCCTCCCAGGTGAGTTTTTTGGATTCCTCCAGGGCCTCGTAATCCGGTAGGGGTTCTTCCTGCCCAAAACAGACCAGGGCGTAAAAAAAGCTAAATATCAGTGCGCAGTATTTCATTCAGGAGGCTTTTTTTTCGTTAAAAAGATCCAGTTTCCGGAGCCATGCGGTCTTGCGTTCCAAAACAAAAATATCCAAAAGGAGTAAAATGAGGGCACCTCCCAGAAACCACTGGAACTGGTCCTTAAATTCAGCAAATTGCTTGGCTTCAAATTCCTTTTTGTCCATTTGGGAGAGAATTTCCTGAATCGCTTCTACGGCTGCCGCTGTGTTTTCTCCGTCAATATAGGCGCCATTGCCTTCCCCGGCGATATCCATAAGAATCTCTTCATTGAGCCTTGTAATGACCACTTCCCCGTCGATGTCCTTTTTCAGGGACTCCACTATGCCATTTCTCTTGATCGGTATTGGAGCACCCTTGGTCCCTCCAACACCGATGGTATAGACCTGTATCCCCTGTTCAGTTGCGAGATCTACGGCGTCCATTACGGATCCTTCGGAGTGGTCTTCCCCGTCAGAAATTACAAACAATACCCGGTTGGTTTGTTCTTCATCGTCGTAATACGTGGCAGCTAGTTCAATGGCTTCATTGATTGCTGTGCCCTGTGAGGAAAGCATGTCGGTATTCATGCTTTGCAGGAACATTTTGGCAGCTCCGTAATCTGTAGTAATCGGGAGTTGCGGATAGGCCTGTCCGGCATAGGCTATGATGCCGACCCGGTCACTGGCCAGTTCGTTGATGATTTCAGACACCAGGCGCTTCGCTTTTTCAAGACGGTTTGGCGCGATGTCTTCAGCCAGCATACTTTTGGAGACGTCGACCGCAAAGACTACGTCCACACCTTCGCGTTTTACGGTTTCCAGCTTCGTGCCCATTTTTGGATTGACCAACCCCATAATGAGAAAGGTTAACGCCATCAGGAGCAGGACCAACTTTATCTGCGGCTTAAACATCGATCGGTCCGGGGCGAGATCTTTCAGGAGTTTTGGGTCGGCAAACCTACGCTGTAACCGACGCTTCCAAAGCTGATGAAGCAGGAACAACACGAGCAGCACCGGGAGTATTCCCAGCAGGTACAGATATGCTTTTTCGTCTAGTTGAATCATTTCTGCTTATATAAAACTTCTGAAAACGGTGATTCGCAAGAGCCATTCCAATAAGAGCAAGGCTCCTGCCAGTAAAACCCATGCCCGGAATTTTTCTTCGTATCGATAATATTTAAATTCTTCTATTTCCGTTTTTTCCAGTTTGTTGATCTCCTCGTAAATAGCTTCGAGTTTCTCATTATCGGTCGCCCGGAAAAACTTACCCCCTGTGGCTGCAGCGATTTCTTCCAGAAGGGTTTCGTCAATTTCAACCTGTCGCATACCATAGCGAAAGGTCCCGTCTGCATTGTAACCTACGGGAGACAGGGCATTTCCATTGGTCCCCAGACCAATAGTATAGGTTTTTATATTGTATTCCAGAGCGAGGTCGGCCGCGGTTTGTGGCTCGATAAATCCGGCGTTATTCACTCCGTCTGTCAATAAAATAATCACCTTGCTAATGGCCTTGCTTTCCTTGAGCCGGTTTACCGAAGTGGCAAGACCCATTCCTATGGCCGTTCCGTCATTTAATTGACCGTACGTAATATCTTTTAATGCACTCAGGACTATGCTCTTATCGCTGGTGATCGGTGTTTTTGTATAGCTTTCTCCGGCATACACGACCAATCCGATCCGATCATTGGGTCGTTTGCGAATGAATTCAGAGGCGACCTGCTTCAGGGCAGCGAGGCGATTGGGCTTTAAATCCCTGGCGAGCATACTGGAAGAAACATCAATCGCCATTACGATATCGATACCCTTTGTGGTTTTGGTCCGGGTGGAAATATCTTCGGTTTGCGGACGGGCCATCGCTACGATTACAGCGCTGATGGCGAGCAGGCGGAGCAGAAACGTCAGGGGTTTAATTTTGCTCAGCACTGAGGGGGTTTTAAATCCCTGAAGGCTCGAAATCCTAAGGGTAGGAGCTTGCTTCCAGCGTTTGAGGTAATACCAGAGCACAGCTACCGGCAGCACGAGTAGCAGCCAGAAAAACTCCGGATTCGCAAACTGGATATCTCCTCCTATCATATAACCGTTTTCACTTCAATGGTTTTCAAAATCCGGGCAACAATTTCTTCGGCGTACGGATCTTCTTCCTCCCAGGAGAGGATAACCTGCTGCATAAAACCGTTCCCGCCAAAAAGAAGAATGGTGTATTTTCCTTTTAAAAAGGTATCGGAATCCGGAAGTTTAAATTCTCCCCTTCCAAAAACCCGGATTCCCGGAACCCCGGAAATTGTGGTAAATTCTTCCTGCTTTGTAATAATGTTGCGTGCGCCGTTTTTCTCGAAGCCCGAGAGGATCTGCTCTACAGCTCCTTCATAGTCCGGTTCCTCATCGGGTTTATTAAAGACCGTGGACAGGGCCGCAATGGAGAGGTGTGCCCGGGTATCGTCATATGCAAAAGCATCCAGATCTTTTATAGAGGCCATCGCCTCAGGAGGCAATTCAATGTCTTTTCTGTAAAGGACTTCCGGCGTCTCCAGAATGACGGGCGGATACCCATACGAGCTGGCCACCCATTCCCCTTCAAGGAGCGATTTACTCGGGGTGCCAATCAGGTAGTCCTTCACATTGGAAAACCCGAAATAGGCTATGGCTGAAATCAGACCTATCAAAAACAGGCCGGCCACCCCTCCAAGGGCAAATCGCAGCTTTCGCTTTCGTTGCTGTTCGGCCTGCGCAAGGCGGTACGTTTCCTGTTGGAGAAGCTCTTCCTCAGTGGGCTCCGGCAGGGCCTCCTTTGTCTTCCGGACGATTTCTTCTACCTGACTCCGATCCTCTTCGGCTTTGCGCAACTCCGGTTTGTTTTTGGCAAACTTGACGAGGTCGGCCGTTTCCAGAATGCCCTGGAATTGTCGCAGTGTGTTATCTTCAAGCCCCAGTTTGCCGGCATCTCTCAGAAGTTCGAGTTTTTCCAAAAGCTGTGCCGTAGTACTCTCCAGAGCACTGATATGTACTTCTTCTTCCAGATACGCTCTAACGATACCCGTAAGCTCGGTGTAGTATTGTTTGAATTCATCCTGAATCAGATATCGGGATTCCTCCAAACGTTTTAACTCTTTCAACGCGCGTTCGTACGGCGGGAGTAACGCTTCTTTTTCTTCCTCCGTAAGGGGTTTTTTACGGATAAAAAACCAATAATAGGCAAACCCGCCAAGAAGGAGAACCAATAGGCCCAGGCCGGCCCAGCCCACCCAGCCCCAGGGACTGGTTTCGACTTCCATCATGGGCTTTATATCGTACATTTTCTGATTCACCGTATCTACGGGAACAGTTGCGACCATAACAAAGAGTGAATCCGTAAAATATCCTTTCCCATCGATGTCTATGCGTTGTGTGGGCAGGAGGTATCCGCCGGAGTCAAACTGGGTAAGGGCATAGGTCTTCTGCAAGAGCATCCGATCGTTTTTTCGAGTGGTATCCGTTTTGTAGGCCTCTACCGTTTCCAGGGGAGAAAAGGTCTGACCCTCCGGGAAGATTACCTGAGCCGTAGAATCCACCTCCACGACTACCGTCCAGTGTATTTGCTCGCCTATCCGTATGGAGGCCGTATCCGTGGAAGATTCAATACGCGGGGTTTGCTGGGAGTAACCCGGAGCAGAAAAGGCCAAAAGAATCGTGAGCATTAAGGTGTAATACCCTGCCCTGCCCCTCTTCAAGACATGTGTTTTGTCCCTTTGCATCAATTTCTTCGCTTGAAATACCCCAATAATTTTTTTACATAACTCTCGTCGACCTGGCAATCCAACACCCCGCATCCCGCGCGTTTAAACGTATCCTGAAAATAGGTGAGTTGCTCTCTGTAATGGGCTGTATAGGCGTTTCGCACCTTTCGGGAGCTGGTATTGACCCATCGAATAGCCCCTGTTTCGGCATCCTGCATTGAGACTACGCCTAGATTCGGAAGTTCGCGCTCCATAGGGTCGTAGACCCGGATACCCGTCAGGTCGTGTTTTTTTCCTGTAATCCTCAGATTGTGCTGGTAGTCTGAACACATAAAGTCGGAGAGTACAAAGACTATCGATTTCTTCTTGAGGACATTGGAAAGAAACTTTAGAGCACCTGAAATATCCGTCCCATGGCTTTTGGGCTCAAATTCGAGTAATTCCCGGATGATTCTCAGGACGTGGCTCTTTCCTTTTTTAGGAGGGATAAACAATTCAACTTCTTCTGAAAAAAGGATGAGCCCCACTTTGTCGTTGTTCTGCAGGGCGGAAAACGCAAGCGTTGCTGAGATCTCTGTCAAAACCACCCGCTTAAACTGGTTGACGGTCCCGAAGAATTCTGAACCACTGACATCTACCATGAGCATCATGGTGAGTTCCCGTTCTTCTTCAAAAACTTTTACAAACGGCTCGTTGTACCGGGCCGTAACGTTCCAGTCAATACTCCGCACATCATCTCCGTACTGATATTGGCGTACCTCGCTAAAAGTCATGCCTCGCCCTTTGAAGGTAGAATGGTATTCACCTCCAAAGATGTGATCGGAAAGACGCCGGGTCTTAATCTCGATCTTACGGACTTTTTTTAAGAGCTCTTTAGTATCCATGCTCGTTCACGGGGGTTCGTCTGAAAGGATACAGGATGTTGTTCAGTAACCCTTGGGAATCCCCTATGGTACTTCAATCTCGTTTACAATACGGTTGATGATTTCTTCGGGCGTAACGTTTTCGGCCTCAGCCTCATAGGTGATTCCGATCCGATGGCGAAGCACATCGTGTACAATGGCCCTGACGTCCTCTGGAATGACATATCCCCGCCTCTTGATAAAGGCAAAGCACTTGGCGGCATTTGCCATATTGATACTTCCCCTGGGCGAGGCGCCGAAACTGATCAGGGGTTTCAAATCTTTCAGATTGTACTTTTCGGGATATCGGGTGGCGAAAACAATGTCCAGAATATACTTTTCAATTTTTTCATCCATATAGACCTCCCGAACCGCTTGCTGGCCGGAGAGAATCTGTTTCAGGCTCACCACGGGGCGAATCTCAGAGGCATTCCCCATGAGGTTCTGACGCATGATCAGTTGTTCCTCATTCATTTTGGGGTAGTCGATGACCGCCTTTATCATAAAGCGATCCACCTGGGCCTCAGGCAGGGGGTAGGTGCCCTCCTGTTCCACGGGATTCTGAGTCGCCATAACCAGGAAAGGTTCGTCCAAAGGGAAGGTTTCGTCTCCTATGGTCACCTGCCGTTCCTGCATGGCTTCAAGCAAGGCAGACTGCACTTTTGCCGGCGCCCGGTTAATCTCATCGGCCAGGACGAAGTTGGCGAAGATGGGTCCTTTTTTAATGGAGAAATCATTCTCCTTGATATTGTAAATCATGGTTCCCACCACGTCAGCAGGCAAAAGGTCAGGTGTAAACTGTATCCTTGAAAAACTTCCTTTCACCGTTTTGGCGAGGGTGTTAATCGCAAGGGTCTTCGCCAGGCCCGGCACCCCTTCAAGCAGGATATGACCTCTTCCGAGCAGACCGATGAGCAATCGCTCAATCATATGGCGCTGGCCCACAATGGCCTTGTCCATTTCCCCAACCAGTAAGTCGATAAATGCACTTTCCTCAGCGATTTTTTCATTCACTGCACTGATATCCACAGTTTTGGTTTCTTCCATTAAAAAGAATTTAGATTTCGAGCGTCAAAACACTGATTTATTGCAACTCGCAAATTGAAAATTTATTTACTGATCCCCTGTTAACGATTGGTTAAAAATAGCGGAAAACCCCCATTTTTATGACCCTTTTAAGGGATTTTCTCATTACTTTCACGGGTATGAAAACCAAAGGAACTTACTCGAGAATTATAGCCGGAACCATGACATGGGGGCAATGGGGCCGTCAGTTTTCCAAATCCGAAATTTCAGCACTTATAGATGAATGTGTGCAGATGGGTATCACCACCTTTGATCATGCCGATATTTACGGAGGATATACCACCGAGGCAGAATTTGGAAAAGCCTTTGAAGATAGTGGCGTTCCACGGGAGAATCTGCAGTTTATCAGCAAGTGCGGGATACAGTACCCTTCCGATCAGCGTGAACTCAAAATCAAGCATTATGAGTACGGTACAGACTACATCATACATGCTGCGCTTGCGTCTTTAAAAAATCTCAGGACTGAATATCTCGACCTGCTTTTATTGCATCGTCCCAGCCCCCTAATGGATCCCGAAGAAGTAGCTGCTGCTTTTTCTGCGTTGCGGGACTCAGGTAAAGTCCGTTCTTTCGGAGTCTCGAATTTTACACCCTCTCAAATAGCCCTCATCGAATCAGCTGTACCGGTTGAGGCACACCAATTTGAGTGTTCCCTAACCGAAGATACCTCCCTTTGGAACGGGGTTTTGGATGATTGTATCATCCACGGGCGCACCACAATGTCATGGAGCCCCCTGGGTCGTTATTTCAGGGAACAGAACGAACAAAATACGCGGATATCCCAATGCCTGAAGCCGCTATGTAAGAAATACCAGGCGACGGAAAGTCAGCTTTTACTGGCATGGCTCCTCCGACATCCGGCCCGAATCCATCCGGTAGTCGGAACCACTCGGGGAACACGTCTGAAAGAGTCGCTGGAGGCCATGCACCTGGATCTGGAGTTGCAGGACTGGTTTGCCATGCTTGTGGCGAGTCATGGAAAAAAAGTACCATAAACCAAAAGAAAATATGAATCGTACGGTTTTTATAACAGGGGCGAGTAGCGGTATAGGAAGGGCTACCGCAGAATTACTTGCCGAACAGGGGTTTCGGATTATTGCCTGTGGGCGGAGGGAAGACCGCCTTAAAAAGTTCAAAGAGAAATGGGGAGATGCAGTGCATACCCTTTGTTTTGACGTGCGCGATAAGCGCGAAGTATTTAGCGCCGTGGAATCACTGCCCGAGGCATTCAGGGAGATAGATATTCTGGTCAATAATGCAGGCAACGCCCATGGGATGGATACAATAGACCAGGGGAGTCTGGAAGACTGGGATGCCATGATCGATATCAATGTCAAGGGATTGCTCTATGTGACGAAGGCGCTGCTCCCTGTGATACTTAAATCGGAGAACCCCCACATTATCAATATTGGATCTACGGCCGGGAAAGAAGTTTACCCCAAAGGGAACGTGTATTGCGCGAGTAAGTTTGCGGTGGACGCCATCAACCAGGCCCTTCGGATTGATTTGAATGAACACGGTGTACGCGTGGGGGCCGTGAATCCGGGGCTTGTTCAGACGGAATTCAGCGAGGTCCGCTTTAAAGGGGATTCTCCCAGGGCTTCTTCCGTGTATCAGGGATACCGCCCGCTCACCCCTGAAGATATTGCCGAAATCATCTTATTTGTAGTAAGCCGGCCTCCACATGTGAATATCGCCGATTTGGTGGTCATGCCAACCGATCAGGCGAGTAGTACCATTGTTCGTAAAACCAAATGATCAACAAACGACTGCTGATTAAAAATCTGCTCGCTCATAATGACGAGAACAGTTTTTATGATAAAAAGCGGGTTATTGATATCAGTCGTAAGGAAGGAAAAGCCAAGTTTCTGAAACATGTTTGCGCTCTGGCAAACAGCAATCCCCGAAATCGTTCCTATATCGTCATAGGTGTTGAAGATGAGGATAATGAAATTCTTGGAGTTGATTTTTTTGACGACAGTAAAATCCAGAATCTGGTCAACGCCTACCTGGATAACCCCCCTTTGATTTCTTATGAAAACGTCCTTTTTCCCAATCTGCCTGAAGGACGCGTAGTTGGCCTGGTCACGATAAGCTCTTCCGGTAAAATTTGTTCCCTGAGACGAAACATCTGGAAGTACTATGGTGGAGCTGTTTTTTTCAGGGAGGGAAGCATCAGTATGCCGAAGCATTTTGACATCTCCCTGAAAGATACTAACGCGACCACTGTAGCGCAAATTGAACGTCATGCCCGGAACAATATAGAACTGACCCTGGATGGGGTTATCGATTTCATCAACTACCGGCACAAAGACCTGAGCAGTCATTACAAGGTCTTTAAAGAACAGTTTGTGGTCTGTTGGGCGGGGAATAGAAAAGAGGTGCGGGATGCGGTGTACTTCTCCAGGGTGGATATTGAACTGATAAACGAACAGGTAAAACTGTTTTATTCTTCACTGGATGAAGTCGCCATTGAATGGGACGCGGATTCATTCTATATCACCGAGTACATCTATCTGGGTCTGGACGATCTCAAGCGTTATTATCCATTGGAAAAAGTAACTATTGAGTTTGCCGACAATGGAACATATCAGATGTTTGGAGAACTTATTTTTGATCCGCCCCAATACGAGCGGAAGACCCTGTACCATATTTTGAACACAAACAAAGCGCTGCTGAGAAAACTTGGAAAAGGGGTAGCCCTTAAACCTTCCGAATTCAAGGATCTTCAGCGCTTTCCGGCGACACTGCTCATATGTTATCTCAACGGTTTTGAGGAGGCCGAAGAGCTTTTACAGGCATCCCGCGGAGTTCTGAAAAATATCGATTTGGAAATTTACCAGTCGCTTAAGGAAGCCCTTCGGATTCTTCGAAAAGTACGCTATAATTAATTCAGTATTTGCGTAGCCAGAGAAGTTCGGCAGGAGGTAATTCAAGCAGACCACTCCGGACTTTTTTCGTTTTTCCGTCGATGAGGTTGTGAAATTGCCCTTCGCGCATATACCCCAATGCCCCCAGCAGGGCTGTACGGACGACCTGAGGGCTCTCATCAAAATTAGCGAGGATCAGAATCCCATTGTCGGTTTCCCCATCCCTTTCAAAGACGAGCAGGTGATTGTTTCCAGAATCGTGGTAGTGTACGCTGCAGACATCTGCCAGGCCAGGTTGCTGTTTGCGCAGGGCGATCAGGTGCTGAAGCCCAAAGTAAATACGGGAGGCGTGATTTTTTTCAGAGGACAAGCCGGATACGGTATCCCAGTCGTGGATGGGCCGGTTGATCCAACGACTGTCCATCATCTTATCGGCTTCCTCCATATAGGAATAGTCATTTAACATTCCTATTTCGTCCCCGGCATAAATGAGGGGTATGCCCGGAGCTGCAAGAATAATTCCATACAGCATCAGAATTTTAGCTTCTGCCGAGCTTATTTTTAAGGCATCTTCCTCTTCGAGGGCACGCTCCAGGCCCAAAAGCGAAGCGGTACTCCCTGTGATCCGACCATCCCCTGTAAAGGGATTATACATAAATACGGCTCCTTTGGCCGGACTCCAGTCCAGGCGCTGGCAGAAATAGTCGAGCAGGAACCTTCGATGCGTTTGCGGGTCCCAACCCAGGGCGGAGATATGCGAGTCGTCAAAACCCAGACCGATATCATCATGACACCGGACATAGTTAATCCAGGTGGATGGATCGGGTTTAGGGGGCAGATTTCCGAGGCTCTGTCGCAACAAACGGGTCTTTTTGGTGGCTACAGAATTCCACAAACAAGCCATAAAGGTGGCGTTGTAAGCGATCTCACATTCATTGCCTTCGAGGATACCCTTCCCGAAATACGCGACAATCTCGTCAGGAGCCACGATGGCCTCTGCCAGGATAATAACCCCGGGAGCCACTACCTGAAGACAGAGTCTGAACAAAGCGACCAGCCGATGCGCTTCGGGGAGATTCTGGGAGGTTGTCCCCATTTTTTTCCACAGGAACGCCAGGGCGTCAAACCGGATTACATCCACTCCTTTATTGGAGAGCTCCAGCAGGTTTTCCAGCATGGAGAGGAATACCGCGGGGTTGGTGTAATTCAAATCCCATTGATAGTTATTGAATACAGTCATGACCCAGCGCTCCATTTGGGGGCAGAAAGTAAAATTCCCCGGAGCGGTTTCTGGAAATACTTCGGGTAAACTCTGCTCAAAAAGGTCCGGTATATTTCTGTCCGGAAAAGTATAATAATACTCCTGGTACTTCAGGTTGCCGGCCTTGGCTTCAAGGGCCCATGGGAACTCATCTGAGGTGTGGTTCACCACAAAATCGAGCATCAGACAAATACCCTTTTCCCGGAATGCGGCTGTAAGGCTGATAAAGTCCTGATCCGTCCCGTACCTCGGATCAATTTCTGTATAACTGTTTACGGCATATCCTCCGTCATTGGGGCCGGAAGGTCTTTTGGTGATGGGCATCAGGTGCAGGAAGTTGATGCCAAGGGCTTCGAAATAGGGGATTCTTTCTTTGAGTTTTTTGAGGTCGCCACAAAACCGGTCTACATAAAGCTGCATGCCTGCCCAGGCCCCGGACTGATACCAGTTTCCATCGCCCTGCCGCTGTAAATCCTGATGCTTTAATTCCGCAGGGCGGTTTTTGAAGCCGTCCGCCAGGAGTTTTTGAAGACTTTTAAAGGAGGCCGTATGCCTTGTCTCGGGATAGAGGGAAAAGAATAATTCCTGAATCAGGGTGAAATTGGCTCCCCGTCTTTTTTCAAATAACTGAGTCAGCTTCCGGGGGGTAGGTTTACTTCCGGGTTTTCCAGCAAGGATTTTGTGAATGGCTGCCTGATTCATTTCAGGGCGGCCTTAAGATCGTCCTGATTCGGCAAAGAGGGTATGGCCCCAAATTGAGTGGTGGTTAAGGCGCCTGCAGCATTCGCTGTCCGGACCATTTCCATAAGAAATTCAAAATTCCCCATAACCTCCGACGGATCCTCCAGAGCTGAGAGCAGATAGAGGAGGCAGCCGATAAACGCGTCTCCTGCTCCGGTAGTATCCACGGCCTCAACGGCAATACTCGGGATAATGCCGTGGCGGGTCCCCGTACTGAGATAGGTGCCTTCTTTACCCAGTGTAATGACGATCGCTTCCGTGCCCAGGTTGTGGAGTACTGTACACGCTTCCATCAGGTCTTCCTTACCGCTGAGCAGCTGGGCCTCTTCCAATGAAAACTTACACAAATGCGATTTCTCGATGAATGGAATGCATTTTTTGATAAATGCTTCTTCCTTCCGCTTCCATAAATCCTGTCTGAAATTCGGATCAAAACTGATAAAGGCGCGTTCGGTCAGACCGTCGAAGAAATAGTGTCCGTATGCAGATTCCAGAGGTCCGCCAAGCAGGGCCGTAGCCGCGCCGAGATGCAACATGTTCCCTTTAAATTCAGATTTTATTTTTGGCAGGTACTTCAGTTCCCGATCGGCCCCACGACTGAAGACAAAATCCCGTTCTCCATTTTCAGCGATAGAAACAAAGGCCAGGGTGGTAAAAGTATCCGTTTTCTGAAGGTGCCGCGTGTCTACTTCATTTTCCACCAGAATCTGTTCCAGAAAATTTCCAAAGGGGTCATCTCCAATACAGCCTATAAAAGTGCTGCTTCCCCCCAGTCTTGAAATAGCACAGGCGACATTGGCCGGAGCACCGCCTGGTTTTTTCGTAAATACAGAAGCTTTCCTCAGATCACTTCCCTGGTTTTCCGCTACAAAATCGATAAGCAACTCCCCGATACAAAAGATTTTCTTCATTTCTTTTCTGCATTAAGCCGTGCCGAACCTCGCAGGTGGAGGCTGGCAATAGTGGCTACTTTCATTAAAACCGCTTCCCGACTAAAATCCCCACCCTTGGGTATGCCTCAGAGATATTGTCGTTATTGACCAGGTTTCTCCCCAATCCCAAAAATAATTCCGCAACCCAACCTATGGCGTTGATAAATTTTCCGCCTATCGCCAGTCCGAGCCCTGCCCCAAACTCGGTATCGGATTCAAAATTCCTTTCGGAAAAGAAATTTGCATTGCCTTCGACAAAAAAACCCGCCGCTCTCTTTTTTCCAAAATACAAGCGGTAATACGGGATGGCGGCAAAACGGTAATCGATATTGTTGTCCAGGGCGAAACCTGCAGAAATCCCTATTGCTGAGTCATCCCTCAGCATTCGCTCATAGGTTATTTCCGCAAACCCGGCCAATAAATAGGCCGCATTGATTTTTAATTCGTTATCGCCTGGGTAGTCCGGGGTATCTTCCTGCGCCTGTAAATACATGCCCGGGGAAAAGAGCAGGGCTAAAAAAAGAATAAAACACTTCATTGCTAAAAGCTATTACTTGACTCTTCTGGATTTCATAACGTACCTCAGGCAGCTCATATTCAGGGGTTAATTCCCGTTTAGCTTCCCGTGATAAAGCGATTGTGGATCGCTACAAAGACTTATGAGGAAAAGTAGTCAGAAAACGGTTTTAAGCCAAAAAAATCAGGACAAATATCCCTTTCGTTTTTCGTAAAATAAACGCGTCGCCGTACCTTTCCGAAAAGGTAATTCAATGCAGTCTTATGTGCGCTGAATTATGATGGCTTGCCTTTAACATTCCTATGAGAACAATAGTTTTTGGAGATATTCACGGAGGCTTGCGGGCTTTGAAAAATCTATTGAAAAAAACAGATCCTGCTCCGGAAGACCTCCTGCTTTTTTTGGGGGACTATGTAGACGGCTGGAGCGATGCGGCGGGAACCCTCGATTTTCTAATGGAATTGCGGAAGGAACGAAGATGCCTTTTTCTCCGGGGGAATCACGACCAACTCTGTCTTCAATGGCTAAGCTCCGGAATGGAAAACCCCCTCTGGCTAAAGGCCGGGGGCCTCACGACTCAAAAATCGTATACAGGTTTGGGAATCGCTACACGAAAAAAGCATATGCGTTTTCTGGAATCCCTTCAGGATTATTATCTGGACCGGAACAACCGTCTGTATGTTCATGCGGGATTCACGAATCCCAAGGGGGTCCTGCAGGAGTACTTCCCCAAGAACTTTTATTGGGATCGAACCCTGTGGGAAATGGCATTGTCATTAAATCCTGAACTGTCTTCAGAGGATAAATTCTATCCTGCCCGATTGAAGCAGTATAAAGAGATTTTTATAGGGCATACGGCCCTCTCTAAGATTGGGATTACTATACCGCTAAAAGCGGGAAATGTTTGGAATGTAGATACCGGGGCGGCGCATATGGGCCCTCTTTCCGCCCTGGAGGTTCAGACCAAAAAGTTCTGGCAGTCGGAACCGGTACACCTGCTTTATCCGGGCGAGGTGGGCAGAAACTGAGCTTTCTTCTAAAAAAGTGTTTTCAAAACAACTCTAAAACAACCCGGGTCTGGTGCAAAAACAGTTCAGGCCCATCTTCCAATTTGGTCAGTCATACAAAGATGTATGCCGCTTATACAAATCCGTTGTGAACGGGCTTAAAAAATCCTGAATTTACGTCAAAACCACTTTGGGAGCCCCCCTTTTCAATATTCAGAAAAGTTTCTCACTCCTACTGCAGAAGGCTTCCGAAAAAGGGGTTTTTATTTTGGATTAGTTTGGTTAGTTTTTAAAAATCCGTTTTGACCCGCTAAGCTGTCAGAGCGGATTTTTTATGTGTCTGTCTTACCGGCAAACCGGGGCTGTGTTTCCAAAAGATTTCAACCCGCCGAAAAAAAAGCCAGCCCCGGAATTCCGGGGCTGGCTTTTTCGAAAGAATCTTGTAGGAAATCTTTAAAGGTCGAACTTAATGCCCTGCGCAAGGGGCAGACCCGTACTGTAATTGATGGTATTGGTTTGTCTGCGCATATATATTTTCCAGGCATCGGAACCCGACTCTCGTCCGCCTCCTGTTTCTTTTTCGCCTCCGAATGCCCCACCAATTTCAGCTCCTGATGTTCCGATATTCACATTGGCGATTCCACAATCGCTTCCGGCAGCAGACAGAAAAGCTTCTGCCTCCCTGAGGCTATTGGTCATAATGGCTGAGGAAAGTCCTTGCTTTACCCCATTTTGTAAGGCAATGGCGTTCTGAACTTCTCCTTTGTACTTTAGAAGGTACAATATGGGTGCAAAAGTTTCATCCTGCACAATTTCAAAGTGATTTTCAGCCTCGGCTATAGCCGGTTTTACGTAACAGCCACTCTCAAAACCTTCTCCTTCCAGAACCCCACCGGGGACGAGAAGCTTCCCGCCTTCAACGACTACTTTCTCCAGGGCTTTGGTGTACATCTCCACAGCATCCTTGTCGATCAGGGGCCCTACATGGTTGTTTTCATCCAGGGGGTTCCCGATTTTTAATTGTTTATAAGCGGCGACCAGCGCATCGCGCACCTGATCGTAAATAGATTCGTGAATAATGAGCCTCCTGGTGGAAGTGCAGCGTTGGCCGCATGTGCCAACGGCTCCGAAGACCGCCCCGATAATTGTCATTTTAATATCCGCTTCCGGCGTCACGATAATGGCATTGTTACCCCCGAGTTCCAAAAGGGTTTTCCCAAGACGTCCGCCTACGGCCTGAGCGACGATTTTACCCATTCGAATAGAACCTGTGGCAGAAACAAGCGGGATGCGCGTATCGTGGGTCATGAATTCCCCAACCCTGTAATCCCCATTGATAAGACATGAAATCCCTTCGGGCATTCCGTTGGCATGGAAGACTTCTGCGGCGATATTCTGACAGGCAATTCCGCATAAAGGGGCCTTTTCAGAAGGTTTCCAAACGCAGACATCACCGCAAACCCATGCGAGGGCGGTATTCCAACTCCAAACGGCAACCGGGAAATTAAAAGCAGAAATTATACCGACAACCCCAAGCGGATGGTATTGCTCATACATGCGGTGCTCGGGCCGCTCAGAGTGCATGGTTAACCCGTGTAACTGCCTTGAGAGCCCTACTGCAAAATCGCAGATATCGATCATCTCCTGCACTTCGCCCAGCCCCTCCTGATAAGATTTTCCCATTTCGTAGGAAACCAGTTTACCCAGGGGTTCCTTGAGCTCCCGGAGTCGCTGTCCGAACTGCCGGACAATTTCGCCTCGTTTTGGAGCAGTGACGGAACGCCATGTTTTGAAGGCTTCAGTAGCTGTGGACATCACCTTGTCGTAATCTTCCTTTGTCGTGGTTTGTACCTTTCCAATCAGGGTGTTGTCTACCGGGGAATAGGATTCCAGGATTTCTCCATTTGCGAATTGTGATTTCCCGGTGGATGTACCCGGGTTTAAGGCTTCAATCCCCAGGATTTTTAAAGCCTGGTCCATTCCAAAATCAAGTGCTACTTCTGCCATAATTCGGGGTGTTTAAGATGTATTGTGAAATTGCCGCAAATTTACAAAATCTATCGGGGGTACCGGCAGGAGCCCGGGAAAATCTTTTCAGGGGTGGAAATACTTTTGAAAACAGCCTCAGGAGGTTTTGTTCCGCAGGAATCCTGTGCGAATCCTGCGGTACGCTAAGGGCTATGATTGTAAATAAGAACCCCGGATCTGGAAACAGGTAAAGCTGCCTCACGTGCCAAACGGATGCGTATGGGGCGTATATCCCATGGGTTACCGGCTTGTTTTTGTATCAGGTGCTTTGGGTGAAGCGCGGATCGGCTTTCATCAGGGTGCCACATCTGTCGCAGGTACGCAACTCCTCCGAACCGTAAAATTCCTTAAAATACGGTAGAAAGTCCGTTTCAATATCCTCCAGTGTAAAATAGACTTCGTGTAATTTATGATTGCAGGCCTCGCAGTACCAAAGCAGTCCATCCCGGAGGTTCAAATGCTCCCTTTTCCTTTCGACCACCAGGCCAATAGACCCGGCATGTCTTACCGGAGAATGGGGGACTTTGGCGGGGTGAAGATACATGTCTCCTGGCCCGAGTTTCAGGGTTTTCTTTTCCCCATTTTGCTGCACATGCACCTCGATCTCACCTTCGATCTGGTAAAAGAGCTCTTCGGTCTCATTGTAGTGATAATCGTTGCGGGCATTGGGACCACCCACGACCATAACAATATAATCTGTAGCCTCTTTGTAGAGATTTTTATTGCCAACCGGCGGCTTTAATTCATCCCGGTGCTCCTCTATCCATTGGGTAAGGTTAAATGGGGGGAGTATATCCATGGGTTTAGTCTTTAGTGTTTTTAAAGATAACCAAAAACCAAAACGAAACTAGTCTGTCTGAACCTGGAAATGACAAGCGCTTTGAAGTAAGCGCTGAAAGTTATTGTAAATAAAACAATTGGGTGTAATACAGGTTGCCCTGCGGATCCTCTTTAATACTAATCGCAGTATGGGTATAGTTTCCTTCCATGGTCTTTTTATGGGATTCACTCTCCAACCATCCCTGCATAGCTTTGGCAGCCGTATCGTGATTACGCGCCACATTTTCCGAAACGGCTTTGGCGGCTACTTTGGCGGAAATTCCGGAAGCTCTTGCGGTGAAATTATCGTGATTCAGGGAGCCCGTCGCAATCATGTAATCTGTATGCGCGTTGGCGTATTCGTAAGCGATAGCACTGAAAGAAAGAGCTTCTTGCCCAAGGGTTTCCCGATGTGTATTGACCAGGTCCAACAATTCGCTTTCCATTGCGGTGACATTCTGGGCCACAGGATATACAGCGGTTTCATCAGATTCCTTTGAACAGGAAATGACTAAAACCAAAGACAATGCCACTAAGGCATACTGGAATTTCGTTTTCATATAGTGTTCTCTCCTTGCAGGCTAGCTACGAAGGGTAAGAAGAGGAAAGTTCTCGGGTTTCCTCTCATTTGGGGAACCTAATATTACTTAAAACATCATCATCATAGCAAATTGACCCATAAAATTTCGATTAAAGGCAGATTCTGTCCGGGGAGCGGATGAAATGCACTTATTCCGGGTCAGAATAACACGGGTAAAGCACGAAAAAACAACGCTTTATGTAAGAAAAAACTAGCGGAAAGGATTGTAGTCCAGAATCGATTCAGGCTCGAGAACTCCTGAAAAAACCAGGGAACCTGCTTCCTTAATCGGCTCGTAGAGGAGCGAATGTTCAAAAAAATCCGGAGCGATAACATCGAGGGGTTGATTGGCGCGTTCGAGAAAACTGAGTAAGGCCCCGAGGATGATGGCCGCCTTTACCAGCCCGAAAATACCTCCGGCAATCTGGTTTAATAAGCCCAGCATGGCAAAATTTGCGACTTTGGTCAGAAGTTTGGCGAGTAAGTGCACTCCAAAAAGCAGGGCCACAAAGGTGAGGATAAAGGCCGTAATTTTAACGGCAGTTTCATTCCAATCCAATTGCTGGCTCAAATAATCTGAGGTGAGATAGGAGAAGTGAATGGCCCCGTAAAAGGCCGCGATGAGCGCCAGAATGGAGGCGACTTCTACAAAAATACCATTTTTCCAGCCCCTGTAGAACCCGTAGGCGAGAAAGGCAGCAAGAATAATGTCCAGCGTCTCCATACCCTATTTTTAACAAATATAGCCATTGATTTGTATCTTTGGCAGACATCAAGAAAGCTTTTTAAACAGAGAAAATGTCGCGTGATCCACTCCTAAAGGAAAGATGGGAAATACTTTCTGGAAAACTATCTGAACAGTTTGCAGAGGGCGCTCCCCTGGAGCTGGATGCCATTATTTATCTGATCGGCGTACAGGAACTCGGACAGCTGCATCGCAATTTCAAAAAGGATGAGAAAATCAATCTGATGCACATTGCAATCTGTCGCCTTCTCGAACCGTATGGCTATTATGAATTTGATCATTTTGACCCGGAGGGCTGGCCGCACTATACCCTTGTGGAAGCACTTCCTACCTTAAAGGCCGGGGAACAGTCTGTGCTGATGAAAGAAGCCATCGTTTCTTACTTTATGGAGAAAAGCTATCTGGAATGAAGACAGGGTACTACGCGGTGATTTTTACTTCCAAACGCACGCCGGAAGATGAGGCCGGGTATGCAGATATGGCCGAACGCATGTACGAACTCGCTGCCCGACAGCCGGGTTTTATTGCCGTGGAACACGCCCGGGAGGCTGTGGGTATCACGGTGAGTTACTGGGAATCCCTGCAGAGTATTGCCCTTTGGAAAGACCAGACGGAGCACCTTATGGCTCAGCGTCAGGGGAGAGCGCGCTGGTATGAATCCTATCATATTCGAATATGCAAGGTGGAACGGGAATACGAATTCCATAAGTGAATTCGCATATTCCATAGGTCTGCTCATATCAATTCCATAACAATACGCGCGTTGGAGAGGTCTGCCTAAAGTCTTATTTTTGGTAAAATCTCAGACCCGAATGCAAAATCCACTTTCTTTTTCCGCCCGAAATCGCGCCACAGACATTGCAAATCTTCAGACTGGAGCCGCGGACCTCATTGTCATTGGAGGGGGTATCACAGGAGCCGGAATTGCATTGGACGCCGCCTCGCGAGGACTTAAGGTCGTACTGCTCGAGAAGGGGGATTTCGCGTCCGGCACAAGCAGCAAATCGACGAAACTGATTCACGGTGGGCTTCGCTACCTCAAACAATTCGACTTCTGGCTTGTCAAGGAAGTGGGCTCTGAACGCGCGATTGTACATAAGCTCGCCCCTCATCTGGTGCTGCCGGAAAAAATGTTACTTCCTCTTATAGAAGGAGGTTCTTATGGAAAGTGGCTCACCTCAATAGGCCTGAAGGTGTACGATATTCTCGCCCAGGTAGGGGGAGATGACAAACGGAGAATGCTCGAGAAAAAGGAGGCCTTGAAATTGGAGCCGCTTCTCCCGAAAAAGGGTTTAAAGGGAGCGGGTTACTACGCCGAATACCGCACCGACGATTCGAGATTGACCATTGAAAATATTAAGACGGCGCTCCAGTATGGCGCCAGGGCTTTAAATTATGCCGAGGTCACCGAATTTATCTATACTCCTGAGGGCAGGGTCTGCGGAGTTGCCGTTCGGGATGGCATTGGAGGGGAGACTTTTGAAGTCCATTCCGGTCATGTCATCAGTGCTGCCGGCCCCTGGGTAGATGAACTTCGGAGTTTAAATCGCAGTAAAAAAGGGAAGCAGTTACATCTGACCAAAGGGGTACACCTGGTCTTCCCTCATGAGAAACTGCCCGTAAAACAATCGGTCTATTTCGACGTTCCTGACGGGCGGATGATTTTTGCCATACCCAGGGGAAAAATCACCTATGTGGGCACCACAGACACCAATTACAATTCCGATAAGAACGAGGTGCACACAGATTTTGCAGATGCCATTTACCTGATCTCGGCAGTGAACAATATGTTTCCGGATATCGAACTTGAAATGTCGGATATCATTTCATCCTGGGCCGGTCTGAGGCCCCTGATTCACGAGGAAGGAAAATCGGCTTCAGAACTTTCCCGAAAGGATGAAATCTTTACCTCAGATTCCGGCCTGATCAGTATCGCCGGCGGCAAACTGACAGGTTATCGGAAGATGGCAGAACGGGCGGTAGACCGGATTGTAAGTGGGATTGAAGAGGAAGACGAAAACAGGGAATTATCGGATTGCAGGACAGAAGAAACACCGCTATGCGGGAGTGATTTCAAGAAATTCAAACAGGTACAGAAGTACATGACCCGGGTTCTGAGCAAGATGGAAAAGGATGGGTTCGAAGCCTATGATGCCTGGTACCTGGTTACGAACTACGGAAAGCAAACCGATTTGATCCTGGAGAATTTCCGGGAACTTACCGATGCCGACCCGTATTGGCGGATGATGAAGGCGGAGTTGCTATTTGCCCTGGAACACGAAATGATCCATAACCCCATGGATTTCCTGATCCGGCGGACAGGACGCCTTTACTTCGATATTGAAAGTGTGCGAAAGAACCTGAAGCAGGTGGCTGAAGAATGTGCCCTTCAATTAAAGGCGGATGACCGGACGCAGAAAGGATGGGTAAGCGAGATGGAGCAAATTCTCAAGCAACACAGTTCATTTACCTTGTAGCCTCCGATACTAACTTATGCTGTCGGTGAGTTTGGCAAATACCTGTTTGGGGTTTTTACCTTTATAGAGTACCTGATACACCGCATCTATAATCGGGGTTTTTACTTTTTTGCTAAAGTCCTCTTTGATCTTATAAGCGCTTTTAACGGCATAATACCCTTCTGCCACCATATTCATTTCCATCATGGCGCTTTTTACCGTATACCCTTTTCCAATCATATTGCCGAACATCCGGTTCCGACTGAATACGGAGTATCCCGTTACCAAAAGGTCTCCGAGATACGCAGATTGGTTGATGTTCCGGTCGATGTTGTAAAGGCGTTTGGTGTATCGCTTCATTTCTCGTATCGCATTGCTCATCAGGACAGCCTGAAAGTTATCCCCATATCCCAATCCATGTGCGATCCCTGCCGCAATGGCGTAGATGTTTTTGAGCATTGCGGCATACTCGGTTCCTATGATATCCTTGCTGACTTTGGTTTTGATATAGGAACTGCTCAGCGCCGCGGCCACCTCCCGGGCTTTCTTCGGGTCGGCACAGGCAATGGTGAGGTAAGAAAGTCGTTCCAGGGCTACCTCCTCGGCATGGCAGGGTCCGGTAATTACCCCAATATCTCCAAAAGGGATCCCGTATTCCGTATGAAAATGTTCGCCTACAATTTTCCCGCTTTCCGGGACAATCCCCTTTATTGCTGAAAAAATGGTCTTTCCTTTTAGGGTGCCCTTAATTTTGGATAACTCCTCTTCCAAAAATGCTGACGGTATGGCGAATATCAGGATATCGGCCCGGGAAATCACCTCGTCTATTTGGTCGGTTAACCGGAGTTTGGAGGTGTCGAAGGTCACAGAGGTCAGATAGTTGGGATTATGGCCGTGTTCATGGATATAATCTATGGCATCCGAATTGCGCATATACCAGAAAACTTCATCGAGATTCTCGCAAAGCATTTTAACAATGGCAGTAGCCCAACTACCTCCGCCGAGAACGGCATATTTTTGATACTCCATTACCTTGTTCTGATTTGCGAATAAATGTACTCAAAATTTAATCTAGTATGGGATGGGACTGCAGAGGGCATATAGGAAGAAGGAGATGATGGATTCTTATGAACGGCGACCGGTAGCAGTGGGAGATTTTGAGCCTATACTCAGGTCGGCCCGGTTTATAATGCTATTTTTGCGCCCTTAAAACCGCATTTTGAAGAAATACTTAAACCTTTTCGACTTTTCTCAGAAAGTCGATTACCGAACCGAAGTCCTTTCGGGTTTAACCGTAGCCCTGGCTTTGGTGCCTGAGGCTATCGCCTTTGCCCTTATTGCGGGTCTTTCACCCCTGACCGGGCTTTATGCGGCTTTTGTCATGGGCCTGATCACGTCGATTTTTGGAGGGCGTCCCGGGATGATTTCCGGAGCCACAGGGGCTGTTGCCGTGGTGATTGTCTCCCTGGCCGCCTCCCATGGGGTGGAATACGTTTTTGCCACAGTCATCCTGGCGGGATTGCTACAGGTTATCGCGGGGATGCTCCGGCTCGGAAAGTTTATGCGTTTAGTGCCCCAACCTGTGATTTTCGGATTTGTCAACGGGTTGGCGATTATTATATTCCTCTCCCAACTGGATCAGTTTAAAACGGCAGACGGGCAGTGGATGGAAGGTACAATGTTGTGGACTTTTGTAGGGCTTGTTGCCCTGACTATGGCGATCATCTGGCTCCTTCCCAGATTGAGCCGTGTAGTCCCGGCCTCTCTGGTAGCTATACTCGTGGTATTCGGTCTGGTTCTGGCCTTTGAGATCCCTACAAGAAGTATTGGTGATATCGCTTCTATTAAAGGGAGTTTCCCTCCTTTTCACATCCCGGTTCTCCCGCTGACCCTGGAGACATTGAGCATTATTTTTCCGTATGCTGCTATCGTGGCAGGGGTGGGGTTGATCGAAAGCCTGCTGACGCTCAATATCGTAGATGAAATCACAGAAACTCGTGGCAGGAGCAATAAAGAGGCTGTGGCTCAGGGAACGGCCAACATTTTATCCGGCCTGTTCTCAGGTATGGGTGGGTGCGCCATGATCGGGCAAAGTCTGATCAACACTTCGAATGGAGCGCGGGCGCGGCTCTCCGGAATTGTCGCGGCCCTTATGTTGCTCGCGTTTATTATGTTTGGAGCCCCCCTGATTGAAAGGGTGCCCATGGCCGCGCTCACCGGACTGATGATCATGGTGGCCCTCGGAACGTTTGAATGGGCCAGTTTGCGCACCTTCCGCAGAATGCCCAAATCCGATGTCCTGGTTATGATTTTAGTGACCCTGGTGACCGTATTCCTTCACAATCTGGCCCTGGCCGTACTGGTCGGGGTGATCATTTCTGCCCTGGTTTTTTCCTGGGACAATGCGAAACGAATCCGGGCCCGGAAATATATCGATGAAGCTGGAGTTAAGCACTATGAAATTTACGGCCCCTTGTTCTTCGGATCCATTGGTTTGTTTAACGAAAAGTTCGACGTACAGGGCGATCCTCAGGAAGTGATAATCGATTTTCAGGAGAGTAGGGTCGTAGATATGTCTGCTATAGAAGCTTTAAACAAGATTACAGAACGCTACCTGAAGGTCGGAAAAAAGGTACATCTGAAGCACCTGAGTTCTGATTGCCTCAAACTCCTTAAAAATGCAGATGAGATCATAGAGGTCAATGTTTTGGAAGACCCTACCTATAAGGTGATTACCGACACCCTGTAACGGCCTGTATTCTTCATTTTTAACCGCCATGACCAGGGGATAACCTCTGTTGGAGTGTCAGGCGGCTCCGTGTTCTGATTTCAGTTTCCGGACTTAGTGCGTATTGTAAATCGCCCAGAAATGCGTTAACTTGATGGGAACAATCGGAATGTGATTTCGAGGGGACGACCCTTTATGCAGATCCTACCTTAAAAGCACCGTCATGGAAAACGCTGGAAAAAAACAGGAAATGGGCAATAAAGCCCATGAGGCCATCCCGGGAAACCCTTCAACAGCGACCAGCAGTAAAAAAAAGCTAAATGACCGCTCCAAAGGCGAATCTTTGGAACTCCTCAGCGAAGCAGACTGGAAGCACTGGGTCGAGGAAGGTTATGTCATCATAAAGGAGGCTGTGCCGGTCTCCCGGGCAGAGAAAACAGCTTCTTTTCTTTGGGAGTTTGAAGAGAAAGATCCTTTAGATCCGTCCACCTGGTATGCTCCGCCCAGGGCGGAAATGCAGATGAAGGAACTGGCCGGGACCGGAATGGTTGAACTCTACAACCATCAATACTTATGGGATAACCGTCAAGAGGAGCGGATTCACAAGGCCTTCTCAGATCTTTGGGGGACTAAGGAGCTCTGGGTAACAATTGACCGGGCGAATCTGAATTTCCCCTCGCGTCCGGGATATGAACAAAAGGGGTTTATACACTGGGATTACGACCCGGAAACGCGCCCTCAGAATGTTCAGGGGGTTCTGGCACTCTCCGACCAGACCGACCCGGAAATGGGAGGATTTCAGTGTATTCCATGGCTCTACAGGAACTACGATCAATGGAAGCAAAACCAGCCCGTGGGGCGGGATCCTTTTCAACCCGATATTACAGGGTTGGAGGACAAATTGGTCAAAGTAAAACTCGAGGCGGGCGACTTGCTTATTTTCAATAGTCTTTTGCCTCATGGGATTCGTCCAAACCGTTCCCGCGATAAGGTCCGAATTGCCCAATATATTTCCATGATGCCTGCAGAACCTGAAAATGAAGTGCTCAGGAAGTGGCGGATTCATTCCTGGAAGAACCGGGTAGCTCCTGAAGGATATGCGTTTCCCGGGGATCCGAGAAAGTGGGAAGAAGAGCGGCATGAAACCGCACAGCTCTCAGCACTCGGGAAGAAGTTACTCGGTCTGGAACTCTGGTGATTTTTACTCCCGAATCAGGCTGATGGCCAGCCCTCCTCCCGCTGCCAGATGGTAATTTATTTTGGAGTTTCGGTCAATAGTGGATTTCTCAATGTCTATATCCGTAGGGTTTTCCATGTAATGGGCCTGAGGTCCGTCCTGATATACCGTCGCCTGAAAACGCACTCCTTCGGGTAGAAAACTGAAATCGATTTCAAGATCCCTGGACCCCTCATCCGTTATAGCGCCTACAAACCAGTTCCCCGTTTCCCTTTCCTCCCGGGCAATGGCCACAAAATCCCCGACTTCCCCACTGAGTACTTTGGATTGTTCCCAATCCACACCGACCTCCCTGATAAATTCAAATGCCGGCTGGCCTTCATAATTTTCGGGTAAGTCGCACGCCATCTGTATGGGGCTGTAGATGACCACGTACAAAGCCAGTTGCTGGGCCAGGGTCGTATTGATCTGGTTTCCGGGTTTCTGCTTTAAACCGATGTCAAATATCCCCGGGGTAAAATCGATGGGCCCTGCCAGCATCCGTGTAAAAGCCACAATGGGAAGATGCTCCGGGGGGTTCCCTCCTTCCACAGACCAGGCATTGAATTCCTGTCCCCGTAACCCCTCACGGGAAATGGCGTTTGGATAGGTTCTTCGTAAGCCTGTAGCCTTGATGGGTTCATGGGCATTGATCGCTACCTGGTATTTGGATGCCGTTTCCAGAACGTTGCGGTAATGATTGACCATCCACTGCCCATGATGGTATTCTCCTTTCGGGATAATTTTCCCTACATAGCCTGTCTTCACGGAATGCATACCCAAATCGTTCATAAGGGCAAAGGCGGTATCCAACTGTTGTTCATACGTTCTGGGTGTGGCCGAGGTCTCGTGGTGCATTATAATTTCCACTCCTTTTTCCCTTCCATAAGCTGCCAGCGCTTCAATATCATAATCGGGATAGGGGGTGACAAAATCAAATACGCCTTCCCGGTCCTCAAAACCAATCCAGCGTTCCCAACCGGTATTCCAACCTTCAACAAGCACTCCTTTGATGTTATTTGCAGCGGCAAAGTCGATATATCGACGGGTGTTCTCGGTGGTGGCCCCGTGTTTTCCGTGGGCCTTGCCGGTATCCACCCACCGGCCGGACTCGTCCATAGTCATCCCGTAATCCCAGGTGGCGATCCCCAGGTGCATTTCCCACCAGATTCCAACGTATTTCATGGGGGTAAACCAGGACACATCCCCCAGTTTATTGGGCTCATTCAGGTTTTCGATCAGTCTGGATTCTATAAGGTCACCGGCGCGATCTGCGATCTGTATGGTCCGCCAGGGGGTATGAAAAGGCAGGGCACGCCCAACCTTATAGTCCATGCGGTCCGAACCTACCAGGGCACTGCTAAGCATCAGTTTGTCGGGATCGACCTTTAGGGTCATCCCGGCATAGTCTGTCAGGTCTGCCTCGTGAAAACTCAGGTGAACACCTTCGTCCGAGCGCATGGTTACAGGAGTGTTCACTGCATTTTCGGGGATATAGGTAGAAGCCAGGTTCGGATGATCCTGTTTGGAAAGTGCGTTTATTTCAGAAACACGGGTGGTGTTATAAAGGTGCTCATAAATGTCCCAGTCTCCTGGAATCCACCAGCTCATATGGTCTCCGGTCAGCTTGAATTCCGATTTTTCCGCAGTGATCAGAAGGCTGTCTGTTCCTTCTTGTTCCGGGAATTCGTACCGGAAAGCGATCCCATCTTCATACGCCCTGAAATTTAAGATCAACCTGCGACCCGGCGGCTCCTGTTCCTCCAGAACAATACGCGCGCCATTGTAATGGTTGCGCACCTCCCGTTGTTCACCCCAGGGCATTTCCCAGGTTTCATCCTCTGAAAACAGCTCGCTTTCCACCCATCGCATCCCATTTAGAAGGGCAGGCTGGTTTTTAAATTCGAAACCCAGACCTGAACTGTCGATTACCGGATTTCCTTTTCGCAGTACCCGGTATCCGGGACGCCCCGCCTCATCGAGATAGATATCGATACGATGTGTCTGCTCAGGAGAATTCAATGTAAGTGCATCCGCTTCCAATGCGTTTTGGCAACCGCTCAGGGCGCATAGGAGGAGGGTAAAAACACCCGTAAGGAAGGATTGGTTCATAGGGCTACATTTTGGTACGGCAATGCGCTTAAGCGCGTTCTTTTTTGTTTGAAAATGCTCGGGTTTTTGAGTCATGAGCAGGTCTGCAAGGGATATTGAAGTTTAAAGATAGGAAGAATTCTTCGGGCTGGCCGCTGAGGAAAGGCACTAGCCCTCCGGGAGGCCCTGAAAGGGAAACTCCATAAAAATATCCCAGGTTTTTCCGTTGTGTTTCAGTAAAAACAGGCTGCCAGCAATAAAGGAAGCGTGAAACCTGCGCGATCGGAATGTTTCCCAGGCCTGGTTAAAATCAGACGCACTCAAGTCCCTTGTGGCAATGGTCATATGTGGATGAAACTTTGCGGCCTCCCGAGGCTCCGGAAACTCCAGCCGGGATACGAGCTCTTTTTTCAAAGCGTGCTGCAATTGCTGAAGCGGCAGGTGATCCGCGACCTTTACAAAGATCACCCGGGGTGAAAAACAGTCAAAACCATTGAGATTCACAGTATGCCTGGCCTGAGGGGTCGCGAATTCCCGGAGGCATTTCTCCAACAGGTGTTCCTCGGATTCCAGCCAGTGAAAGGGCATCTGAAGCGTAATATGGGCCGGGGATTTAAGGGCGTGAGCTGCCCCGTAACGGCGTTTAATTTCCCTTTTAAAACCATCTACCGTATCCCTTAGGGGCGATTCCGGCACAAGGGCAATGAAATAGTGCTTTTTGCGGGTGACGGCCTCCATAATATGCTTTTGATGGTGCTGAATAA
This sequence comes from uncultured Bacteroidota bacterium, assembly GCA_937136025.1. Lineage (GTDB taxonomy): Bacteria > Bacteroidota > Bacteroidia > Flavobacteriales > Flavobacteriaceae > Robiginitalea. Next base: position 36,360 of record CAKZOC010000117.1, read on the forward strand.
AAGGAGCTGAATTTTAAACGGCATAAAATAACCGGATAAAGCGTGAGCCAAATCCGGTTGGTATTCGATTCCCGAAGGAATTAAAGCGTTCTCAAATATTCAGCCAGGGCGCGGGCATCTTCTTCAGAGAGATTCTGATTGAGCATGATCGCTCCATTGTACTCTTCGAGTAAGGCTTTGGCTATGGGATCTTCTTTAATCATGACGTCCGGGTTGAGGATCATATTCATGACCCATTCCGGGCTTCGTCTTTCATAAACCCCGGTAAGATCCGGCCCGATCATCCGTTGGCCGATCATGTGACAGGCCGTACAGATCATTTGATATTGAGTTTCTCCGGCCTTGGCCAGTTCCTGATCGATAGCTTCCTCAAAGGTGACAGACGTAATAGGACCAATGCCCTTGTTATTCATGTCTACAGGCACACCTTCAGAGGCTGTTGTCGCTTTCACTTCTTCTTTTTTGGTACGGTTCATTTCAAAACCGTCTTTTTTTGTTTCTTTTTTTTCACCACAACCTAAAAGAAGGGCCGTAAGTGCAATTCCAGACAGGATTCGTTTCATAGGGTATTTATTCTAGATGGAGCCCCGAAGATACTAAATAGCTCCTTAATTCAGGGCATTTAGGAACTCCAGGCTTCTTTTTTCACTGTAGTAATAGGTTCCGGTATCTACAAAACCTACATGCCCGCCGAAACGGGGACTTTCAAAATGAATATAGGAGTGCTCCCTGCACTGTTCTGTGGGGTAACACTTACCCCCGAGAAAAGAGTCATTCTGTGCGTTTAACAGGAGTGTAGGGGTATTGACGCTGCTGAGAAACGGGAGACTACTGCATTTTTTGTAATAATCCAGGGCGTCCTTAAACCCATGGGCCTGACTCGTGTAGACGTCGTCAAAGTCCTTCAGACTATGAATCCGTTCTACGCCTCCGTGCGGAAATGCACTGGGAAAACGCCGCTGTTTCTCTTCAACTTTTTCCCTCAGGGACTTAAGAAAACGCTGGGCGTAGATCCAGTTTCCCCGTCGGTTGAGTTGTATCAGGGAGTCGTGCAGGTCGCAGGGAACAGAAATTGCGACCGCCCCCTGAATATGACGGGTAAGGTCTGATTGTTCCCCGAGGAATTTCAGAATCAGATTTCCTCCCAGGCTAAAACCCTTCAGGTAGATCTGTCGATATGAAGCGGTCTTAACGATGTGCCTGAGGACGGCACTGAGGTCTTCGGTCGCTCCGGAATGATAGGAACGGAATGCAAGATTGGGCTCGCCACTACAACCTCTGAAGTTCACCGCGCAAATATCGTAGCCGTTTTCACTGAAGAGCCTGGCGCTACCCAGCATATAAGGACGCTGGGCATTCCCCTCAAGTCCATGCAATAGAACGATAAGCCGATTCGCGCCCGTTGGCTGACGCGTCCAGTCGAGATCCAGGAAGTCGCCGTCTTCCAGATAGATGCGTTCTCTTTGCTGATCGGGCCCGTTGGGTTTCCGCAAGAGGGCCGAGTAGAGGGTTGAGGCATGGCCATTTCGAAAGGGAATTGGAGGCCTGAAATCTGAGGATACCAGGGGCATCAGTACAAAATATTATGAATAGGCGCGATCTTCTCAGGCAGGGCGTCCTCGTCGAGCATGTCTTTCAAATCAATTTCAATAGTACGGCAAATAGCCGTCATGGGGACATCGTTAAACCTTCCTTCAAAAGGATCTTCGCTTCCGCTCCCGACCTTGTCCATAGTGATAAAAATCCATGAAATAAGCACGGAAAGTGAAATGGCAGCCAATTCCATCCATATCCGCGCGGAACCTGATAGCAGGCTGAATTCTTCATCAAAAGCGTTCAATAGTCCAAAGGGGAGTAACAACACAAAAATCCAGGCAAAAATAGTTCCGAAATACGAGTATTGCCGTGGGAATGGGGTGTTTTTGATGCGCTCACAAGCCCCTTGCTGATTGTACATTTCTTCCATCAGTCCGTGAAGGAGCAATTTGTCAAATTCAGTAATCCTTCCCTGTGCGAGGAGCTTTTCCAGGTGGAGCGCTTGTTTTTTTATAAGGTGGGTAGCGGCATTTTTTCGGGGTAACACAGACTTTAATTCTTCTTCTGAAATATATTGTTTCAGGGCTTTTTCCAAGGAAGATTCTTCTTCATAACCTTCGATAATATGTTTGAGGGAACGACTGGGCTTCATGGAAAAAGAACTGGGCTGCCTCAACTGTATTCTAAGGGCATTGATCCACGCCAAATGCCTGTAAATCAATATTTTTTTGTCATTTTCACTTTCCTCGACGAGGCTTAAGACCTGTGTAGCCCAGGTTCGGGAGTAATTTACGATAGCCCCCCAAATTTTCCGGGCCTCCCAGAAACGGTCATAGCTCTGACTGTTTTTAAAACCCAGGTAGAAGGACACCGCGATACCGATTACGGTAAGGGGCTCAAAGGCCAGTGAAATAAACGTCCAATCCTGATAGTAGTACAGGTAGAAAACAAAGGAGGTCCATGCTGTAAAAAAAACCAGGTTTTTCCAGGTACCCATAATGATGGGCATGATGCCCATATTCCTTTTTACATACATACAGCAGGAGGGTTAACGGTAGTGATCCCGTACAGCATTCTGAGTTTCCAGCGCCTTCAGAAACTCCGCCCGGAGGCGTTCAACAAGTTTGTCCACAGGCAGCACATCTTTTACCGTAGCCACTCCCTGACCCGCCGACCAAATCGTTTTCCATGCCTTGGCTTCAGTGTCGAGTTCCTTGCCAAAATCGATCTTCGTGTCCTTTTTTAAGTCCTCTTCGGTAAGACCTGCCGCCCGGAGGCTGGGTCCTAAAAAGTTGGCGTGAACTCCGGAGATTGCCGCCGTGTAGACAATATCACTTGCCCCGGCCTCGATGATCATTTCCCGATACTCCTGAGGGGCTGCACTTTCTTCGGTGTTGATAAACCGGGTGCCCATATAAGCCAGATCTGCCCCCATTTGAAGGGCGGAAGCTATATCGCGTCCGGTGCTGATACAACCGGAAAGAATAAGGGTTTTGTCAAAAAAGCTCTCAACTTCTGCGATAAGGGACATGGGGTTCATGATTCCCCCGTGCCCGCCTGCACCTGCCGAAACAAGAATAAGCCCGTCCACTCCGGCTTCTGCCGCCTTTTCGGCATGTCTCTTTTTGATGATGTCGTGGAAGACCAGCCCTCCGTAACTGTGCACCGCATCGACCACCTGTGAGACGGCTCCAAGTGAGGTGATAATAAGGGGTACCTGATGTTTAACACATAATCTCAGGTCGGCCTCCAGCCTCGGGTTTGAGGGGTGAACGATAAGATTAACTCCGAAAGGGGCCGGAGTTTTTCCTGTTTCTTTTTCGTAGGTCGCGAGCGCTTCTTTTATCTGGATCAACCAGGCTTCAAAGCCTTCACTGCTCCTCTGATTCAGGGCGGGGAAAGTTCCTACAATTCCATTTTTACAACAAGAGATAACGAGCTCTGGATTGGAAATCAAAAATAATGGAGCTGCGATAACGGGCAGCTTCAGGGTCTTAATAAAGGCGGGTTTTTCGCTCATGGGAATAAGTTATTGGGCTAAAAATAAGGATAAATTAAGGCCCAATCGGAAAAGCAATTTTAAATTCAGTGTATTTTTGGAGATTTCACATGTAAAAAGACGCTATGTATTTGAAGCCTGTAGATATCCGATGGAATGATCTGGATGCCAATCGGCACCTGGGCAATACGGCCTATATCAGTTTCATGAGCCATACCCGGATGGCGTTTTTCCACGATCTGGGCTTTACTTTGGAATACTTGAATTCCAATGACATTGGTCCTGTTGTCTTCTACGAACACGTCTATTATCTACATGAAGTTTTACCTGGAAATCCGGTTCAGGTTTCTTTGGAAATCAATGGCTTGAGCGCCGATGGGATGTTCTTTGAGTTCTACCATAATATGTACGATCACCAGGGCAGGCAGGTAGCACATGCCCAACTCATGGGAGGCTGGATAAATCTTACAACCCGTAAACTGACAAGCCCTACACCTGAGATGAACAAAAAATTCAATGCGGTCGAAAAGGGTGAAGGCTTCAGGGTGCTCACCCAAAAAGACACACGACCGGTCAGGATTCCGCGGAAAGACCTGCCTTAGGGCGTTTGCCTACCAGATATACTCCAAACAGCACGAGCAGGGTAGCTCCAAATGTCAGAAGGGAAAGTTTGTCTTTGCCCATCAGAAGCGCAAAGAGGATTCCAATAACGGGTTGTGCATAGACAAATGCACTTACCGTAGAGGCCTTTAGTTCGGTTAACGCAAAAACATTAAACAGGTAAGTCAGAAATGTGGTTCCTATAATGACAAACGCAATAGCCCCGAGGCCTGCAGGAGGAATATCCATCCAGTTGATTTCCAGAAATTGTGTAATTGTTATCGGAAAGTTGATCGCGAACGCCAGGGTGAACAACCATTTCATCAATGTGAAGGGATGGTATTTCTCGATAAGTTTTTTAGCCAGGATGAGGTACAGGCCGTAGCTGGTTGCATTTACGATAAAAAGGGCATTGCCTACCGGAATATTGGGGGCATTTACCTGCTCCCCTTCGGTCATAAATATAAGTGCGAGGGCTCCGGCCAGCCCCATGCCTATGCCTAAAACCTTAATCCGGGTAACTTTTTCGGCGATCAAAAAAACAGAGAGCACAGTAACAATAATGGGTGTTATTGTGACGAGGACCGAGCTATTGATTGGGGTAGATAACTCCAGGCCCTTAAAAAAAGCCAGCATATTGATGACCATCCCAAAAAGGGAACAGAGTAAAAGCCGTCCCCAGTCGCGTTTTTCAATGCGCTGTTTGGGACCGAAAATTGAAATGACCCAAAACAGTATGGCCGCCCCGCTTACCCTGAGGAAAATAAATCCAAATGCCCCAACATGATGAGGCATTACACCTTTGGCAATGGTGTGATTCAGGCCGTAAATTGTAGTGGCCCCGATGGCAGCCAGAATGGCCAGGGTCCTTTTACTCAAGAGTGCAGGGCTTCTTGGGTAGCCGCGATCGTTTTGGCGGCATTTCCAATAAAAATCCGATCCCCGAGGACCGTAACCGGCCTTTTCAGAAATGTGTAATGCTCCAGGATTAAATTTTTGTAATCCGGCTCACTGAGGGTCTGATTTTTAAGGTCGCGTTCCTTGTACAGGCGCGCCCGTTTGCTGAACAGGGCCTCGTAACTGCCGGCGCGCTCCCGTAAGGCTTCCAGATCTGCCGCAGTTATCGGTTCGGTTTTGATGTCCTGTTTGGCGAAGTCTTCAGGAAGATCCAATTCGGAGAGAATACGTTTGCAAGTGTCACAGGTACTGAGGTAGTAGAATTTTTTCATAGGACCAATATCAATGCCCGATTTTTTTTTCTCGTATTCAAAAGTAAGGTTTAATTTAGAAGCAAAACGCAATTAAACCCAATTCCAAATGAAGGCCGAATTCATTTTTCAAACGATGCAGCGTCACCGGAGAAACCTGGTAAAAATCCTCGAAAATACCCCGGAACCCGACCTTGCGGATATTCCGGAAGGGTTTCGAAACAACATTTGGTGGAACATCAGTCATATCCTGGTCGTGCAGCAGTTGCTCTGCTATAAATTGAGTGGCCTTCCCTTGAATATTCCAAATGATTGGGTTGGCATGTACTCCAAGGGGACCTTTCCCGGGGAATTACCCGACCGGGAACAGCGGGCCGTGGTCGCGGAACTCCTTGTGGATACGGTGGGTAAGCTGGAGCAGGATTATAACAGTGGTATTTTTAAAGACTACACCACGTTTCAAAACAGCGCGGGGTTTACGCTGAATTCCATTGACGATGCCCTGCAATTTAACCTCTATCATGAGGGACTCCATCTGGGGACGGTGCTTTCCCTTTTAAAAATAGTTCGGTAAACGCAGTTAATAATCGGGTCTTTCGAGAAATGCAAGTCCTTTGTCCAGAGGAATTTCGAGGATGAGGGATCCATCGGCATAGGAGGCGACTTCGTAGGGGTTATAATGCAGTACGAGGGCATTTGCAGAGAGGCCGATATTCTCAGGCAGTGTAAACCGGTTTTCTTCAAACATAAACCCGGTGCTGTTGATCGGAGCTTCTTCCGGGATGTCGTATTTTTTTCGGAATACCTTCTCGGCAAATTCTGAAAATGCTTCCGGATCGTTCAGGAGTTCGGTCCCTGAGAGTTCTGCCCCCGTTTCTTTATCGAAGTTCAAATAGCGTGTAGCGCCATATCCGTGGGCCCCACCCGTGAATAGGTACGTTTCGAGCTTTAAAGTTAGCAAGGACGGGTCTTCATAGGATTTTGTGCCTGTTACACTGGCTTCCCATCCGGTTAATTCCTCAGGAAATTCCTCCTGCAAATTCCGGAATCCCGTGGTAAAGGCGTCAATGGCTCCGGGTATATCTATGGCATTGTTGTTCTGAGCAAAATCCAGTAATTCAATGATTTCCTCCCTTACCGCTGTATTGACAGACTTGCCCAGCAGGGTATTGTCCTGGGCTTCGGGAATCGAAATCCGGACTTTCGGACAATCCTCGCAAACCGCTCCTTCGAATTCGCGGATTTTCAACTCAGTGGTCGAATCCGAAGTACAGGAGAGGATCATAAACAGAAAACAGATGGAAAAAGTACATTTCATAGACCTCGCAGTTAATAGGCTATTGGGTTAGACAGCATAAAGGTACAATCCCCGGCAATACCACAAAGTCCTTTTTATCGTTCGAGTTGTAATCGGACCAGAATCCGAATACCTTTGCCAGAATAATTTTCTATCCATGAAGAAGCCCTTAAGATTCAATACAAATACGATTCACGGAGGACAGGAACCTGATAAAGCTTACGGAGCGGTAATGCCTCCGATCTACCAGACCTCCACATTTGCCCAAACCACTCCGGGCGGTCATAAAGGGTTTGAATATTCCAGAAGTGGTAACCCAACCCGCCACGCACTGGAGAAGGGGCTGGCCAGCATTGAAAATGGCACTTATGGGCTCGCCTTTGCGAGCGGTTTGGCCGCAATGGATGCCGTAATAAAACTTTTAAGTCCCGGGGACGAAATTATTTCTACAAACGATCTATACGGTGGGAGTTATCGCTTGTTTCGCAAGGTTTTTGAGCCCTTCGGATTGCATTTTCATTTTGTGGATATGAAAGATACCGGCCGGATTGAATCGGCTATATCTGAAAAGACCAAACTCATTTGGGTGGAAACCCCTACCAACCCGATGATGAATGTCATCGATATCCGAGCCGTTGCGGAATTGGCCCAAAAGCACAAAATCCTGCTGGCTGTAGACAATACTTTTGCGACACCCTATATTCAGCAACCGCTGGACCTGGGAGCAGACATCGTCATGCATTCCGCAACCAAGTACCTGGGCGGGCACAGCGATGTAGTCGCCGGAGCCCTTGTAGTGCGGGACCCCGACCTGGCTGACCGTCTGTACTTTATTCAGAACGCCAGTGGAGCGGTATGTGGGCCTATGGATAGTTACCTGGTACTTCGGGGAATTAAAACCCTGCACGTGCGTATGCAGCGGCATTGCGAAAACGGAGCCGAAATTGCTCGATACCTTCGCAGTCATCCGGCTATGGAGAAAGTGTATTGGCCCGGTTTTGAAGACCATCCCAACCATGAAGTGGCCAAAGAACAAATGAACGACTTTGGCGGGATGATATCTTTCGTCCCTAAAGGCGCCAATTACGCGGATGCCGTCAGGATTGTCGAATCTCTGAAAGTATTCACCCTGGCCGAGTCTCTGGGGGGTGTGGAAAGTCTTGCGGGCCACCCGGCCAGTATGACCCATGCCAGCATCCCGAAGGAAGAACGGGAGAAAAGCGGTGTTACAGACGCCCTGGTGCGCCTGAGCGTGGGAATCGAAGATGCCCGCGATCTTATCGAAGATCTCGAGCAGGCTCTTTCCTCCCTGGGTTAAGCGTTCCGGTGACGTACCTAAAAAAATTGTCAAATTTTCATTAAAAGGGATGAAGAATTACGGGAAAGGCATAATTTAGCCCTAATTATTTCAACCTGACAATTTTCAATCAAAACCTTATGTCTGAAATACAAGCAAAGATTGAGGCTTTTATGGAGGAAATCCGAAGCCGAAACGGCCATGAACCCGAGTTCCTTCAAGCCGTACAGGAAGTGGCAGAAACGACCATTCCCTACATCTCTAAAAACAAAATTTACAACGGTAAGAATATCTTGCTGAGAATGGTTGAGCCCGAACGACTCATTTCCTTCCGGGTCGCCTGGGTGGATGACAAAGGAGAAATCCATGTAAACAGGGGGTACCGTATTCAAATGAATTCGGCAATCGGACCGTATAA